>JAGPFF010000070.1 GCA_018056725.1 Anaerolineaceae bacterium
CCTCATGGGCGTGGAACTGATGCTTAATGCTGCCAATATCAACCTGCTGGCGTTCTGGCGTTACCTTTATGCCTCATCGGGCAGCCTGGATGGCATTGTCTTTCCTCTGGTGATTTTTATCGCCGCGGCAGCTGAAACAGCCGTCGGTTTGGGGTTGATCATCTCTGCCTACCGCCGGCGGCAGACGATCGTCGCCAATGATCTGGACACGTTGAAAGGGTAATTCGATAACCGCATGTTGACGCTGAACTCCCTTATTGCTTTGATTCCACTGCCGCCATTGCTGGCTTTTGTAGTGATTGCGCTTTTTAGCCATCGCTCTAAAAAGACCAGTCATTCGGTGGCGTTAATTGGCGCTGGGTTATCCTTTATAGCTAGTATGGTGGTCTTCGTTAAAGCAGTGACAACATCAGAACTGAGCGCAGATCCATTAACTGCAACCATTAACTGGCTGCCAACGGGGTCCACGTGGCTGAAAATTGGTGTTCTGGTGGACCCACTTACGGCGATCATGCTCTTCTTCGTTGCCTGGACGATCTTGATGATCTTCATCTACAGCATTGGTTATCACAATTTCGGTCAGCCCGCCGGGAAGCATGATCGACCGGGTTTGCCCCCTGAAGGAGCGGAAGTAACCGTACACGGGAAGGTTCACAAAGTTCCTTCGGTGGAACCGATGTACTCACGATTTTTCGCCCTGCTGTGTCTTTTTGCCTTTGCCATGTATCTGCTGGTGGTCAGTGATAATTTGCTGACGTTATATATTGGCTGGGAAATTATGGGGTTTTGTTCCTACTTCCTTATTGGTTTCTGGTACGGGAAGGATTCAGCGCGCCGCGCAGGGATTAAGGCATTTATTACTACCCGTATTGGGGATGTTTTTATGCTGTTGGGAATCGTGGCGCTCTACTCAGCCGCTGGAACCTTAAACTTCCATGAGATTTTCTCCAATCCGGAATTAATGAATCGACTGATCACCACAACCTCACCAGTATTTGGCTGGAGCTGGACGGAACTGATCGGAATTCTCCTTTTCTGTGGCACGGTGGGCAAATCCGCCCAGTTCCCGCTTCATGTGTGGCTGCCGGATGCGATGGAAGGTCCGACTCCGGTTTCTGCCATGATTCATGCTGCCACGATGGTTTCAGCCGGCGTTTACTTAAGCATCCGCGTGTTCCCGATCCTTTCCGCGGGGTGGGCACCGGGTGAACCATTGACTTTACCGATGACCGTCATGGCGGTGATAGGTTCTTTTACGGCACTATTTACCTCCACCATCGCTGTGGCGCAGAACGACATCAAACGCGTCCTTGCTTATTCCACCATCTCCCAGCTAGGCTACATGATCGCCGCCCTTGGCGTTGGCGCATACGTTGCCGCTGCTTTTCATCTGATGACTCATGCCTTTTTCAAAGCGCTGCTCTTCCTCGGATCCGGCTCTGTTATACACGGGATGGAACATGGCGTGCTGTATACTGGCAAACACGTTGATCCCCAAGATATGCGGAACATGGGTGGATTGCGACACAAGATGCCAGTCACTTTTTGGACTTTCCTTGCCGGTGGATTGGCGCTCTCCGGTTTTCCAGTAATAACCGCCGGGTTCTGGTCTAAAGATGAGATTTTATCCGGAACATTTACTGCCGGTCATATGGGAGTATTCATTGTATTAGCGGTGACTGCCTTGCTAACCGCATTCTATACCGCCAGGCAATTGACCCTTGTCTTCCTTGGCAAACCACGCACGCAGGCAGCTGAAAACGCATCTGAATCCAAAGCTGTGATGACTGTTCCGTTGGTGGTGCTGGCAATCTTTGCTATTGGCATTGGTTGGATTGGCATCCCAAAAACCTTCCCGGGGCTCGGTTCGCTGTCTTCTGCCTGGTTCCAGCAGTTTGTGGGGACAATGCTCCCGTTTGAGGGGCATGAGGAAGCCCACAGCCTCATTCCTCTGGCAGTATCCGTGCTGGTATCGCTGGGCGGGCTTTTACTTGGTTGGCTGGTTTACCGTAAACCTGCTGCCGCAGAGGAAAAAGATCCCCTTGCCCTCTCGCTTGGAGGTGTCTTCACTCTGCTGAAGAACAAGTACTACGTGGATGAGTTTTATCAAAAATTTATCATCAATCCCTCGTTATGGTTCGCTGATAAAGTCGTTTACCAATTTCTTGATTTGAAGATTATTGATGGCATTCTTCATGGAATCGCTGCCCTTGCAGTGGGTTTAGGCAATCAACTTCGCTACCACTTTGATGTACCCGTGATCAACGGTGCCGGGGATGGTCTTGCCAAAGGCACTAAGGGCGCAGGCGGGGTACTGCATCAATTGCAAACCGGTAAAATTCAGCTTTATCTGGCAATTGCCATCGCCTGTACAATGGTGGCGGTTTTAATCCTGCTTTCTGTAGTGATCTCTGTTTGAGTCGGACGATTCATGAACCTATTGACTGACCATCTTCTTTCCTGGATCCTCTTCATTCCCACCATTGGGGCGTTATTGCTGCTTTTGGTACCGGGACGAAAAATCAAAGCCATCCGCACCGCTGCCCTGGTAATCAGCATCCTTCCTTTTTTGCTCACCCTGCTACTGTGGGGGAATTACACTCAGCCTCCTGCCGGGCAGTTCGTTTTTGAAGAACAGGCAGCCTGGTTCCCGGCGATCGGATCCAGTTATCACCTGGGTATTGATGGTGTCTCACTGGTGATGCTTCTGCTCACCACTTTACTTACTCCATTGGCGATCCTGACTTCTTTCAATATAAAAGAAAAGGTCAAAGCCTTCATGATCCTTTTCCTCATTTTGGAAACAGGCATGCTTGGTGTTTTCATGGCGCTTGACCTGATCCTCTTCTTCCTTTTCTGGGAGATCGGTCTGGTTCCAATGTACTTCCTGATTAATCAATGGGGCGGCGAAAAACGTAATTATGCCTCTTTGAAGTTCATTCTTTTTACCATGGGCGGTTCTCTTGGTCTGCTGCTGGCAACGCAGATGATCGGAGTCATGGTTGGATCGTTTGACTTCATCAAGGTTCTGCAAACCTGGCCGGGGTTGCAAGGAGAAATGTTTGGTCTTCCCTCCCACACGGTAAAATCGATTGCTTTTTGGGCGTTTGTGATCGCTTTTGCCATCAAGGTGCCGGTATGGCCATTTCACACCTGGCTTCCTGATGCTCATACGGAAGCCCCAACCGGTGGCTCGATGATCCTGGCAGGTGTTCTGCTGAAACTTGGCGCCTACGGGTTCATTCGCCTGGTATTACCTCTCTTCCCGGCTGAAGCTGCTCAATTTTCTGGGTGGCTGGCAGCACTCGCCACCGCAGCCATCGTATTTGGGGCTCTCTCCGCAGCGGCGCAAAAAGATTTCAAGCGCCTTGTCGCATATTCCTCGATTAATCACATGGGATTTGTGGTGCTGGGTATCGCTGCAGCAGCATGGGCAGGAAGCCAGACTGACCCCGCAATCAGAGAAAGCGCTGTGATTGCCCTTAACGGCTCCGTATTGCAAATGTTCAATCATGGTTTAAGCGCTGCAGGCATGTTCTTCCTCGTTGGGGTCTTATATGACCGCGCCCACACCCGCAAATTGGAAGATTTCGGCGGACTCTATGCGATACTGCCAGTTTATGGCTCGATTCTCATCTTTACCTCGATGGCTTCTTTGGGCTTACCTGGTTTAAACGGGTTTGTGTCGGAATTTATGATTGTGCGTGGTGTTTGGCCGATTTACACTCTCTTTATTGCGCTCGGCATGATCGGGCTTTTATTCACCGGGGTGTACGTTCTAAAGGCATTGAAATTGACCCTGCATGGTCCTCTCAATGAGCACTGGAGTGGCAAACTATCCGAAATTAACTTACGTGAAATTCTGGTGATTGCTCCACTGATGATTCTCATGCTTTCGATCGGTTTGTGGCCTTCGTGGATTCTTAACCTGATCAATTCCACCGTGATGACCTGGTTTTAGTAGGTGATAAATGCAGATCCCGTATCTTAGTTTCCTCGCATTCCTTCCACTGGCAGCTGCCATTGTTATTCTCTTTCTGCCGGCAGGGAAGCGAAACCTTATCCGTGGAATCGCGTTAGCCACGTCCATTGTCACCCTGATCCTCTCGGTGATTGTCTTTTTCAGTTACGACACGCAGAATGCCGGTTATCAATTCCAGATCCAGTTGGATTGGCTTCCCGCGCTGGGAATCTCATTCCACATGGGTGTGGATGGAATCGGCGCAGCGATGGAATTGATGGCTGGGCTGGTGGTCTTAAGTGGAGTGATGGTCTCGTGGCGGATCGAAGACCGCCCGCGAGAGTTTTTTGCTTTCTTGCTCTTCCTCGCCTCAAGTGTGTTTGGCGTGTTTGCTTCTCTCGATTTATTCCAGTTGTTCGTCTTCTTTGAACTGGCTGTCTTCCCGAAATACCTGATGATTGTGATGTGGGGTTATCCAAAGACAAAAGAATACGGCGGCATGAAACTTACCCTGTATTTGTTCTTTGGTTCAATGGTGGCACTTGTTGGCGTGCTTGCCATGTACTTTGGTTCAGGCTTGCACACCTTTGATCTGGTTGCTCTCGAAAATGCGGGGTTCAGCGTTGAATTTCAACGACTCTGGTTCCCCTTTGTCTTTATCGGTTTTGGCGTTTTAGGTGGCATTTTCCCCTTCCATAGTTGGGCGCCAGATGGTCATGTTGCTGCTCCGACCGCAGTTTCCATGCTGCTGGCGGGTGTGGAAATGAAAGTGGGTGTATTTGCAGCGCTACGTGCTGGTTTGATGTTGATGCCCCAGGGAATGCGCATCTGGGCACCTTTGATTATTGTCTTAGCCACCATCAACGTGGTGTATGGCGCTTTTATTGCCATGATCCAAAAAGATTTTAAATACGTTATCGGTTTTTCTTCCGTATCTCACATGGGATTAGTGTTTATTGGCTTTGCTACATTGACCCCTCAAGGTTTGACCGGCGCGGGGCTGCAAATGTTTTCTCATGGCATCATGACAGCCCTCTTTTTTGCTATCGTCGGAATGGTCTATGATCGCGCGCACACGCGAAATATCAGTGAACTGGGTGGGTTGTACCAGTTTATGCCCATTGCGATGATCGGCTTCATCGTGGGAGGTCTTGTCTCCATGGGCATGCCGGGTTTCTCCGGTTTCATCGCTGAACTGCCCATCTATATGGGGGCATGGAAAACCTATCCACTGGTGGCGATCCTCTCGGCAATCTCCATCGTTGTAACCGCGGCGTATATCCTGCTGGTTGTCCGCAAAGTCTTCTTTGGAGAAACTCCAGAACCGATTAAGGCAGGGCTGACCGACATCACCCTGATGGATAAATCTGTGGTTATTATGCTTTCGCTGATTATGATCCTCATTGGTTTGTTCCCGTCCATACTTGTACCGGTAATTGAGGCAGGCGTGAAGCACATCCTTGTTCTGGTAGGAGGTGCCTGATGCCAGCCTTTACTGCTGAAATGATCGCTTCCCTTATTCCGGTCACCGGATTGATTCTCCTGGCAGTGGTTCTGCTGGTATTTGCCTTGATGAGAAATGAGCGCATGAACCGCACGTTAGACTGGCTGACTGCAGGCGGTTTTGTCATCATTCTGATTGTGGCAGGTCTTTCCGGTCGTCCGGGAAATGAACCCCGCCTGCTTTGGGGGGAGATGTTGCGCTTTGACCGTGCCGGATATTTATTCAGCCTCCTTGTACTGGCGGGTGGGGCTTTAACCTCCATATTTGCCGGGACTGAAAAAACCGTTGGCAATAAGCCCGAGTTCTACCTGCTTCTTGTACTCTCCTCGATTGGTCTTTCTTTGATGGCGACAGCCGGAAATCTCATCATGCTTTATCTGGCAATCGAGACGGCAGCGATTCCACTTTATATTCTGGCTGGTTTCAAATACCACGATAACGCTTCCGTGGAGTCCGGCATCAAATATTTCCTTTTCGGGGCAGTATCTTCAGCAGTGATGCTCTATGGCTTCAGCTTGCTTTACGGTTTCGCTGGAACCACCAGGATTTATGGGCTCTTTGATGCAATTCAAGCGCATCAGACCCCCACAGCTGCGATCGTATTGGCATCCATCCTGGTGCTCGCTGGTTTCACTTTTAAGATCAGCGCAGTCCCATTCCACTTCTGGGCACCGGATGTCTATCAGGGAGCACCAACGCCTGTAGCGGGGTTCCTCTCCACCGTTTCCAAAGCGGTAAGTTTTGCTGCACTG
>JAGPFF010000027.1 GCA_018056725.1 Anaerolineaceae bacterium
CGTTTGGCGCGTACGTGACATCCAGGCTACCAATGCCCAGTGGAAATTTGGCGGAGCACCCGATGATGTTAATCATACCCGGATCATTGATCTCGTCTGGTCAGCAGAAGACACGCCCACCCAGGAAGAAATACTGGGCACTTACCCCTCCTCGGCGGGTCCAATTGAAACACTGGGTGCTGATGATTTTGCCCAAATTCCATTGCTCCTGGTCAAATAATAATTAACGATATTCCCGCGGGTGCGTTTTCCCGCGGGAGATTCGCTGGCATGACCAAGGTTACTTGATTTGTTATTGCCTGGAAATTTGAGAAAATTAGACGGAAATAATAGGATTTGTTTAAATCAAAAAGAATTCTTAAGAAAGATGATGAGGACATCAAAGGTGATTAATACTCCTGAATGGGTGCGTGACGCTATTTTTTACCAGATCTTTCCGGATCGGTTTGCTCGAAGCCATCAACATGCCTTGCCAAATCTCAATTTTGAGCCCTGGAATTCTCCACCGACTCCTTATGGATTCAAAGGCGGTGATCTCTATGGTGTGACCGAGCATTTAGATTACCTTACCGATCTAGGTATTAATGCGATTTACTTCAACCCCATCACCACCTCTGCTTCCAACCATCGATACCATACGTATGATTATCTGCATATAGATCCACTCCTGGGCGGAGATGTCGCCTTTCGTGAACTGCTTGATGCCGCCCATCGGGTGGACATTCGTATCATTCCGGATGGCGTTTTCAATCATGCCAGCCGTGGCTTCTGGCAGTTTCACCATGTCCTTGAAAATGGCGATGGTTCGCCCTATGTAGACTGGTTCCATTTCAATCCTGACCGCCTTACGCGCAAGAAACACTGGGGAGCTTATCCAACTGAGGAAGAAAAGCAGCAACTGGAAAATGGAACCGGATCGTATACCGCGATTGGCTACAATGCCTGGTGGAATCTTCCGGCTTTACCCAAGTTCAATACGGATACCCTCGCAGTGCGGGAATTTATTTATCAGGTAGCCACCTACTGGATCAATTTTGGGGCGGATGGTTGGAGATTGGACGTCCCGGCTGAAATTGATGATGACGCCTTTTGGAAGGAATTTCGACGCCGTGTAAAGAAAGCCAACCCAGAGGCTTACATTGTAGGTGAAATATGGAATGAATCAAAACGCTGGCTTCGGGGTGATCAATTCGATGCCGTGATGAATTACCTGGTAACCGCAGCTTTAATGGGGTGGTTGATCAAGGATAAAATCCCAGCATACGCGTATCAAATAGGTGGTTGGAATAAAGTTTTACGACCACTCAATGCTACTGAATTTGGTGATCGAATCGAGTATCTCCTTGGTCTTTATGCCCCTGAGATCAACCATGTCCAATTTAATTTGCTCGATAGCCATGATACGCCCCGGTTTATTACCACTGCAGGAGGGGACATTTCCGCTCTCAAACTGGCATATCTGTTCCTTTTCACTTATGTTGGCGCGCCTTGCATCTATTATGGCGATGAAATTGGTCTCGATGGTGGACCTGACCCGGAATGCCGTAAAGCTTTCCCTTGGGACGAAAAAACATGGAATCAGGACCTTTTGGGTTATATGAAAGCATTGGTGCAACTGCGAAAAAGTGAACCTGCCCTGCGCCGTGGTTCCTACAAGCGCATCTACTCTGACTCAGATGTCATCATCTTTTGCCGTCAGTATAAAGAGGAAACACTTTTTATTGCGATTAATACAGCTGCCGTGATGAACCACGTTAATGTGCCTGTCGCTTTCATTGACCTTACCAATGGTCCTTTGAAGACCCTGTTTGGGAACGCTTCTGCATCGATACAGGAAGGAATGATCACCAATCTGGAATTGCCAGCTCGCAGTGGTGTGGTCCTCAAAGTATAAGGATTTCTTTTAATCGGAGATTGCTGCTGGTTTTGTCAATACCAGCAGCTCTTTTATTGTCTGAAGGTTGCATCAGACACTTTGATGGATGGTAAAATGCAATGTGGTAAGAAAAACCAGGGATCAAAGAAAAATTGAAAGGCTGACAATGGTTGATCAAGGGATGAATGGCACTATAAAAATAAATTCTCCCCGGAAAACGATTGAGATTGTATTACCGGATGGAAGGGTTTATACCGGGAATCGTGGCGCGAGTTTGGAGGAATTATGCCGCATGCTGCCGGAATGGGATAACCCTCCCATCATGGGAGCAGTCGTAAATGGTGAACTGAGAGAATTAACCACCACCATTGAAATGGATGCACGGGTGCGCCTGGTGACGATGGAAGATGATGATGGCGCACGGATTTATCGTCGCTCGATCACTTTTTTACTGGAAGCTGCTTTCGAAGAGCTTTTCCCAGAAATCCTAATGACGCTCGATCACTCTGTTTCAGCAGGGGGATATTATTGCCAAATAGATCGACAGAAACCGCTCACAGAAGCGGAGCTGGAAAGATTGAAAAATCGCATGCTCGAACTGGTCAAGATGGATCAACCATTCGAAAGGCAGCTTGTGCCGTTGCAAGAAGCGGTTGATTATTTTAAAGCCAGAGGATTAACGGATAAGGTTCAATTATTAAAATATCGTCAAAAAGAATATCTGGTTTTATACCGGCTTGAAGATCACCGTGATTATCATCACGGCTACATGGTACCCTCAACCGGTTATCTGCGCTGGTTTGGGTTGGAACCTATGGGGGAAGGGTTTGTCCTCCGTTTTCCACGCCGTGGTTCTCCGAAACAAATTTCTTTCATGCCCAGTTACCCAAAGTTGTTGAGTACATTTCGCCAATATGGAAAATGGCTGGAACGATTGGGGATTGATTCGGTTGGATCTTTGAACGATTCCATTCAGGCTGGAAACATCCGCGAGATCATCCTGGTATCTGAGGCGCTGCACGACCTGCAAATCAGCGATATTACGCAGCAGATCGCTGAAAAGTCAGATGAGTCACGCATTATTCTCATTGCCGGACCCTCCTCTTCCGGAAAAACCACTTTTTCCAAACGGCTGGCAGTACAACTGCTTGCGCACGGTTTCTCACCATTTCCCCTGGAAATGGACAATTATTTCGTAGATCGGGAAAAGACACCCAAGGATGCCAGTGGAGCATACAATTTTGAGTCGCTGGGCGCTCTAGATACTCATTTGCTGTCTGAACATCTCAAAAAAATGATACGCGGGGAAACGGTGCGCATTCCTAAATACGATTTCAAAGCAGGGAGGCGTGGGGAAGGTGAGGAGGTTAGACTCCGCCCTGACCAGATGATCATTCTTGAAGGGATCCATGGACTGAACCCACAGTTGCTGCCGGAAATTGATCCTTCAGAGACATATAAAATCTATGTTTCCTGTTTAACTCAGCTTAACCTTGACCGATACAACCGGATTTCTACTACGGATACCCGGTTGTTAAGGCGGATCGTGCGTGATGCCCGTGAACGCGGCTATTCAGCCCAGGAAACAATCTCGCGTTGGGATTCCGTTCAACAGGGTGAAAAAGAATACATTTTCCCTTACCAGGAAAATGCCGACAAGTTGTTCAATTCCGCTCTTGTCTACGAACTCTCTGCGTTAAGGCAGAGCGTGGAACCTTTATTACGCCAGGTTCCTTATGGAACGCGGGAATATGTGGAAGCAAAACGTTTATTGGCTTTCCTTGAATGGTTCCTGCCCGTCGATCCCCGTCTGATCCCGGATAATTCCATTTTGTTGGAGTTTCTGGGGGGCTCCATTCTGAAAGAATTTAAATTGTGGAATTAAAGAACAAGCGGGTTCAGGGACTTCCCTGAACCCGCTAAAATATGATCAGCCCCTTACGATTTTTTTCTTAAATGCTTTGCCTAATCTCGCTATTCCTTCGTTAATTTTCTCTGGACTGCAGTAAGAGAAATTCAATCGCATAGTATTTTTACCGGTGCCATCAGCATGGAAAAATTCGCCTGGAACGTAAGCTACGTTATCCTCAATCACCTGAGGCAATAACTCGGTGGAATTAAACGGTTCCGGCAAAGTCACCCAGAGGAAGAGACCGCCCTGAGGACGGGTCCACGAAACGCCCTCAGGCATATTTTCTTCGAGCGAATCGACCATGGCATTGCGCCGTTCCAGGTAGACTTTTCGCATCATTTCAACATGGCGGTCGATAAATCCATGCTGCCCTACCTCATGAGCGACAATTTGATTGAACGTGGAAGTATTTAAATCGGTGCCTTGTTTCGCCAGCGCGAGTTTATGGATGACATTATCCGGGGCAACCACCCATGCCAGACGCAATCCCGGGGCGAGGATCTTTGAAAAAGTGCTCAGATAAATTACATTTCCGGTGTAGGTACCATTTTGTTCACGCATACGGGAATCAAGGATTTCGACGGAGGGGATGTCCTCCCCCTCATATCGCAGTTGACCATAGGGATCGTCTTCAATGATGGGAACACCGTAACGATCTGCCAGTTCGATTAATTTCATGCGCCGTTCGAAGGGCAGGGTTGTTCCCGTTGGGTTTTGAAAGTTGGGTAAAACGTAAATGAATTTTGGACCGGTACGCAATGCATCTTCAAGTAAATCCGTTCGCATGCCATATTCATCCACAGGCACTGAAATGTATTCTGCGCCATAAGCGTTCCAGGCTTGCAAGGCGCCGAGGTAGGTGGGACTTTCCACCAGAATTCGATCTCCCCGGTTGATGAATATTTTCCCCAGCAAATCCAGTGCTTGTTGTGACCCTGTTGTGATGAGAATATTGTTGATGTTCACCTGCATACCAGAGCGAATGCTGTGCCGAGAAATCATCTGGCGCAGAGGAACATATCCTTCCGTCGAACCATATTGAAGTGCTTCAGCTCCCAGGTTCTCTAACACGTATTTAGAGGCTCGCGTGAATTCCTCAACGGGGAAAACTTCCGGCGCGGGGAATCCCCCGCCAAACGAAATCATACCGGGTTTTTCTGCCACAGCCAATAATTCGCGGATGGCAGAGGCTTTCATACGTTGCGTGCGTTGTGAGAAGCGGTATTCCCAGGGTGTTTGCATTTTTCCTCTTGTTTTTAGATTTTTATTTCTTTACAACTTTGGAAAACGAGACACAATCACAGCCTGCGTGGGTAAGGGGATCCGATCACCAGGGTGGAGTTCAGCCGGCGCCTTGGAAGATTGTTTTGGCGCGCCCTGGAAGATGAAAAGTGGGGTCCCTTCTTCGGCATATTTGAGTTCTACGAAAGCTTGACCAGTCAGGAGCCCATCCTTATCCACCGCACAACTGGTGACAAAACCGATGACCTTGCCTTTACTATCCAAAACCGGGTCCCCGTTATGTGCCAACCGCACACCTTTTTCGAGGAAGCGGAAACGAACCACGACACCTCCACGGGTTAATTCCTTTTTAATGAAGGAATCACGACCAATAAACCATGGTTTGTAAGTCTTTACATAGGATCCGAATCCTGTTTCGGCTACGCCTAAATTTCGCTCCCCACCCATTTCATGCCCGTAGAGGGGTAGTCCGGCTTCTGTGCGTAAGGAATCCCGGGCGCCGAGCCCACATGGTTTCAAGCCAAGGGGTTCGCCAAATTTGAGCAATTCTTGCCACAGGGCTGCAGCCTGGTCTGGATGGACAAACAACTCAAAAGCCATTTTTTCACCGGTATAGCCGGTTCTTGAAATTACCAGATCAAAACCACCAATCACTCCTTCGCAAAGCTCGGTTCGTTTCAAAGCTTTTACCCGTTTTGTGGTCATTGGGTCACAACCCAATGCCAGCAGAATATCCCTTGACTTTGGTCCTTGCAGGGCGATATCCACCCGGCGGTTTTTTCCTTCTTTAGGATCTCTCAGGTTGCGTAAGTTCACCCTTCGTCCAAAGGCTTTTATCCAAGGGTGAATCTCATCGACCAGAACTTTACCCGTGCGAACAGCATTTAACCATGCCCAATCCTTGGCATCATTTGAAGCGTTGACGACGACCAGATATTTTTCCTCATCCCGCCGATAAACCAGAGTATCATCAATGACATTGGCTTCGGGATCGAGGAAGTGGGTGTAACAGGATTCCCCCACTGCCAAAGCGCCGATGTCATTGGCACAAACCGAATCCAGAAAGAGAGCGGCTTCCTGTCCTTCCACCTGGAAAACTCCCATATGAGCGACATCAAACAATCCGGCGGCGTTCCGGCAAGCCAGGTGCTCCTCAATGACCGACGTGTACCAGACCGGCATCTCCCATCCAGCAAAGGGGATGATCTTCGCTCCTAATTTTTTATGCTCCTCGTAAAGCGGTGTGCGATTTAATTCAAGTGGTTCGGTCTCCTGCCAGGTGAATGGTGGCAGAGCATTGCCTTCTTGAAGTGAGTAACCGATAAACCAGGGTTTAAACTTCGCAATCCCGTCTCCGCTAACCCAGTCGTTTGATTTTTCTTCAATTTCTGTCACGATGATCGGACCCGGAATGCGCGCTGGAAGATCTGCATCGAATGAGATATAGCCGTCAGATAAGGCACGCAGAAAAGTAGCCGCGATGCCGAAATCTTCTCTGGAACAAATAAAGCGGTAAATGGACTTGTCAGACCGCTTGAGATACCCTTTTATCGTTTTAACGGGTGTGTTCAGGTTTGCAGGTTGGTTCTGACCAATCTCCAGATCTTCCACATCTGAACTGAAGCAATAATTAACAAAGTGAAGGACCCGCTCCCCGCGAAGTTCAATCGCCGCGTAGGATGCCGTTGAGGCGGGTTGGTCGTCCAGGTAGTAAAAATGCGGATAGCCGCTGTGTTGATAAGGCAAATCCACCCCGGCTTTTTCGCATAGATTGCGGATTTTTATTTTGGCATCTTCAAGCACCGCAAAATCCACCTTGGCGCGTTGGGCGGGACCCTTACGCGTTTCGACGGTGTAAGGCTTGATTGCAAAGAGGATGTCAGCAATAAGATCGCCAACGGTTCGCATATCCGTTTCAGCGAGACCACGCTGCGTCATCCAGGGCGTGCCATACCGAATGCCAGACGCATTTGTCGCACTCTTGTCCCCGGGAATCGTGTTGCGATTGAGCACGATACCCGCGATATCCAGAATGCGTGCGGCGATATCCCCGGAGAGGGGTGTCCCATCCGGTCCCTGGATGGTTTTGCAATCCACGTTCCCCAAATGAGAATCTGTTCCGCCATAAGAGATTCGCAGCCCTCGCTCCTTTAGTCGGTTGGTGAGGGCGACACAATTGCGAATAATTTGGTGTTGAAGCTCACTGAATTCCGGCGTGGCAGCAATTTTAAAAGTAGTGGCGAGTGCGGCAAAAACATGCACGTGCGGACCACCTTGTTCACCCGGAAAAACGGCTTTGTCTATCTTTTTTGCCAGCGAGGAGTCTGTGGTTAGAATACAGGCACCGCGTGGACCGCAGAGCGTTTTGTGGGTGGTGAAAGTAATGACGTGTGCGTATCCAACCGGGGAGGGAATTGCTTTTCCGGCAATCAAGCCAGCAATATGAGACACGTCAGCCAGTAAATAAGCCCCCACCGAATCCGCGATAGCCCTGAATCGTGCCCAATCAGGAATCCAGGGATACGAAGAATATCCGCAGATGATCACTTTGGGGTTGGTTTCTTTGGCAATTTCCTCGATCCGATTGTAATCAATCAACTCGGTAACAGGATCAACATTGTAATGGGCGACTTTGTAAAGCTTGCCGGATCGATTTACCGAGGATCCATGGGTGAGATGACCCCCATGAAGGAGATTCATGCCAAGAATCGTATCACCGGGTTCAATCAGGGCATGGTAGACAGCATTATTTGCCGGTGCGCCGGATAAAGCCTGGATATTCACGAAGAGTTGGTCCGCGCTGACCTTGTCCGTGGAAAAAACTTCCGCACAGCGCCTTCGAGCGAGGGATTCCACCACATCCGCATATTCGACACCTTTGTAATAACGCGGGTCTGCATAACGCCGATAATAAGAAAGACGCGCCGGATAATCGAGAATCTCCTTTTCCGTCATCCAGCGTGTATCCTCATCCGGGTACCCTTCAGCATAGAGATTCTGGAAAACTGAGGAAAGCGATTCTCGAACGGCAAGCGGGGCACTGCTTTCAGATGGGATGAGGATCAACTTGCGGAATTGCCGTTCAGTTTCGAATTGTGTCAACCGGTAAACATCTGGGTCGATCTCGAGCAGAGAACCACGAACCAATCGATCAGACATGTTCAGTACTCCTTATAAATTGAGGTATCGAGCGATACATAAAAAACCACCTTAAGATGTCAGATCAACATCCGAGGGTGGCTTTCCATGTGAGGAGGTCAGTCATTCGTTACTCAGAAACCGGACCAGGTAATTAGGATTTGGGTTCAGTGTTGGTTCTACAACGACAAGTCTATTTTAGCCTGAACAGGAATTAGGGTCAAGTTTTACTTTGTATTTGTTCTTCGTTCAACGGTAAAGCTCCTGCTTCCACCTTAACCTGACCAATTATTTCACTTATAATTCCTTCTAGGGCAATGAAGAAACGCTTAAGACAAAGGCAAAAACGACATGAATGAAACGCAGTCACAAATGGAGCAAGTGAAACAGTTCAGTCCGGCTAGAAAAACCAGCCCGGGCACAATCCTGTTAATCATTTTTAGCAGTCTATGGGTGATCAGTTTTTCGCTCTTAGATTTGTTTACGCGCTGGGGCGTTGAACAGACGATGTTTGAAACAGAAGTCGGGATTACTGATCTCCGTTGGCTGATACATCTGGGGTATGGTATTCTGGTCTTTCTCCCGCTGCTTGGACTTTATTTTGCGGTTAAAGCCCCGCAAATTCGCCGCATGTTTGGCTTGTGGTTGATTGGAGGATTGTTCGTTTTGTTATCCGTTCCGGTCAAAGCCCTCTATTTAACAGCTCAAATCCAATCCAGCCTCTTATTGATTTTGACCCTGGCGGTATTAATCGCGGTTCTGTTCTTGATCAGCAAACGGGACAGTGCAGGTCGCCAGGGCATGCCAAAGTCCTCTCTGATGGGTACAGCTTTGCTTGCTGGAGCCGGACTGGCAACCCCCTGGTTGCTGTGGGGCGCCCTCGGTTCACCCCTTGAAACACTTACTGTCCTTGTTTTGGGGGCGGTTTTCGGAGTATTTGTGGTGCAAAGTATTTTTCCCTTTTATCTGGAAAAAACACAGCTACCGGCAGAAAAAATAACCAGGGGGCAATTCCTCCTCGATGGATTTACTATCGCAGTCTTTCTGCTTATTATGGTTACCTGTCTCAGTCAGAACGGATCGCAACTTTTGCTATGTCTTACGCTGCCGGTCTCGGGGTGGTTGCTGGCGGGGTTGGCAGCTTCCGGCGCCAGGAGAAATGATCATGGGCGGTTGGCGGTGGGTTTCATTTCCGCTTTGAGCCTTTGTCTTCCTCTGGCATTTTTCGATATGGATGAACTCGCGCTGATCATTGAGGGATCTACCCAAGGTGAAGTGTTGTACTGGTCACAGCGGGCAGGGACGTATTCACTACTCTATCTGGCTACTATTTCGATTTTGATCCTGGTCATTTTCCATTTGCGCGAAAAAGCAAATCTTGAAAAGCGAATCAATATCGGATTAATCGTGTTAAGTCTCATGGAATCCATTATTTTGTACGCTTTTGCCGGTCAGCCTGGCTTTTTTGGCGATCGATTATTTGTCATCATGAAAGAACAATATGATTTCCAGACAGCATCCGAGATTGATGATTTATCCGCAAGAAAATTGGATATGTACACCGGTCTGACTAGCGTCGCCGATCAATCCCAAACTGACATCCGGGAAAAATTAGATCGTCTTCACATCGATTACACGCCATATTATCTGGTAAATGCTCTGGAAGTAAATGCGGACTGGTATCTTTTCAGGACTCTCAGCCAATGGACTGGCGTGGATCGTGTGTTGGAGAGCCCGCGTTTGCGTCCTTTGCCCGCGCAACCGCCTGTCAGCGAGGGAGACGTTTTTGTCCCGCCGGAGGAGACCCCTTGGAACCTGGACGTGATCCATGTGTCGCAGGTGCATGAGGAATTGGCTGTGAAAGGGGAAGGAGTTGTCATTGGTCAAACAGATTCAGGAGTCGATGGAAACCATCCTGAATTGAAGGAAAATTATCGTGGCTCAGGCGGCGCCAATGATTTCAACTGGCTTGATCCGTGGAATAAATCCGTCTCTCCTACAGACGTTGGTGGTCATGGTACCGGCACTTTGGGGATTATGGTGGGGAAAACCCTCGGCATTGCCCCACAAAGCCAGTGGATCGGTTGTGTAAACCTTGCCCGAAATCTGGGAAACCCAGCCGTATATCTTGATTGTATGCAATTCATGTTTGCTCCCTATGCTCAGGGAGGGGATCCCTTTAAACACGGTGACCCGCTCAAAGGGGCAATGATTATCAATAATTCCTGGGGATGCCCGCGGGTGGAAGGGTGTGACCCGCAAGTGTTTGAAGAAGCCGTAAAAGTTCTAAAAGTTGCCGGCATCTTTATGTCTGTGGCAGCGGGAAACAATGGTCTTTATGGCTGCACTACGATCACCGATCCACCCTCGATTTATGGAGATGTATTTACTGTCGGGGCGATCGATAATCGAAAGGAAATCTCTTCTTTTTCGAGCCGCGGTCCGGTGGAGGTAGATGGCAGCGGGAGAGTAAAACCGGATTTGCTGGCTCCCGGGGAACAAATTCTGATTGCCGCACCAGGCGGTACCTACACGTATAGCAGTGGTACTTCGTTTGCTGCTCCGCACGTGAGCGGTGTCGTGGCACTGATGTGGTCTGCCAATCCCCAGTTGATTGGTAAAATTGATGAGACGGTTCAAATTTTACGCGAGACTGCCCAACCCTACACTGGCACCTTAACCGGTTGTGATGGAAAAGAAAATGAAGCAGGAGCTGGCATTCTGGATGCCTATGCTGCGGTTAAAAAGGCGTTGGAATTCAAACGGTAACATGCCATCTTGGGCGAATAAATAGATTTGAGTAGCTGAGAGTGAAGAAGCCAAAGCACCTGAATGCGATTGTGATTGACGATTCCAATGCGGTGAGCCTGGCAGTGACAGGGAACACTGAGGCGTTTACCTATCTGTACGAACAAAATGTCACCCGCATTTACAACTACATCTTCTACCGGGTAGGTTCTGAAGTGGACGCGGAGGATATCACCGCCAGAGTATTCCATAAAGCCTTTGATCATATTGACAATTATAAAGAGAAAGGGATTCCCTTCAGTGCCTGGCTGTACCGGATTGCTCACAACCTTACAGCCAACTGGTACCGGGACACTCGACGAAAAAAAGAAGTCTCGTTGGA
Source organism: Anaerolineaceae bacterium (assembly GCA_018056725.1). GTDB lineage: Bacteria > Chloroflexota > Anaerolineae > Anaerolineales > Anaerolineaceae > UBA6107. Next base: position 11,299 of record JAGPFF010000027.1, read on the forward strand.
AGAACAGCTTGATCTTCCTCATCAGGGTGATTTACCGGAACGTGCCGTAGAACAGAATCAAGAAAAGGACTTGTTGTTAAAAGCCATCCGCCGGCTACCACAAGACCGGCAGCAATTAATCCTTTTGAAATTCCTTGAAGATCTTTCGAATGCAGAAATCGCGATCATTATGGGACGAACGGAAGGAGCAATCAAGAGCCTCTATCATCGCTCGCTGCTTTCTTTGCGTGAGGAATTTGATGCTCTGGATACTTCTAACCAACAATCTGAACACTAAATAGGGACAGGAAAAATGGAACAAGAATTAGGTCATGCTGGAATGAATGCCTTACGAGGGTTGGAGGACCGGCTTTCACATTTCATTCAGCCGGTGAATCCGGATCCTGAATTCATCGACACGTTAAGATCAAAAATATCTCACCCATCAACCGTTTTTCTGGAAACTGGAAAACGCCGCATGGGTTTTCTGGTTATTGCTGCCGGTTTGGTGACCGGTGCGCTCGTTATTTGGTTATTGAGCCATCACGGTGCAAAAGAGGAATAACCCAAGCCAACCTTTCAGACCCCCAGCTTTTCACGCAGGGCAAAGGTTGAGGGTTCAACAAGAACCGTGCCGTCAGGGAATACGATTGTGGGCACACTCCGAAACCCATTGGCGACGCTTTCCACAAAATGGGCAGCCGTTTCATCCCGCTCTATGTCAATCCATTCATAGTCGATTTTCTCGTCCTCAAACACCTGGCGGGCGCGTTTTGTCGATCCACACCAGGTGGTACCATAAAGTTTGATTTTGTCTTTCAAATTGTCACTCATTCCTCTCTCCTATGCAATCAATTGTACGAATTGTAATTCGGTTCTACGGGCAAAGCAAGGAAGGGGATAAAAAATAAATACGGATTCCACACTCCAAAATTCCAATGTGTTAAAATCTAAGTATGCCATATCAAACTGTATTCATGGGTTCTTCCGATTTTTCAGTGATCATTTTTGAGCAGCTCATAAAACATTACCCCGTTAAAGGGGTCATCACCCAACCGGATAAGCCCGCCGGACGGGGAAAAGCATTGACCCCACCGCCGGTGAAACAGGTTGCTCAATCGCAAGGGATAACCGTTTACCAACCCGAAAAACTGAATGTTCCCGAAACGATGGAGTGGTTAAGCCTCTGGAAGCCTGATTTTATTGTGGTCGCGGCTTACGGGAAGATCTTGCGCCAGAACATCCTTGATTTTCCGCAATTTGGCTGTCTCAATGTGCACGCTTCTTATCTCCCCCGCTGGCGGGGAGCCTCGCCGATTCAGGCAGCCATCCTCCATGGAGATGAAACCACCGGGGTCAGCATCATGATTATGGATGCAGGTGTGGATACGGGCGCTGTGCTTGCCAGGCAACGGGTTTTGATTGACCCGGAGGATGATGCCATCACATTAAGTCAGAAATTAGCACGAACCGGGGGCGATTTGCTGATCAGCACTCTCGATGGCTATCTGGCAGGAAAGATCCAACCCCAAAAACAGGAAGAAGAGGGTGCGACCTACGCTCCCATGATTCGTAAGGAAGATGGAATGCTTGATTTTAATGAACCCGCCATTGTCCTTGAACGAAAGATTCGCGCTTTTGTCGATTGGCCCGGTGCGGCAATGATGTTTGAAGGTCAAATGATCAAAATTCGTAAAGCCAGAGTACTGGCTCAACAGGGTGAGCCCGGTAAGCGGGCGGTGGTGGATCACTTCCCATGTGTGTATACGGCAGATGGATGCCTGCTGTTGTTGGAAATAAAACCAGCGGGGAAGAATTGGATGAGTGGGGCGGATTTTTTACGTGGTACACGAAACTGGTAATGGTTATTTTTCCTCTTCCGGGGATGTAAAGCGCCGACGCCATTCATAGAGCAAATTGAGCGCTTCAATTGGGGGGAGGGTGTTCAAGTCAAGCTTCTTGAGTTCATCAAGTAAGGGGTTTGTCTCTGGGAACAATGCCAGTTGCTGGGTATGTTGTGGTTCAAGCCTCACCGCATTGCCGGAGGACGCCTGAAGTTGGGTGAGGATTTCACTCGCCCGTGAAATGACAGGTCTTGGGATGCCTGCCAACTGCGCCACGTGAATACCGTACGAGCGGTCCGCTCCACCCGGAACAATCTTGTGGAGGAAAATCACCTGGGTACCATTTTCAGCTACGGCAACATTGTAGTTCCGGATGCCAGGTAATAAATCGCTTAGGGCGATCAGTTCATGAAAATGAGTGGCAAAAAAGGTCCGCGCACGCAGGCGGGGGTGATTGTGGATATATTCAATCACCGCCCAGGCAATGGAAAGCCCATCATAAGTGGAGGTTCCACGCCCAATCTCATCGAGAATCAGCAGGCTGCGGTTGGTGGCATGGTTGAGAATATTTGCGGTTTCGATCATTTCTACCATAAACGTGGATTGTCCGGCATGAATTTCGTCCTGTGCGCCGATACGGGTAAAAATTCGATCCACAATACCGATGCGGGCATTATCAGCGGGGACGTAGGAACCGATTTGCGCCATTAATACAATCAATGCCACCTGACGAAGAAATGTCGATTTACCGCTCATATTTGGACCAGTAATCACACGGATGATTTCACCCTCTTCCATGATGACGTCATTGGGTACAAATCGCTCTCCGCGCAGAGTGGTTTCCACGACGGGATGACGACCGTTGATGATATTTAGAACGGATTCGGCAACGAGTTCCGGGCGGGTATACCCCTGGATGGCTGCCACTTCAGCCAGCGCAGCGTAAGCATCCAGTTCGCCGATCAATCGTGAGGTGGTCAAAAGGCGGTCAAGATTAGGGAGAATGGTTTGACAGATTTCTTTGAAAAGCCGATTTTCTATCTCTCGAATGCGTTCTTCAGCATTCAAAACCAGTGATTCATATTCTTTCATTTCAGGCGTGATATAGCGTTCAGCATTGACGAGAGTCTGTTTGCGAATATATTCCGGGGGAACCTGGTTTGTATTGCTGTGGGTCACTTCAATGTAATAACCAAAAACTTTGTTGTAGCCGACTTTTAGCGAGCGGATGCCGGTGCGGTCGCGTTCAACTGCCTCCAGGTTTGAAATCCATTCCCGGGCATGACTCGACATTTCCATGACATTGTCGAGTTCAGCCGAGTACCCGGGGCGAATGATGCCTGTATTCTGAAGGGTGGCAGGGGGATCCTCAGAAAGCGATCGCTCTATCAATTCCAGAATATCCTCGCCCGGATCAAAATCGTTAAGCAAGGGTTGAAGGTAAGGATCATCTGCCTTGAGCGTCTGTTTCATTTCAGGGAGCCGCTGCAATATGGATCGGATCCCTGCCAGATCATGCGGCTGAGCTGCCATGCTTCCAATACGGTTGGCAAGCCTTTCCAGATCACCGATATGCTGCAATTGAGAACGGAATTCCGCTCTGACAATGGGGTTGGCATAGAAAGAAGTAATAATATCCAGCCGTGCGTTGATTTTTTCGATGTTCACCAATGGTTTACTCACCCATTGACGGATGCAGCGGTGTCCCATCGGACTGATTGTTTCATCCAAAATCGAGAGCAAAGAGCCTTGTGTTTCCCCCCGGCGCAGCGTTTCAGTCAATTCCAAATTCCGTCGGGTGGCAGCATCCAGGATCATGAACTCGCTGGTCTCATAAGTGGATATACCGCGCAGTAACTGGATGGCTGTGGGCTGGGTTTGTTCCAGATACTGAAGGATCACGCCGCTGGTCTGGGTAGCCAACGGCAATTCGTCCAAGCCGAAACCCTCCAATGTGGACACTCCCATCTTGCGCAACAGGGTTTCACGGCAACGACCGGGCTCGAATCGCCACGCAGGAAGTTTAGTAATCTGTCCAGCAAAGGCGCCATTAAGATTCATCGATTCTGGAATTAAGACTTCTGCTGGAGAAAGGCGGGTAATCTCAGAGCGTAGATCTGCGAGAGGGTCCGCTGTTTCCAATTCCATGGCTGCAAATTCACCGGTGGTGATATCCGCATAAGCCACACTGATGCGGTTGCCGTCCATCAGCGCGGCGGCAAGATAATTATTCTTTTCGCTCTGGATGAGACCTGGTTCAATGAGGGTGCCGGGGGTCACTACCCTGACGACCTCGCGAGGAAAGAGACCGTGGTTGGGTTGATCACCCACCTGCTCGCAAATCGCAACGTGATACCCTTTGTCAATCAGGCGGGAGAGATAATTTTCTACCGCATGATACGGTATCCCTGCCATAGGTACACGCTTACCTTTGGCAACATTACGCGAAGTGAGCACGATATCCAATTCTTTTGATGCGATCTGGGCATCATTGTCAAATGTTTCGTAAAAATCTCCAAGGCGGAAGAAGAGAATGGCATCTGGATATTGTTTTTTTATATCCAGATATTGCTGGCGGATTGGCGTTACGTCTTCGGTCATGGTTCATCCATAGAAAACCTGAGCCGGGGTAATGGGCATTCCCGGTCTCAGGAAGTGAAAAGTATTGTTTGACTTACAACTTTTGTCCACATTCGGCACAAAATTTTGCGCCGGGGGATATTTTTGCGCCACATTTGGGGCAATTCGTTTTTTGTTTAAGGTCATAGCCACATTCGGGACAGAATTTGGCATTGCTGGCGAGTGGTTTTTCACAATTGGGGCAGGTAGCGGTGATCCCTTCACGCCAGTATTCGGTGCCAAGTTTTTTGTCCTCCTCAGCCATTGCAGCATGAGACCAAACCTCCTCCACAGAACGCGATGCCTGGGCAGCCGCCATTTCCACACCGAGGTCAGGTGCGCATTGCTTGCATAATCCCTTTTTTGCATTCCAACATTTTTCCCGGCAAACCCATTCATTACAACGCGGGCATTGAATGAAATAAGGCTTGATTTCTCTGACGGCATCACTGAATTGTTCATCATGTGCCTTTTCCCAGGATGCAGAATGAACCCGATCGCTCAAATTGGCTGCCGTACCCAGAATTCCACCAAACAGGCTAGAGGCAGTATCAAGCGCGGTGCTAATTTTTCCGGTGATCGAAGGCTTGAAGGTAGTACGGTACCCGGAATTACAACGCGCACAGAAGAATTCGAACTGGAACCCTTGATCTGTAGATAAATCACGATAATTGTTAACGAATTCGAGCTGTTCGACCATTCATGCCTCCTAATTCTGGGGAAAAAGTGATGATTAAAATTATATCTCAATATAAAACGACTTCAGCAGTGTTTTTATGAGTATAATTTGGCATCATTCGAACAGGAGTAAATAATGGAAACAACACGGCAACATCACCTGTTTGACGGCATCGAACTTGGAATCGGCACCTGGGCTTGGGGGGACCGGCTGGTCTGGGGGTTTGGGGATGGATATGCGGAAAATGATGTCAGAGAGGCTTTTGAGGAAAGTCTGGCTGGCGGGATCCGTTTTTTTGACACAGCGGAGATCTACGGGCAGGGCAGGTCGGAATCCATTCTAGGTCAGTTAATGGCTGATCATAAGGAACCAATTCTTATCGCCACAAAAATGATGCCCTATCCATGGAGAATATTTCCTTCTTCGTTGGAGAAAGCACTAAAGAATAGTCTGAAGCGGTTACAAATCGAAAAAGTATCCCTTTATCAAATGCATTTTCCCATTCCTCCTGTACGGGTGGAGACCTGGATGGATCGCATGGCGGAGCTTTTTAAAGCCGGGAAGATGGAGGCGATAGGCGTATCCAATTACAACCTGACTCAAACCATTGCCGCCAATGAAAGGTTAAAAAAACACGGAATAAAACTGGCATCGAATCAAGTTGAATATCATTTGCTTGATCGCCAAATCGAAGCAAATGGTTTGATGGATTATTGTAAAGAGGAGGGGATTAAGATCATTGCGTATAGTCCTTTAGCAATGGGTGTGTTAACCGGAAAGTACACTGCGCAAAATCCTCCTCGAGGAACCCGATCCACTCGTTTCAGCCGCGATTATCTCGAAAAAATCCAACCTTTATTGAAAAGAATGATGCACATTGGAAATGATCATGAAGGAAAAACTGCAGGGCAAGTGGCGCTCAACTGGCTAATTCAAAAACAAGCCTTACCGATCCCGGGTGCCAAGAATGCTGCGCAGGCAGCTCAAAATGCAGGTGCTTTAGGGTGGCAGCTTAATCAGGTTGAGATGGAGGAGTTGGAAGAATTAAGTCGGCATGTACAAAAAAACAATTGAGTTTAAGACGTTTACTCGATAAATTCAAGTTCTTCTTCATCCAAAGTGGTTTGGTTTCCTTCAGCTTCCAGGTTAATCTCGCCAAACAGGCTGGATTGATTCACGCCAACCATGTGCCGTTTAACCAATTCCAGTAAGGCTAAAAATGTAACTACAACCTCGACCCGAGTGCTTTTTTCGGCAAGGATATTGTGAAAGGTGGTGGAGCCGGACTTTTGAAGGATTTCAAGTATGATGCTAATTTTTTGCCGAATGGTGAAGCGAGGCGAAGAGACAACTTCGCTTAAGGGAGGGAGGTTATTTGAATCGAAGAAAATATCACGGGCAGCTTGAATGAGATCATCCAGAGTGAAGTCGGAAAGGTCAAGTTTACTGGGGATTTGTACAGCCGGGTTTGAATCAAGACGTAAATAGGTGTGAAATCCAGCGTTCTCACGTTCTTCCAGGAAACGGGATAACTCTTTAAATTTCTTATAAGATAATAACTGTCTGGTGAGTGCCTCGCCAGGATCTTCCTCAATTTCGAGGCTCGGGATCGATGGACGAGGTAACAGGGCAGCGGATTTAATTTGTACCAGTTTCGCTGCAATTACCAGGAATGCGCTCACTTCAGCCGGGTCCTGGGTCTCGAGTTGATGCATGTACTCCAGATATTGATCGGTTACCTGGGCGAGCGCCAGCTGGGTAATATCAAGTTCGGCTTTTTCGATCAGCTGCAACAACAAATCAAGCGGACCGGTATAGACCTCGGTATTGATCCGGTACCCTTCGGTTTGATGACTTGCAATCTGGTAATCCACGCTGGATATTATAGCAGATCGCACCACGTCATCTGGCTGATATATAATTAAATCAAAGAGGAATGGGTGTTAAAAATGGAAAATTACCAGATCAGCTGCCAAAATTGTGGCAAACCTTACCCCGAAAAGGGTACTCCCTATAAATGCGAATGCGGTGGGGTGTTTGATTTTTCCAAATTCCCGGCAGTTTCCGCTATTCATTTTGAAAAAAGCCTTAAGGGCATGGATCTATTTCATTCGTCGCTTGGTCTTGATGATTCCATGCCTTTGATTACGCTTGGAGAGGGAAACACACCCCTCCTGCAAGGAATTTTTAACCATCATCCAATTTATTACAAGTTGGAAGGTCAGAATCCTACCGGTTCCTATAAAGATCGTGGCTCGGCGGTTCTGGTCAGTTTTTTGAAGGCACGCGGAGTTACATCCTGCGTAGAGGATTCTTCGGGTAATGCAGGAGCTTCGTTGGCTGCCTATTGCGCGCGAGCCGGGATTGATCTACAGGTTTTTATTCCGGAGTCGGCATCCGGACCAAAAAGCTGGCAAATCGAAATGTATGGTGCGCATGTGGCTCGCATCCCCGGTCCACGCTCGAAAGCCGCTGAAGCGGTATTAAACGAGGTCCAAAATGGGCATGTTTATGCGAGCCATGCCTATATGCCCTTCGGTCTGGCAGGGATTGCTACCATTGCCTATGAAATCGTGGCGACTCTGGGAAACGAACCGGGAACCGTGATCTCACCTGTTGGGCATGGTGGGCTGCTCTATGGAATCATGCTGGGCTTTGAAGCTCTACAAGCTGCAGGTTTAATTAAAAGGGTGCCATACTACCTTGGTGTTCAGGCGCGGAATTGTAACCCGGTGGTGGAAGCCTATTCCCGGCATTCTAAAGTCATTGAACCAATCCAGGCTAAGCCTACTCTAGCGGAAGGAGCGAGCGTCACCCAGCCGGTACGTGCCGGGCAGATTTTGAAGCGGGTTCTGAATGGAGGGGGCAAATTGACCGATGCCAGTGAAACCGCAATTCAACAGGCATATCGACTAGTGGCAAAACAAGGTATTTTCTATGAACCTACCGCCTGTTTATCCCTGACTCCGCTGCTTGATGATAAAATTGAAATACCAGAACCCATTGTGGTCATTCTTACCGGGATGGGAATCAAGACCAATCCTTATTCTATTTAGAATAACGTGACCGCGAGCTTCTCTAGCAAGAGAGGTTGGCGCTCTCGTTTTTCGGGAGGATCGTTTGGAAAATTCCAAAACTGAAAAAGAAGTAGAAACTCCGGCAGAATTAGCGGCTCGCATTCTACCGGAAATGACTGACTTGCTCCTCTTGAGCCGTGCTCTTACTCATCGGTCTTATTTGAACGAACATCCAGAAGCGATTGAGGATAATGAGAGGCTGGAATTCTTAGGCGACGCCGTCCTTGATTTTGTGGTCGGTGCCTGGTTATACAATCGTTACCCTGAAATGCCAGAAGGGGATTTAACCCGCATGCGATCCGCACTGGTGCATACCGAGCAATTGGCAGCTTTCGCCGAGGAATTGGGAATAGGCAAGGCAATGCGGTTGGGCAGAGGTGAATTGCAGGCAGGGGGTCAAAATCGCCCCGGTTTATTATGTGATGTGTTTGAAGCTATTATCGGCGCCCTTTACCTGGATCAGGATATTGAAGGGGTGCGAAAGTTCCTGGATCCAATTCTGGTAAAGGCGGCTGAAGATATTCTGCTTAATCACAAAGATGAGGATCCTAAGAGTAAGCTGCAGGAATGGGCGCAGGGAAAGGGTTATCCAGCCCCTTCTTACATTACACGCAGCTCTTCTGGACCTGATCATTCGAAAATGTTTGAAGTTGATGTGTATATCAACGGTATTGTGTATGGAACAGGAACGGGTTCCAGTAAACAGGCTGCCACAAAGCAAGCCGCTGCGAAGGCGCTGGAGAATCTCCATCTTACGGATTAGGGAAAAAAGGATAAATGAAACCGAGACTTAAGTCGTTAGAGCTTCATGGATACAAAACCTTCGCAGGTAGAGTCTTGTTCGAGTTCCCTGGAAATATAACTGCAATTGTCGGACCAAATGGTTCAGGAAAGTCCAATATTTCTGACGCCTTGAGATGGGTGCTGGGTGAGCAATCCTATGCCCTTTTGAGAGGGAAAAAAACCGAGGATATGATCTTTCTTGGCTCTGATCAACGTCCCAAAGCAGGCATGGCGTCTGCCACGATTCTTTTTGACAATGAAACCGGATGGCTGCCTGTTGATTATTCCGAAGTTGCCATTTCAAGGCGTGCTTATCGAGACGGTAGTAACGAATACCTTCTCAACAAACAGCGGGTTCGTCTTAAAGATATTGCTGAATTGCTGGCGCAATCCGGGCTGGCGGAGAGAACTTATACCGTCATCGGACAAGGATTGGTGGATGCTGCGCTTTCCTTACGACCGGAAGAGCGGAGAAAGTTTTTTGAAGAAGCAGCCGGGATCGGTCTCTTTCGGGCACGCAGAGAAGAAGCCCTTAATCGGTTGGAAAGTACCCGGAGAAATCTTGAACGCGTAACTGATATCCTGGGAGAATTGGAGCCTCGTCTTAAAGGTCTGGAGCGGCAAGCCAAACGGGTGGAGGAATACGATCGGATCAAAGCGGATTTACAGCTCCTACTGAAGGATTGGTATGGATTTCACTGGCATAATTCACAAAACGAGTTTTTACGTAATCGTGAGATCCTGAAGAATCAGGAAGAAAAAGTCAACCAGGCAAGGATACGCAGGGGAGAAATTGAAGAAAAAGTGGATATTGTGCGGCTCCATTTGCAGGATCTGCGCGGGCAATTAAATAGCTGGCATACAGAGTCTTCAGATTATCATCGTGAGAGGGAAAAAATCGGCAGAGAAATCGCTGTACTGGAAGAACGTTTACGTTCTTTTGAGGGACAGGAAATGTCCTTAAAATCGGATCTCATGCGCAACGAAGAAATGGCGGTGACCTATCAGGAAAGGCTGCTTGCCCTTCAAAATGAAAAAGACAAAGTCAATCAGGAATTAAACGATTGCCACGAGCAGTTGCTTGCAGTCCAAAAAACTTTTGCCCTGCGTAAGAGCGAACGTGACAAGTTGGAGTCTGAAATTAATCAGACACGCAGGAAGCTCGTGGAATTGGAAACGAAGCAGGTGCAATTAAAAGCTCACCAGCAGGAAGTTCAGAACCGGATTGAAGCTTTTGCGGCGAGTCGCCAGAGCCTCCTTGATGGAATCGAAAAAAATAAAGGTGCGATTCAGAGCGCGCAGCAGAAGCTGGATGAAGTAAACCGTCAAAAAAGTTTAACGGATGATCGGTTAAAAAAACTGGAGGACGAATATCAGGTCCTGAATGAAAGAATCATTACCTGTGAAGAAGATGAAAAGAAACTGGTCCTCGAACTTGGAAAAATTGAAACTGACATCGCAAAATCGACAGCCCAGTTAGAAGTGGTCAGGCAGGCGGAAAAGGCTTTTTCGGGGCTAGGAGAAGGTGCAAAAAGCCTGCTTTCTGCTGTTTCAAAAGGGAAAATTAACGGTCAATTACGGGCTGTAAACAGCTTAATGGATGTTCCTTATGAACTTGAGATCGCAATAAGTGCGGCGTTGGGGGAACAACTCGATGCCATCACGATCAATGGCGGGCTGGATCCTGAAGCCATCCTCTCGTATTTGGAATCAGACGAATCCGGAAGAGCCATGTTGATCCCAGCGGATGCCTTACGGGAGGGCGAAAAGCTTAAAGGAATTAATCGCCCTGGAGTAATTGGAGTAGCTTCAGAGCTGGTAAAAGCTGAATCCGGCGCGGGGAAATTGCTTACATTTTTACTGGGTCAGGTTCTGGTGGTTGAAAATCGGCGAACTGCACGCGAAATCCAGTCTGATTTGCCGGTATGGGGAAAGGCAGTGACACTGAAAGGGGAAGTTTTTGCCGGAAACGGCATCATCATTGCCGGAAAAGAGAATCGATCCAGTGTGCTCAGCCAACCCCGGCAGAAAAAAGATCTGGAAGATCAAATTGCCATCAGCCAGAAGCAGCATGATGAACGGCAAGGGAAGTTGGACTCTCTGCGCAATCTCCTGGGGCAGCTTAAAACTCAAAAGAAGGAATTGGAAATAAAAAGAAAAAATGAGCAGACGGTTGCCCAACAACTAAATCAAACCTGTACCGCAGCTGAACGAGATCTGGCGAAACTAAGCCAACAATTGGATTGGCAGAACAATCAGATCGGAACACTTGCAAGGCAGGCAGAGAATGCCGATCTTGAAATTCAATCCACGCAGTCAGAGATCGAATTCACCGAAAAAGCTATCGCTGACCAAAACCAGATGATTCATTCCAGCCTGGTTCAATTAAGAGCCATTCCAATTGATGAAATTCAAGAACAACTTGTCCATTGGAATACTACCCAAGCGATTACAGAGCGGGCATTAAAAGATGTTACAGCGCGTTACCTGGAATTTGAAAATACGATCCAGCAAAATACTCTTTCCATCAACCAGATTCGAAAGCGCATCGAAGATTTGATTTCATTGCGCACCGACGCTGAAGCTGCCATGGCAGCCGCCAAGAGCCTGGAAGAAAATCTGGCAGCAAAGATTGAGGAATCCCGGCAAAAAATTGAACCGGCTGAAACCGAACGAACCAAGCTTGAAGCGGAGTATTCTTCACTGCAACACGAATACACCATGGCTCAACAGATGGAAGCCAACGCTGATCGTGTCTATACTCAAGCGCAACTTGAATTTAGCCGCAGCCGGGAAGCTCTGGAAAACCTCCGCAGACGAATTGAAGAGGATTTCGGGCTTGTATCTCTGGAATACTCAGAAGACGTGACCGGACCGACACCCCTGCCGCTTGAGGGAGTTGGTCAGCTTGCTGTATTGACCGAATTGCCCAAAGGGTTGGATGAATCCATCAATCGGCAACGCGCCTTACTAAGACGAATGGGAGCGATAAATCCGGAAGCACAAAAAGAATTTATTGAAGTGAAAGAACGGCATCAGTTCCTCACTTCACAACTGGCTGATCTACAAAAAGCAGACACAGATCTGCGCCAGATTATCGCGGAATTGGATGATCTGATGCATCAACAATTCCGCACCACGTTTAATGCGGTTGCGGCAGAATTCAAAGAAATGTTTACCCGCCTCTTTGGCGGGGGTTCTGCGCGCCTGGTAATGACCGACGCGGATAACCCCACTGAGACCGGGATCGACATCGAAGCCAAACTTCCTGGGCGCCGGGAACAGGGTCTTTCGCTGCTTTCGGGAGGTGAACGATCCTTGACTGCAGTTGCTTTGGTGTTTTCGTTGATCAAGGTATCACCCACTCCGTTTTGTATTTTGGACGAGGTGGACGCCATGTTGGATGAAGCCAATGTGGGTCGTTTTACTGAATTGTTGCGCGAATTAAGCCAGGAAACTCAATTTATTGTGATTACTCACAATCGAAATACTGTTCAAGTGGCAGATGTGATTTATGGGGTCACCATGGGGCGTGATTCCGCCAGTCAGGTGATCAGTCTGCGTTTGGATGAAGTGAGCGACGAATTGGTGAAATAGATGATCTGAATTGTTTATGAGAGATAACAAAAACTGCGATTCTCAACGAATCGCAGTTTTTCTATCGTGCAAACAGTTTATTGTTGGTTTGTTATCCGGTATTGTTCCGGAATTGCGGGAGTGCTGGGAACATTCTCAGCCCAAATGTCATATTTTTTGATCGTCATTTCGGCTTTGGCATCGTCAATGAATTTGCGGAAGTAGTAGGACTTTACCGTGTCGAGCTGTTCATCGGTGAGTGTCCTTACTTCGCGACCGAGAACCTGAATGATGTGATAGCCATAATCCGTCTGGATGGGATCGCTGAGCTTACCAATTTCCAGAGAGAACGCTGCATCCTCGAACGCTGGTACCATTTGACCTCTGGTGAACCAACCCAGGTCACCGCCCGAAGCCGAATTGGAAGTGTCTGTAGAAACTTCGGCGGCAACCGCTGCAAAATCTTCTCCTGCATTTAACCGGTTGAGCACCGTCTGGGCTTCTTCTTCCGTGGCTACCAGAATATGTCGCGCCCAAACCATTTCCTGATCTCGTGGAATGTCTTTGGTGACATAGTCGTACATTTTCTGATTCAAGAGAAGGGCAGTGACATATTCCCTGAAGTCAGCTTCAGTATAAGGGAACTGGGAACTGATATTGCTCAGCATCGTCTTGTAGAGGGATTGGAATCCTTCACGAGTGTAAGGAGTAGCCGTGGGAGGAATCTCCGTCGCTGTGGGTTCCATCGTGGCGGTGGCGGTCAGATCTGTGACAGGTGTCTCCGTGACGATTTCTGTTGGACCCGTAGTGGCAGTTGGCTCTGGGGTTTCGGTAGGCTCAGGTGATGGGGTGGGCGTAATGGTGACGATTGCCAGCTGTTGGGGAGAGAGGGTGGAAGTCGGCAAGTAGACAACCTCAACCGTTGCTGTGGGGGTTGGCGTGCCATTCGGAAAGAAGCCAAACCCTCGCTCAAGCTCTTTCTCGATTTCTTCTTCAGAAACGGTGATCCCCAATTCCTTGGCTTTGGCGGAAATGACAGCTTCATCGATCATTTTATCGAGAACATCACTCCCGAATTGAATGTAATTGTCGAGGGTATTCTGCATTTCCAATAGATAGGATTGGAAAAGGGAGGCATACCCCGAAGCCGCATACTGGGTAAAGGATTCTACATAGGAGAGCCGTTCATATTGAACGCGTTTGACAAATTGTTCAACGGTGATTTTCGTATTTCCAACTTTGGCAACGGCTTGATTCTTTTTAAAAACCTCATTATACAAAATGCCGTAAGCAACCAAAATGATGACTACGACGAGAACACCGCCTACGATGCCGGTCACCAGCCTTCTTTGGCGTTTTTCGCGCGCTAAACGGGCTTCATGCTTTTTCGTAGATGGCTTTGGTTTGTTTTCTGTGTTTTCTTTAGCCATATAGACCTCATTCGATGGAATTGGTTCATTATCTCAACAGATAATCCCAATTCGGTATATTTCCGGTATAGAGATTTTTACCGGATGGCGTCGGTCCAACGTTCGCCGGTAAAAGGCAGGAGGGCGATATGGCGCGCGCGTTTGATCGCAACAGCCAAAGCCCGTTGATGACGTGCACAGGTTCCCGTTTGCCTTCTTGGGCGGATTTTGCCATCTTCAGTTACGAACCGGCGCAGCATATCCGAGTTCTTGTAATCGATGCTGATGTTCTTATCAGCGCAAAACTGGCAGATTTTGGGACGAGCCACAAAACGGCGCGGTCCAGCAAATCGCTCATTTTCATTTACATTTTCTTCTGACATTTCTTTCTCCATTAGAACGGATATTCATCATCCGTTTGATAATCAGTTTCCTGCAGGTCGTTCATGGGTTGAGTGCTCTCGCGCTTTTCTCCAAGAACCATCATTTCTGATGCGACGATCTCCACGTTGCTGTGCTTTACGCCTTCCGAATCTTCCCAGCGGCGGGTTTGCAGCCGCCCCTCCACATAGACTTGCTGACCTTTGGTGAGGTATTGCTTGCAAATTTCCGCGAGGTTTCCCCAGGCGACGACATTGAACCACTCAGTCTCCGCGTGACGTTCGCCATCTCCTGTATTCCAGGTGCGGTTTGTAGCGACAGTGAAGGTGGTCACCGGTCGACCTGAAGGTGTAAAGCGCATTTCAGGATCACGCCCTAGATGACCAATGATCATGACTTTGTTCAAATCACGCCCCATCTCATTGCTCCTTGTTGACTAAGAGACCTTTATTCCTCTACCGCCGTAATCATGTAGCGGATCACCGGCTCATGAAAGCGAAGGTTACGGTCGAGCTCGCTTGCAAAGGCGGGTGACAATTCAGCATTGATCAGGTAATAAACACCCTCACGTTGCTTGCGGATAATATAAGCCAGTCGGCGTTTACCCCAGGCATCCACTTTGGAGATGTTGCCACCGGCTGCTGTTATCCAACCCTTCACTTTTTCGAGAGCCTCATTCAAGGCATTCTCATCCAGCTCAGGATGCAATATAATCACAACCTCATATTTGCGCATGTTGATTCCTCCTTTCCTCGGGATAGCCCTTGATCAGAATCGGAGATAAAGTCAAGAGCGGAAAGGTAGCAGAGATTTCTGCTAACCAGAGACACCATTTTACCACAGTTTTTATGCTGGTTGATCAGGTAAAAAACTGGACATCGTCATTTGGTGGTGGTAAAATACGGAACGTTGTTGGGGGCTCGTCTAACGGCAGGACGGCTGACTCTGGATCAGTAAGTAGAGGTTCGAATCCTTTGCCCCCAGCCAAACGAAAAACCCGTGAAAACGGGTTTTTTAGATTGAGAGAGGTTCTCATACCCATTGCGGGGTACGGCGTCCTTTGCCCCAGCCAAACGAAAAACCCGTGAAAACGGGTTTTTTAGATTGAGAGAGGTTCTCATACCCATTGCGGGGTACAACGTCCTTTGCCCCCAGCCAAACGAAAAGCCCGTGAAAACGGGTTTTTTAGATTGAGAGAGGTTCTTATACCCCTGCGGGGTACGGCGTCCTTTGCCC
>JAGPFF010000028.1 GCA_018056725.1 Anaerolineaceae bacterium
GATCATCTCGCGTTTGCTGCGTTGACTCATCATATTCTCCCTCTGCGGACCTGAAATCCGCTCTAGAGTAACATTCTTTTTGAGTCAACGTTGTTTTGTAAAGTAAGATTAATTATGAGTCAATTCGGAATTGTTCTGGATTCTAATTCCTCTATAATAATACGGGAATGGATTTTTAACTCTTTTTTGGAGCAAATGATGGATACTACAGACAACCGACCTTCGCTGGGAGTAATTTTTCACCCTTCCTACCCGCCAAAATCCCTGGCGGATTTTGCCCGCCGCGCTGAAGTTGCCGGTTTTAACGAGTTATGGCTCTGGGATGATTGTTTCCTGCCTGGCGCACTTACCTCCGCGGCAATTGCGCTCACCGCCACTGAAAAAATAAAAGTAGGGATCGGTCTTCTGCCGGTGCCTGCCTGCAACCCGCTTTTTGCCGCAATGGAGATCACAACCCTCGCCAGCGCGTTCCCCGGGCGCTTCATACCAGGGTTTGGTCATGGCGTGGCTTCCTGGATGGATCAAATTGGCAGCCTGCCAAAATCACCTTTGAAAGCTCTGGAGGAAACCCTGCAGGCGGTGCGCTCCTTGCTGTCTGGAGAAACCGTGAACATGCAGGGCAGCTGGGTGCACCTTAAGGACGTCCAAATGGACCTCATCCCGCCGGTGATACCCGATCTTTATGTGGGAGCGATCCGGGAAAAGTCGCTGCGGCTGGCAGGTCGTCTGGGGGACGGGACAATCCTCACCAGTCTTTCCTCTCCGGCTTATATCCGGTGGGCAATCACACAAATCAACATCGGTATGCAAGAGGCTGCCCGTGAGCGCCATCGGATCGTGCTTTACCTGGATGTGAAGGTAAACGAGAACCGCCAACAGGCACGCCTGGCAGCACGCCGTACAATGGCTGCCCGCCTGCCCTGGGATGATGCCAAATTGGAGGCGCTGGGAATTACCCGCGAGGTTGAAGATTTTCTGCGAAGCCACGCCACCAGCGAAGAAATCGTGCGCGATTTTCCAGAGCACTGGCTGGATGACTTTTGCGCCGCCGGATCAGTGGAAGAGGTGGCGATGGCAATTCACAAACGTTATGATGCCGGCGCGGATGCCGTTATTTTTGAACCTCTGGATGGCGACCCCGCCTGTCTCGATGAATATATTACCCACCTGCCCGGGATCCTAAACATGCTGTCAACCCTCAAGGCAAAGGGTACGGGATAGGCGGGGGTACGAATCCGTTTTTATCATTCGTGCTATAGTGTTAACAGGTTTGGATCCCACAGGTGGAAAGGAGTTCCTTATGCAGCACCAGGAAGGTACGTTTAAGAACGATCGCGGTCAGAAAATCTTCTACGAGGGCTGGCTGCCGGATGGAAAAGCAAAAGCTGTTCTTTTTCTCGTTCATGGTCTGGGGGAATACGTTGGACGTTACACCAATCTCGTCAACCACTTTGTACCGCTGGGATATGCCATTTACGGGGTCGATCACCTTGGTCATGGAAAATCCGAGGGCGAACGGGAAATGCTCCATCGCTTTGAAGACTTCATTACGCCTCTCGAGACCTTTTATAAAATGGTTACAGGCTGGCAGCCAGGGATACCGGTTTTTATCTACGGGCACAGCATGGGCGGGTTAATCGCCGCTTATTACCTGCTTGACCACCAGGCAGATTTTAAAGGGGCAATCCTTTCCGCTGCGGCAGTCAAAGTGCCGGAGAATGTAACCGCTTTCACCGTTACAATGGGTAAGCTCCTCTCGGCAATTGCCCCCAAAGCCGGCGTGCTGGGGTTGGATACAGCTAATCTATCTCATGATCAGGCAGTCGTGGATGCTTACAATTCCGACCCTCTCGTTTTCCATGGCAAAACTCCTGCCCGCCTGTCTGCCGAGATGTTGCGCGCCATGACCCGCGTCAGCGCTGAAATCAACCATGTCACCCTGCCAGTCTTCATCTTGAACGGGAGCGGGGATCGCCTGGTGGACCCATCCGCGGGACAAATGCTCTTCGACAAAATTGGTTCGACAGATAAAACGCGCAAACTTTATGACGGTCTGTACCATGAAGTGCATAACGAACCGCAACGCGAGTTGTTGTTCGCCGACCTTTCCTCATGGTTGGATAAGCATCTGTAATTGTGCCAGTTGATACCAATCGCGATAACAGATCCTCAAGGGTCTAAAGCGCGCAGGGATTGATCTTTATTCTCATTCCCGATCCTGCCTGCTGGTATGCTGCGCTCTCTATGAGATGCAGAGAGATTCGTGCATAAAAAATCTGATTTTCACCTTCCCAGTCCTCTCTTAACCGGGAATTTTATCCATCCAAAAGTTTTACCAGGTATTTTTTTCTACAGCTCAAATCAAAGCTGATTTTTTATCCTTCAGGAGGAAAAATGAAAAACGAGTCCCATTTGCATATTCTATGGACTACGGATAACCCTGTAACCGCAGAAAAGATGGTGCTGATGTATGGCGGGAACAGTATGCTCAAGGGCTGGTGGGAGAAGGTAACCATTATTATCTGGGGCGCTGCGGATGTGCTGGCTGCTACCGATCCCCTGATCCAGGCAAGGATGAAAGAATTGATGGAGATGGGTGTACAGTTTACCGCCTGCAAGCGCTGTGCTGAAACCCTGGATGTTGAACAACCATTAAAGGACCTTGGGGTCGAGGTAAAATACTGGGGTGAGTCGCTGACCAAACTGCTGCAGTCCGGCGCAACGCTTCTCACTGTTTAGCGCTCCACCTCACATAACAGGCGGGCAGTAATGGATGGTAAGCCCGCCTTTAAAAAATCCGAAAATCTCACCCCTTTCTCGAGTTGGTAAAATGGAACAAAATCAGGCGAATTTCCAATCCATTGATGAATACATTGCCCTTTTTCCGGCAGAAATTCAGGAAATCCTTGAAAACATACGGCTGACGATCCGTGCTGCTGCTCCCGGCGCCGTAGAGAAGATCAGTTACCGTATACCGACCTTTGCCTTTCATGGCAATCTGGTTCACTTTGCAGCCTACACGAAACATATTGGGTTTTATCCAGCCTCTTCAGGAGTGGAAAATTTTAAGAGCGCCCTCGCAGCGTACAAAACCAGTCGTGGTGCCATTCAATTTCCACTCGATAAACCCATCCCGTATGATCTGATCAGTGAAATTACCCGCTTCCGCTATCATGAAAATCTGCGGAGAGCCAGCACCAAGGAAAAACGGGAATCTTGAACTGATGATGCTGGATCACAATGTGTGTTTTATTTAGCATAAGGGCAGGCGTAAGGATTAATCAGCCTGCCCCGCCTG
The DNA here is from genome assembly GCA_018056725.1 of Anaerolineaceae bacterium. Taxonomy (GTDB): domain Bacteria; phylum Chloroflexota; class Anaerolineae; order Anaerolineales; family Anaerolineaceae; genus UBA6107. The sequence continues at coordinate 3,299 of JAGPFF010000028.1, forward strand.
CCGGCGAAGAAGATTGAGAAAAGGGATCAGATCGAGCCCTCCGATTTGCAGCACTTTTTTTGAGAGAAACTCCACTATAATTGGGGAAGGAAAACCGTTCCACTCACCATCTTCCTCCGGGAACCAGCTGGGAATCCACCAAGCGCGCAAGAGGTTGGATCGTTTTCTCCCATCCCCTGCGATTCGCTGGTTTGAGCAATACTGATTTATCAGAAGATCCTTTATCAGTTTTGAAGTGGTAAAGCAGCAGACAAATTTATCCTCCCCGGCAAACTGGTGAAATTTTGTCGCACAAACCAACCCTGGTGGTCACATTCAGTAAAGGATGAAAAGATGTTCATTAAAAAAGTCCTGCCCCCATACCTGCTTATCCTCTTTTTTGCGTTATCCGCATGCACAGCCAAACAGAAAACTGCCACTGTTACAGCCATTCAATATGTTGTGGATACGGTGACCCTTCCACCCAACCTTCAAAGCCGTGAGACATACACCTTTACGCCGGAGAGTGTGACCCTGAAACGGGAAGGCAAATCTGACACCACTCAGGTCTATGAAGGGGAATGGAAATTCACCGCGGATAGTGAACTCCTTAGTCCTCTTTTTGCCCTGGCGGCTCAAAAAGAATGTAAAGAGTATATTTCAGAAGATTCGGGCAGTATGAAGGTTGGAGCGCCGCTTGAAAGCATTAAGGTGACGTTTGAATCCGGCGATTCCTGCGAAATCACATTTGATCCCGGTACCACCATTAAAGGCGCGGAGAGCTTGCTTGATGGGATCCATACCATTGTAGACAATCTTCAACCCGCTGCCGCGGCAACCGTGGAATAACCCTCCCTCAACCGCGCCTTCTTGAACCAGCCTGCCGGATTTCCAGCGACCCGTGGTAGCGGCTGGAATCATCGCACACACGCAGACAAGATTTCTATCGTCTGCGCGTCGGCATCGAGAAGCGCCCTTCCCCCCACCGGGATTACGGTGTTGGCACAATTATGCCCAAAATCATTAACCTTTAGAATGGGGAATGCATAGGGTTCACTGACCCGGACGAGCACATCCTCCATCCCGCTGCGCGCACCGCCGTCTTTTTGCAATCCATGGATGTAGCCAATCACCACCCCTTGAAGGCTTTTCAGAACCCCCATTTGATCAAGCTGCTGAAAGTAGGCTTCACAAGATTCGAGGCTGATGCTTAAGGCTTCAAGGAAGAGGATCGTCCCTTCAAGGCGAGGAAAATAAGGGGTACCAGCCAGCTTGAGCAGGCAGTGCAAGTTTCCTCCCATCAACTTACCGGTGGCGGAACCGCGCCGGATCGTCACTCTCTCTCCAAAGGCACGTACCAGGCCGATTTTGCCCTCACACAAACGGCTGATCCATTCCTCCCGATCATACGATTGCGGCTTGCGCCCAAACCCCCAGATGACGTCATTGCCATGAAAGGTGATGAGACCGGTTTTCTGGTGGAGTGCATTCAAAAGGACCGTGATATCGCTGATCCCCACAAAGATCTTGGGGGTTTTCTGGATAAGGGAATAATCCAGGTAAGGGAGGCAGGCATTGGCATTTTCCCCGCCTTGCGCGCACAGGATTGCCTGAATCGAGGAATCGGCGAACATTTCGTTAATATCAGCAGCTTTTTCCTGTGGCGAGGCGCCATGTCCCCATGAGGTGGAATAGACATACCTTCCCAGCGATACTTCGAATCCCAACCCGTGAAGGTAAGCAATTCCGCTATTGAACTTTTCCTCAACTTCCGCTGTTACAGGAGCGGAAGGTGCCACTATTCCGATCCGATCTCCAGGTTTCAAGTGATTGGGTATCATTTCCATCGCCTCGCTGCAAAAAAAGGGGGTTGCCTGTGAAACATTAATCTCGATTATAAACTTGCCCGCCTAATAGCACCAATTTATCTTTTATAATAAAGACGAACGTTTTAACCAAAGAGTGAGGGTATTTGAAAGAAGAACCGCACCCCATACCAAGCGCATTCATCGTTCTCAACCCCGTAGCCGGTCTCACCAATGCGCAAGTTTTACAGCGCCACATTGAGAGCCGCTTTCGAACTCAAGGTTGGAACTCTTTCTTTCATCTTACCCGCGCGGAAGAGGCAATTGCCCCACTGGTGCGGGAACAGATCGAAAAAGGGGTCGACCTCGTGGTGGCGGTCGGCGGGGATGGCACCATTGCCGCGGTAGCCGCCGGGATGGTAAATTCACCGGTTCCACTTGGCATCATCCCCACTGGCACCTGGAACGCCATCGCCCGGAATCTTTCCGTACCGTTTAATATTTCCCGCGCCGTGCGCCTGATGACAGGAAATCACAACATCAAAAAATTGGATCTGATGGCAGTTGGAGACAGTTTTCAGGCAATGAACATCAGCATCGGTTTCAGTTCATCCATGATCGCAAATACGGGTCGTGAAATCAAACGCCGTTGGGGGGTCCTTGCCTATCTGGTGAATCTTTTCAAACAAGTATTCGGGCTGCAGCAGCGACGCTATACCATCGATGCGGATGGCGTCCGGTACCGTGGACGGGCGACTGAGATATTCGTGGCGAATTACGGAGTGGTGGGCTTCAATGCTCTCGAAGCCGCTCTGGATATCAAGCCGGATGATGGAAAAGTGGATCTGCTCATCGTGCGCGCCCGCACAATTCTGGATGTTCCAGCCATGCTGTGGCAGGTTCTCATTCGTCACCAAAAACGCAGTCCAAAATACCGCCAAATTTCAGTGGAAAAAACTTTGGTCATCCGCACCAGCCCACCTGGCATCGTTCAGGCGGATGGGGAATTGATTGGAGAAACTCCAATCACAGTGGCTGTCATGCCGCGATGTGTGAAAGTGATTGTTCCTCATCCACTGAGGGTAAACCTCCCTCGCCCAGCCAGCCTCCCTCTGCCCACACTCCGGCAGAATAAAAAGGGGGAGGACCAACCCGCGGATCCTTCCCACATAGCTCGCGAATAAGTCTTTTTCTCCTCGTTTACCCTGGCGCGGATCCTATTTCAATGGATCCTGTTAAACTGCGCTGAAATACAAGTTCGATCACCTGCGGGCATTTCCCTTGCTTCGATCGGTCGGAAATATTTCCGGCTTCCGATCCATACAATCCTGGTTGTCTCTCTCACCCTTTTGTACGCGCAATCCAGGCGCATTTTTGGCACACAATGGCGCCTTTCTTGCAACTTTAATTCAGGAGTGCCACGATGCAATTCATCAGGCTCAGTTTGAGCTTCCTTTTTTCCTGTATGTTCACAGTCCTTCCTATCCTTGGAAGGGTTCAAATTGCGAGCGTTCCATCAGGGCGCATTGACAGTTTGGGAATTGAGATGAGCGCACTCCCCGCGCTCAATGAAGAAAATTTGGATTCCATCTTGGATCTCGTCGCTGCTACGGGAGTGAGCTATATCCGGCAGGAATTCAACTGGACATGGATTGAGACTTCACCGGATGTGTATGACTGGTCTGCTGCCATCCCGCTTGACCGGTTGGTATCCACTGCCAGCGCTCACGGGATTCAAGTGGTGGCTGTGCTGACCGGCGGTCCAGCCTATCTGGCTGCGGAAGGTCAACCTGTTGACCGCCCGGCTTTCCGCGATCGTTGGGCGAAGTTTGTCCAGGCTGCCGTGAATCACTTTGGCGAATCTGTAGATATCTGGGAAATTGGGGAGTCGCCAAACAGTGACCATGCGCTCAGTTCTTTCCTCTACCCACTTTCTCCGCAGGAAGTAACCGCTCCAAACCCAGCCTTCTACGCAAAACTCCTTAACACCGCGGCAAAAATCATTCGCCAGGCTGATCCTAACGACCAGATCTGGCTGGGCAGTCTGACAGGTTTGACGGCGGAAACCTGCGCGATGAATCCCCTTACCTTTATCCTTGAGATTCATGGTGCCAAAGGTTGGAATGATTTCGACTCCATCCCTTACGTGCCGGATCAGGGCATTGCTGCACCGGAAGAACCCTCTTCAGGGAGTGTCAATTCTGCCTGCGCATCCAGCCTGACCACACTCCCCAACTCAATGAGTGATGAATTGACGGAAGTTCAGGAATTGGCGCGCCAGTTAGGTGGCAAGACGGTTCTTGTTACAGGTTTGGGTTGGAATGAACAGGAGCTTGATCAACTCAGTCAAAATCGCCAGGTCTCTCCTGACCAGGTTGAAGCCGATCTGCTGGTTCGTGCGACGGCAATGTTAACCGGAGAGAATGTGATCCCAATCGTCTTCTGGCATAGCGACCTATCCGCCAACCTCTCCAGCCGAAATTCAATCCATAACCTTCAACAAGCGCTTCATCATAATATCCGACCTCTCGGTTCGGATAAAACCAGTGATCCTGCGCTACGCGTTTATCGCTTCCGGAATGGGGGAAAAACCACACTCCTCGCCTGGAGGATTCAGGATGGCGATGAAGCTGTTCCAGTTGCGCTTATTGCCGGTGACATTCCTTCCTTCACCGTCTGGGCAGCGGATTCCAGCGATCTCTCCCCCGCCTCTGGCAGTATCCTCCAAGCGGGTACTAAAGGAAAGGTGGGACTAAACCTCAGTGAACGCCCTCAGATCCTCATCGGTCGCTCCGGTGATGTAGCTGTCATTGTGCGGCAAATCCTTGAAGACCAGGTTCAACTATTAGAGATCGAAGCCCGCTCGCTTGCCGAGCGTCTTTTGAATGAGGCGAAAAAAGAGGCGATGATCCTGCTCGAAAAAGAATGGGAAAAAGCAAAAGACAGCGCCCTCGAATGGGGTGAAGATCAATTGAACGAACTTTTCCACTAGTGGGGATATAATCAGACCAATAATTTTACTGATGAAAGGCAAACTATGATGCGAAAAATCACAGCTTCGATCCTCTGGGGGATCCTGCTATTCTCATTAACCGCTTGCGGTCTGCAAACTGTCACCCCTCCACCTGCTGAAAATCCCACAGCGGAAGTCATTCCCAGCCAGACTCCATTGCCTTTACCTTCACCCACCATTGGGGTCACCCAAATCAGCACTGCCCCAATCAAAGCCACTGACTATCAAAACCTGACTGTCACGCAACGCGCCGCCGTAAGCAATATTCAGCAAATCGTATGGTCTCAGGATAACCTCACTCTCACCATCCTCACCCAAAATGCGGATGCGAGCGGCAACCAGGTCTTTGGTATCACCAATCTGAACGCCAACGACTTAAGCACCATTTCGGTTTACACTGCCACCGGAAACCGCATCGCCGCTGCCGCCGCAGATGGAAAAACCGCTGCGGTGATTGACAAGAGTTTGATGGCATTCTCTCTGGTCGATACCCGCTCCAGTACCGCCACCCCTCTGAGCAAAATAGTCGATTATTCCATTGGAGACATCTCATTTTCACCAGATCTACGCTATGTTGCGGTAACCAAACAGGATAAATGGGAAGTAGTATTGTATGACTTTAACACTCTGGAAGAAGTCCGCGTTCTGAGTGGTTTTGAAACCGCCGCCCCGGTATTTGACGCCCGCTTCGACCATAGCCCACAATGGATTGTCTGGCATGCCCGGGGGACAATTCAACTTCAAGAAATTGAAACCGGTCGCTTGACCAATGTATTCTCCCATGAAGATTTTGTTTCCAGCTACACCCTCTCGCCTGATGGCATGATCCTCGCCAGCAGCGCCGGGAAAACGATTGATGGAAATATGATGCCTGTGATTACCCTTTGGGATACTTCGACAGGTTCTGAAATCCAATCTCTACCCATCGCACCAGGGTATAGCCCCGAAGGACCCGGTCCCGCAAGTGCCATGGCATTCTCGCCGGATGGCAAGCTGCTTGCTGCCGCGGTGGGGAATGACATCCAGCTATGGGATCCCGCCAATGGCATGCTACTTACAAGCCTCACAGGTCACTCTGATTCCGTCCTTCACCTGGCGTTCTCATTGGATCAACATACCCTGGCATCCTCAGGATTGGATAATCAACTTTATCTCTGGCAGGCGCCTCAATAGATCACAGCTAGAAGCTACAACCAACCGCAGGTTTTTTTCGTGAAATAATCCCTATGGTATACTACCTTCGCGCATCATCAGCGCGGAGCAGCCATGCCTTTGCTTTCAGTCGTTAACCTTTCCAAGTCCTTTGGTCCGGTGGATGTCTTTCCGCCGACCTCGTTCAGCATTCCCCACCGCGCCCGCATCGGGTTGGTGGGTCCAAACGGCGTTGGAAAGACAACTCTGCTGCGCATTCTCATCGGCGCTGAAGAAGCTTCGAGTGGTTCTGTTCACCGTGCTCGCGGCATTCAGATCGGGTATCTCCCACAGGAAGCTATACTCGAGTCGAGCCGGACGGTTTGGGCAGAATGCCTGACGGTATTTGATACGCTGCTTCAACTGCAACGTGACCTACACAGGTTGGAAGAAGCAATTTCCTTGGATCCCGCCTCGACTCAGTTAATGGAGGAGTACGGTGAGATGCAATCCCGTTTCGATCACCTTGGCGGATATGAATTCGAAACCCGCATCCGCATCACCCTCACCGGTCTGGGTTTTAGCCACAGCGACGAGAAGCGTCCTGTTTCACAGCTCTCGGGCGGGCAACGCACGCGCCTGTTACTTGCCAAGTTACTCCTCTCGCAGCCGGATCTGCTGCTGCTGGACGAGCCAACCAACCATCTGGATATTAACGCGGTTGAGTGGCTGGAATCCTTCTTTAAGGATTGGCAAGGCGCCGTTTTGATTGTCTCTCACGACCGCTACTTTCTGGATCAGGTGACCACTCAAACCTGGGAAATGACCCCCTCGCTGGAAGAATATCGGGGAAATTACAGCGCGTTCCTTAACCAACGCGAGGAACGGTATCAACGCCGTTTGCAGGAATATCAAGCCCAGAAAGAATTTATCGAACGTGAAGAAGACTATATCCGGAGAAATATCGCCGGTCAGAATACCCGCCAGGCGCAGGGAAGACGAAAGCGGTTGGAACGGATGCTGGAAGAAGCCCGCCTTACCCCTCCGCAGACGCACCGCGCCTTGCGGCTCAATCTTGCCTCAAGCGCGCGCAGTGGTGATCTGGTGTTGCGCACCCGATCCTTAAGCGTGGGATATGCGGATGAAGGACGACCGTTGTTCAATGTGGAAGACCTGACCCTGGTGCGCGGGGAATGCGCGGCGATTATCGGACCAAACGGAGCCGGAAAAACTACCTTCCTGCGCACCATTCTTGAGGAAATCCCGCCCTATTCAGGTGAGACGGTTTTAGGAGCCAGCCTTCATATTGGTTATTTTTCGCAGGCTCATGAAAATTTACATCCCGATTGGACGCTCATGGAAGAAATTCAAGCCATGCGCCCAAAATGGCTGCCGGCTGAAATCCGTGATTATCTGGCTAGTTTTCTCTTCAGGGGGGATTATGTTTTCAAAGAAGTGTCCCTCCTTTCTGGTGGAGAACGCGGTCGTCTGGCATTAGCCTGCCTTTCACTGCGCGGAGCCAATCTGCTCCTTCTCGACGAACCCACCAACCATCTTGACCTTCCCTCGCAGGAGGTTTTGCAATCCATTTTGGCGCAGTTTCAGGGCACCATTCTCCTGGTCTCGCATGATCGCTATCTGATCGACGCCCTTGCCACTCAAGTTTGGGAGGTCCTTCCGGCTGAACAAAAACTGGTTGTCTTCAAAGGCACTTACAGCGAGTACCGGGCATTCAAGCAACAGTTTGACTTATCACCGGAGCTGCAAAAGTCTGAAAAGAAACCCCTCGCGCATAAAACCTCCTCTGTTGCCTTAAGTAAAGGAAAACAGCAAAAGCTTCAGCATCAGCTTGAGGAAATGGAAACTTTGATTGCCCGGCTGGAGTCACAGGCGCGCCTGCTTGAATCAAGGCTCTCTGACCCCCACATTGACGCCGCGGAGGTGCAGAAGTTGGGCAGCGAATACACCCGCCTTCAAGCTGAAGTGGAGGAACGCATTCATCAGTGGAGTGAGTTGAGCGCACACTTACAAACAGAAACCTCCCGGGGCGAGTAAGCCCGGGAGGTTTGTTATCTTCATTAACAGGATTTTATTTTAATCAACTGGCGTTTCCAAAAACCGATAGTCGATCTCCTGATCAGTTATTTTGGCAATGGGGGGCAGCACGCGTTTATATTGGCTCTTTCTGACGCGTTCTATCACCTGATGCACAAAGGTCGGTGAGAAACCTGCCGCAATGACCTCCTGTGGGGAGCAATGTTCATCCACCAGCATGAAGAGCACCTGATCCACATCCGCGTAGGTGAAACCAAGTTCACCCTCATCCGTTTGCCCGACCCACAGGTCGGCTGAAGGCGCCTTGGTGATGATTGCCTCTGGAACACCCATAACCCGGGCTAATTGCCTCACCTGGGTTTTGTAGAGATCACCGAGCGGATTAAAAGCACAGGCTGAATCGCCGTAGAGAGTGGTATATCCCAGCAGATATTCGGTTTTATTTCCAGTTCCCAGCACCAACCCTTTAAAGGCTTCCGACTGGTCGAAGAGAATAATCATCCGCTCCCGCGCCATAATATTTCCCCGCCGCCTTCCATCCATATCGGGATAAAGATCGAAAAGAGGTTCCACCATGTTGGTGATCGGAATCGTGAGGGCATGTACACCCAAGGCATCTATTATGAGCTGGGCATGTGCCATTGATTCAGGTGAGGAAGTGCGGTAAGGCATGCGCACTCCCAACACATTTTCTGCGCCCAGGGCTTCCACTGCCAGGTAACAAGCCAACGTTGAATCCAACCCTCCCGAAAGACCGACCACGACCTTCTCATACCCTGCCTGATGCAACCGCTCACGGATGAAATCCGTGAGAAATTTACGGACTTTTGTAGTATCCAGGTTCAGGTCAGGCATTCTTTTCTCCTCAGAGCGGTTAATAAAATTAAAGGTACCTTTATTTTCGTCCTTATTTTGATCCATTTTATCCCCTTTTTTCGCCCGGATCCCGATTATCAGAAGAAGTAAAAGGGAAAGAAAAATGAAAATCACGGAAAGAAGAAGATCCGCCCGCATGCCATACCAAACCGGAGCAGGGTCATCGCGAAACAAAGCGGTCACGGCAAGGGTCAAAGCCACACTCAACCCGATCAATGCGAAGCGCTTTCCAGGATGAAGCTTCCGGCTCCAATGCTCCACCAGCAGCAACACCAGCAGCAAACTCAACGCCGCCGCAAGTTGGAGTGGAAAACGCATCGCAATCACTCCGCTTTCATCCGGCACAGGCAGCGCCAGAAATGCTCCGTCAGGCATTCGCCTTCCGTAAGCTATACCTTCCCCCCAGAGCCCCAAAAGGATGGTAGTCGAGAGAGGAGCTGCCAAAAGGCTGATCTGATCCAACTCCTCCAGAATCGACTGGCGGCTGACCAGCGCCATCACTATCGTGAACAGAAGGATGCCTAAAATCGCTCCAAATGCGTTATAACCCCCCAGCCAGAAACGAGGGATCAAAGCGGAGTGCCGGGAATAGAAATCCCAGTGCATCAAAACATACCCCGCCCGGCTGACCACCAACCCGCCTAGAAGGGCAATCAAACTGCGGAATAGCCCCCCCAGCGCTTTTTGAGCCGGCAACGAACGAAAAACCCGCCATAACCCCACTGAGGCGCCGAAGACTGTTATGAGGTCAAAAAAGTGCAGCGAAATTGTCGTCATTTGGGAAAAATAAATTAAAAAAACCGGTCAAAAGACCGGTTTCTACTCTACGGCTTCCACGTGTTCAATCTCAGGAAAGAACTGTCGCACGGTTCCTTCCACCCAGCCTTTGATGGTGACAGGGGAAAGCGGACAACCGATGCAGGCTCCGCCAAGGCGCACCTTTACGACTTTGCCATCGAAAGAGATGAACTCAACTTCACCACCATGATAGGTCGAGATATAAGCATTCAGTTGTTCAATCAAACCTTTTAATTGTTCTGTTTGGGTGAAGCCATTTTCTGTCATTGCCACTCCTCAACACTAATCGTTTTCCGAACAAGACATCGCGAGGTTGATCATCTCCAGAATCTGCTCGTGAATCTTAGCCGGTTGCTTTGCCACAGACATGGCAATCTTTTCCAATAATACCACGCCTGTTTCATGATGTCGCTCACAAAGCTGTTGGAGTTTGAACGCCAGAATTCGGTAGAGCGTACAATCTGTTTTGGCAACAACGGTTGAGGAATAAACTTTTCGCCCTAAAATGGCTGACCAACCAAACACACCGCCAGAAGATAAGCGGTTGATGGTGATCGTCGGAGCGTCATACGGTTTGTGCAGAATTTCCACCTCACCGCTGACCACAATATACAGAGTGGTGGCGCGGTGATTCTGGTAGAGGACGGTTTCACCGGCAGAAAATTGTACTTGCTCAATAACCGAATGAATCTCCTCCAATTCCTCGGCGGAAAAACCCTCAAGTAATTGCAAATTCAGTGTATCGCTTTGCGTCATAGTTCCATCATACGGGCATTCTTTTTCTGCGGATAGTGGAAACCTTCCTTTATGGCAGGATAAAACTCATGGAATAATTTTCTTTGCCTGTTCTTCACCGAACTGCATAGACCGCTAGGATCAAATCAAAAAAAGAAAAAACGCTGCCTGTTACCTTTGCCACTTCTCCACACGTTGGATGAACCAATCGAACATGACGGGATGAGGCAGCTATCTATTTCCCCCGATAGATAATTTCTTCATGCGGTCTGGATAAACTGCCGGGAGATCGATTAAGGAATTGCGGCAGGTTCGTCTTCACTTATGCCCGGGGTGACCAGGGTGAATCCCTTCTCACGGATTACTTCCAACGGCAATTGATAAGCCCGGCTCAGCAAATCTGAACGCAGCACCTCTTCCGCTTTGCCAACGGCTTCAAGTTTTCCGTGGACCATTAATCCTACCAGATCGGCGTAACGGGAAATCAGGTTGAGGTCATGCATGGTGATTACCACCGTCCGGGGGCGGACTCCGGCTGATCTTTCTTCTTCACCCGGATGAGCCAGCTGGTAAATTCGCTGCATCAGATTCACCTGATACTGCAAATCAAGATGGGTGGTGGGTTCATCCATGAGCAGCAGCGGGGATTGCTGCGCCAGTGAACGTGCCAGAAAAAGCCGTTGCTGCTCGCCTCCTGAAAGTTCATTTACTGTGCGGTCGCGCAGCGGTAGGAGATCCATCTTTTCCAGCGCTTCATCAATAATCTGTTGGTCATAATCGCTGATTTTTCCCAGCCAGTTTAAATAGGGAGTACGCCCCATAGCCACCACTTCCTCCGCCGTAAATGCCGCGGGGATGCTGCGCGCCTGAGGAACAACGGAAATCTTCCTCGCCCGCTGGTTCGAATTCAACCGGCTGAGATCAATACCATCAATCGTGATTGACCCCTTCATCAGGGGGAGGATTCCGCTCACCGCGCGGATAAAAGTGGTCTTTCCGGAACCATTTGGTCCAATCAATGCCAACACGGTTCCTTCTTCAATATGCAAGGAAACCTCTTTCAAAATGGGGGAGTCGTTATACCCCACATAGATTCCGTTAACATCCAGCATCTTGGTCACCAGTAATTCTGCGCCTTGGCGCGCTTCAACACCCAGAGGAAAAATGGCGCACCCAGCAAGGCAGTAATAATCCCTACCGGGATCTCCTGCGGTGCCAACAGCGATCGGGCTGCCACATCAGTAAGCAGCAACATACTGGCTCCGCCCAGCATGGAGAGGGGGATCAACCGGCGATAATCGCCGCCCCAGATCAAGCGCACAATGTGCGGCACCACCAGACCGATAAAGCCAATTATTCCGGCATAAGCCACTGCTGCGGCAGTGGAAAGGGTTGCCACCAGAATGGTGACCCAGCGCACCCGTTCCACCCGAACCCCCAGTTGAAACGCCTGTTCCTCGCCAAACTGGAGCACATTGAGTGGATGACCGATCAGCACCAGACCGGTCAGACCAATCACCATATAAGGGAGCACCCCCACAAGCGGGCGCCAACCCGTCATCACACTGCCTCCCATCAACCAGACCAAAGCCCGGCGTACTTCTCCGGTGGACTGGATCATCAAACCGGAGGTAAGCGCTGAGGTGAAGGAACTCACCGCAACACCTGCCAGGATGAGATTTGTGGTGGGAACGGTTTTCCCAACCCGCGCCAGCATGGTAACAATGAGCACGGTAAGCACGCCTCCGCCAAAAGCTGCCAAGGGGATCGTCATCAACCCCACCTTTGTATAAGGAGATTGGAGCAGCATCGCCAGCACTGCCCCTAACCCGGCTCCGGAAGAAATACCGATCAAAAATGGGTCTGCCAGCGGGTTGCGAAAGAGCCCCTGATAAGCTCCCCCGCTGCCTGCGAGTGCCGCCCCGACCAGAATCAGCAGCAGCATGTGCGGCACGCGCAGGTTCGTGAGGATATTAAGATACACACCCCCCGGATCGAGGCTGGAGACATGACCCTGGATTGAATGCCAGAGCACATCCCACAGCGCCCGTAAGGGGATGGGCACACTCCCAATGGCTACGCTGAGCACAATCGCCGCGAACAAAATTACGGTGAGTGTCAGATAAGGTGGGAGTGTGCTTTTCTTTCTCATTTGTAGAGCTCGGGGTGAATCAATTGGGCAAGCTCTTCCAGACCGTCTACCAACCGTGGACCCGGTCGGCTGACCAGATCATCGTTGAATGGGTAGATCCTGCCCTCGCGAATGGCAGTTAGCCCTTCCCAGCCGGCTCGCGCCGCCACCTGTTCAGGGGTCATGCCATAAATCGAATCGCCAAGAAGGATGATTTCAGGATCTTTCACCAGCAACTCCTCGACACTGATCTGTGCCCAGGCGGAAGACAAACCGGCAGCCACATTTTCGCCACCCGCCGCCCTGATTAATTCGTCTAAAAAGCTGCCCGGTCCGGGCGTCCAGGGTTTTGCGGGGTCGGTGCCATCCAGTTCATAGAATACCGAGGGGCGTGTTGTGGCTTTGGCTATGGTGTCCTCAACCGCCTGCACCCGCTGTTGGAGGGATACGTTCAGTTTTTCAGCGTCATCCGCATGACCACTCAGGATACCAACGTTGAGGATCATGTCGTAAATTTCACTGATCGATTTCGGGTTTGCCAGATAATAGACCTTCAGCCCCATCCCTTCCAGCGCGCTCACCTGCTCGGGAGTATTAATCTCAGCCGCAATCACCAGGTCAGGCTGAAGGCTGGTGATCGTCTCGATCGAATAATTCCCCATGGAACCACCGACATCGGTAATTGAGCTGGCTTCAGCCGGGTAATTGGAAAAACTATCCCGACCGATCACCTGATCCCCGGCACCCACCGCGAAGAGGATCTCTGTGATAGAAGGAGAGAGGGAGACAATCTTTTGTGCTGGCTGGTCCAGCTGGATTTCTTTTCCCAACCCATCCACCAGGCTGACCTCTCCACTTTGTCCGGCGGGCGTTACACTACTGCACGCTGTCAATAGCATGATTAACAGCAACAGGAGAATACTTTTGAAAAACGATTTTCCTTTCATCTAAACACCTCAAAGCATTAGAGTCAAAAAATATAAACCCCAACCGCTTCAGGTTGGGGTTCGCGAAGGCTAGCCAGGCGTGCCCACCTCCTTTCTGCGAGAGCGTGGTAACACCCTTTTTGGCGGTCGACCTGGCTTTTCAAGTTATCCTTGAATTACAGTTGCGCGACAGCACCGGATTCTCACCGGTTTCGCCTTTCAGCCTCCCTGTTCGGGTTGGGCACCAAAAAGGTAAATTCAATTGTGATTCTTATTCTACATAAGCAAGCGCCTACAGTCAAGGGACAGGCAGCCAGAGGTTAACCTCAACTTCAAAGCCGTTCCTGTACACTGTATAATAAAACCTGATGGAGGAAAAGTGAAACGTATTTCTTATGAGATTCAGATCGGCGATTATCTCAGACAGAATCAGATGAAACTGGTAATGGCGGAATCCTGCACCGGCGGATTAGTGGGAAATCTTATCACGAACATCGCCGGATCGTCTGATTACTATCTGGGCAGTGTCACTGCTTATGCATACGAAGCCAAGGAAGCTCTTCTGGGGGTAAAGCACGAAACCTTGATGCGTTATGGCGCGGTCAGTCGACCCACCGTTCTGGAAATGGCTAGCGGTGTACGCCGATCCCTTGCCGGAAACATCCCGCTGGATACTATCATTGGCGTTTCCATCAGCGGCATTGCCGGTCCGGGTGGTGGTTTGCCGGATAAACCCGTGGGAACGGTCTGGTTCGGCATGAGCACACTCGAAGGCGATAAAGCCTGGCGATACCAGTTTCAAGGTGATCGCATTCACAACAAGCGCTCCGCCGCCCGGAAGGCACTTCAACTGGTAATCCACTATCTTACCCATACCCTTCCACCTGAAACGTTTACTGAATGAATTTCACCCTCCCGGAGAAAAGATGAGCAATAATGTTACTCGCGTGATGATTCTGACTGCGGATGCCGGTTTTGGTCATCGCAGCACCGCTCTGGCGGTATCTGAGGCTTTGAAGATCCGCTATGGAGATCAGGTTGATCCGGTCATCGTCAACCCGCTTAACAGCCCGCAAACACCTGCTTTTCTGCGCGATTCTCAAACCGATTATGATATGTGGGTCAAACAGGTACCTGAACTGTATAAATTTTTCTATGAAGCCAGCGAAGTGATTATTCCAACCCGCGTACTGGAGGATGCTCTGGCTGTACTCCTCTACGAGTCGATCAAAGAATCTTTTACGACCTATAAACCGGATGTCGTCCTCACCACCTACCCGCTTTATCAAGCCGCTATCTCCCGATATTACAAAACTCACCGGGTTCATATTCCGTTTTACACCGTGATCACAGATTTGGTGTCTGTGCACCGGCTCTGGTTTCACAGTAAAGTAGATGGCTGCCTGGTACCCACCCGGATTGTTGCCGAGATGGCATTAAGTAACAATGTCCCCGCAGACAAGGTGATTATCACCGGCATACCGGTTTACCCCGATATTGCGCTGGAAACCCGCCCGGTGGATGCCCTGCGCGCCGAACTCGGCTGGCAATCCGATGTTACCACCGTCCTGGCTGTGGGCAGCCGCCGCATGGAGAAACTCCCGGAGATGCTCAATGTAGTGAACCATTTTGGCGGGTCCTTGCAGCTGGCAATTGTGGCAGGGAAAAACGAAGCGCTCTTTCAGCAATTAAAAAAAGAACACTGGCACATCCCGGTACATTCCTATGACTTTGTAGAGAATATGCCCGCATTAATGAAAGCCTCGAATCTGATCATCACCAAAGCCGGGGGTCTAATTGTCACCGAATCCCTTGCTTGTGGTCTGCCTTTACTGCTCACTGAGGTCATCCCTGGACAGGAAACCGGTAATGCCGAATACGTGAAAAATACTCAGGCTGGTTTTGTGATAAATTCGCCGATTGAACTACTGGAAGCGCTGCAGCATTTGCTCGAGAACAATGGTGCGCTGCTTCGCCAGGTCGCGGCAAACGCTCGCCGTGTCGGTAGACCGGAAGCAGCCTTCCAGGTCGCGGAGATCCTGTGGAAAGCAGCCCTTGCTCATGCGGAACATCATCCCGCTCACCACACCCATCCTTCCAAACCTGTATCAGAAAGTAAACTGTGATTCCCTCAAATTCCTGCCCTTGCTCCTTGATAGGGGTCATTATTTCTGCGCAAGCCGAATGGGAGGCGACCCTAGAAGCCTACCCGGAAGCCAGAGTTCAATCCTCTTCGCTCGGAGACTATTTTCTTCAAGAAAATACTCATTACCAGCTGGTGTTCTTCCATGAAGGATGGGGAAAGGTGGCTGCAGCCGCTGCCACCCAGTATTTGATTGATCGCTGGCAGCCGCAATTATTGATCAACCTGGGCACCTGCGGCGGCTTCAAGGAGAAAATTTCCACAGGCGAAATCATCCTCGTCCGCGAAACCATTATTTATGACATCATCGAACGCATGGGTGATGCTCGTGAAGCGCTGGAGCACTATTCGGTTTTTCTTGATCTCTCCTTCCTTGCCGAACCGTTCCCGCAGCCAGTTCGGGTTGGGCGGCTACTGTCAGCGGATCAAGATATCGACCCGGATCAGGTCATCCGGCTTAATCAGGAATTCGGCGCCATTGCCGCAGACTGGGAATCCGGTGCCATTGCCTGGACAGCCCGTTGCAACCAGCTTCCGCTCCTCATCTTGAGGGGTGTCAGCGACCTGGTCGGGGTGGATGGCGGAGAACTCTACCAGCAAGGTGATTTTGCGCAAAAAGCCCGCACTGTGATGCGCACCCTCCTTGCTTCCCTCACCGCCTGGATTGCTTGTGCCGGCTATTGAGAAGAAAAAACTGGAGCCGAAGCTCCAGTTTTAATTTACGAATTGGTTTTTCCCAACTTTTCGCGCTCTTCCTCAACAATCTTCGGTTCCAATTTCTTAAATAACGGCGACGGTTGTCGGAGTACCTGACCTGGGCACAAGGTGCTGGGTTCCCACCTGCCAGTTGCACCTGAGGAATCGTAGCGCAAAACGGTATGTTCCCCCAGACCATCCTGCACTTTATGAGGAATTTGACTGCCGAACAGGCTGCCCTCATACCCCAAAAAACCGTTCAGTTGATCACTGGTAAAGGGGAGAAAAGGCGCGAAGAGGGTCTTCAAGGAGTCGATCGCTTTCAACGCGGTAAAGATCGCCCGACCCGCGGCTGCCCTATCCGTCTTGATTGTTTGCCAGGGCGCGGTCACATCAAGATACCGATTAACTTCTGAGGCAAGCCGCATGGCTTCTGCCAGAGCCGCGCGCAGATGAACCGCTTCCAACTCTCCGCCGACTGTCTTGAATCCATCCTCGATTTCTGTAAGCAGGTCGCGGTCTAAGGACGTCAATTCGCCAGGATCCGGCACCACACCCTGCCAGTGTTTGTAGGCAAAGGAAAGCACCCGATTCGCCAGGTTTCCCCAAGTTGCCACCAGTTCATCGTTATTGCGGTGGAAGAAATCGTCCCAATCCCAGTCGGTGTCCTTGGTTTCCGGCATATTAACCGTGAGGTAGTAGCGCAGCGCATCCGGGTCATAGCGGGTGAGAAAATCGGCTGCCCACACCGCCCAATTGCGGCTACCGGAAATCTTTTGCGATTCAATATTCATAAACTCATTTGCCGGCACATCATAAGGAAGGACCAAAGGGCTCGGGTCCTTGCTGCCCAACAACCTGTCGAATTCATCGCCCATTCCAATCAATTGAGCAGGCCAAATAATGGCATGGAAGGGAATGTTGTCTTTTCCGATAAAGTAGTAGCAGCGGGCATCACTATCCTGCCACCAAGACCGCCAGGCATCGGGATTGCCGCTTAATTGACTCCACTCGATTGAAGCCGAGAGATAGCCAATGACTGCCTCAAACCACACATACAGACACTTTGATTCCCATTCCTTCCCTTCCGCCAGAATCTCCTGTGGAAGAGAAATTCCCCAATCGAGGTCGCGCGTGATGGGGCGACCACGCAACCCTTCCGCCAGAATCTGTCCCAGAGATTGCCGTAGGACGTTCGGACGCCAGTAGGATTCGCGTACTTTCAGAAACTCCACCACCAGATCCTGGAGTTTGGCAAGATCCAGGAAATAATGCTCTGTGCTGCGCAGCTCTGGCGTGCTGCCATCAATTTTTGACTTGGGGTTGATTAATCGCTCCGGTTCGAGGATATTCCCGCACCGGTCACATTGATCGCTGCGTGCACCTTCAAATCCGCAGATGTAACATGTCCCTTCCACGTATCGATCCGGCAAAAACCGCTGCTGGCGGGTGGAATACCATTGCAGCTGGCTTTCTTTATAGAGAAAACCATTGTTCTTAAGGGACATAAACACGGTGCGCGCGACAGCGGCATGATTATCTGTATGCGTGCTGGTAAACAGGTCATAGGTGAGACCAAGTTTTTGAAACAGATCAATAAAACCCGCATGATAGCGCTGGTACACCTCGTAGGGAGTGCTTTTCTCCGCGTCCGCCCTGACGGTGATGGGGGTGCCATGACTATCCGATCCAGAGACAAAAATCACATTCCGACCGCGCATGCGCTGATAGCGCGCAAAAATATCGGCAGGCAAATAGGATCCAGTCAAATTTCCCACGTGGATTTCCGCATTGGCATAGGGCCAGGCGGCTGCGACCAGAATGTTTTCAGTCATTGTTCACCTCATGTTGAAGCATTCGATGCGGGTATTTTAACACGAAAAAACCCTTGATTTATTCACTCACCTGATCTCTTCCTATTAATCACGTAGGGGAAACGTCAGTTTGGAGAACTTGACCGGATGGAATCAGGATGTTATGATTTTTCACCGAGGTAGAAATGATAAATCAACCAAAAAACACTGATGGAATCGACCCACAGGACGACTCCCTTCAACCCGACGAACCCTCCTCTCCGATAGATCAACGCTCAACGGCTGAAAGACTATGGGGGCGCGTGGTTCATCTCGGTCTCGGTGAAACCACATTGCGGGTTTGCTCCGGAGTGGTATCCCTCATTTTGGTGGGCGTTGTTGTGTGGATCATGAGCAGCTACGTGCTGAAAAATCAGTCCCTTCCCACCGAGGTACCTGAACCGACCACTCAACCGGTTATCACGGATCAACTGCCTGCCCTGCAGGCAGCAGCCGGTGGCGGATCGGATGAAGTATTGCTGAGCGGTTTTGCCATTCAACGCCTGGCGCAAATCCATACCGATCTTCCCGCGCAGCCACGAACAAGCATTATTGATTATGTCATCCAATCAGGGGATACGATTTTTGGAATCGCAGAAAAATTCGGCCTGCAGCCGGAAACCCTGTTATGGAGCAACCGTCACATTCTAGGAGATGACCCTCATAACATTTTTCCCGGGGTGAAAATTCTTATTCCGACGATGGATGGTGCAATTTACATCTGGAACACCGGCGATGGTCTTAATGGCGTGGCAAAATTTTATGATGTCTCTCCGGACACCATAATTGACTGGCCGGCAAATAATTTAAACCGCGCCACCATTGGAGATTACTCCCTGCCAAATATCCCGGCTGGAACAATGCTCTTTATTCCAGGCGGGAAAGGAGAATTTACGGATTGGCTGCCTCATTACACTCGTGAAAAACCGGCTGAGTCCTCCATCTCAGGCAGCGCTTGCGGCGTAATTACCGAAGGCTTTATTGGTTCCGGCACCTTCGTCTGGCCTACCACTGAACGTTATCTTTCCGGTTTTGACTATTCACCCGAAACCAACCACCGCGGGATTGACATCGCCGGAAGTCTCGGCAACCCCGTTTACGCAGTGGATGCCGGTGTGGTCGTGTATTCGAATTGGAACGAGAACGGCTATGGTAATTTGATCGTCATCGATCATGGCAACGGCTGGCAGTCGGTTTATGCCCATCTTGATAATTACCTCAAGTATTGTGGCGACAATGTGGACCAGGGCGAACAGATTGGCTTCCTGGGTACCACTGGAAACTCCACCGGTCCCCACCTGCATTTTGAACTGCGTAATGAAACCTACGGTGTGGTCAACCCCTGGGATTTCCTCCAGTAATCCAACATTAATGTCTTCACACCCCGGTCTTCAACAACAAGAAGCCGGGGTGCTTTTTTCCCGGCGCTGGCGACTGTATAATAAGAACGTGAGGTGACTATGAATCCATTTCCTCCTGTCCGCCGATCCCCTATCGCCGGAGCCTGGTATCCATCCAACCCGGCAATCCTCCAAGCTGAAATTGATGGGTATATCGATCAAGCCCAACCCCCTGATCTCCCGGGTGAAGTGATCGGGGTAATTGCTCCTCATGCCGGGTATTTCTATTCCGGTCCTACGGCTGGTTATGCCTATCGCTGCGTGAAGGGCAAGTCTTTTGACTTATGCGCGGTGTTTTCACCGCTGCATGATTACATGCCCGATGATTTCCTCACCACCGCCCACCAAGCGTATTCCACTCCTCTGGGGCTTGTTCCGGTCGACCAGGCTTTAATTACGGAAGTTACCATCCGCATGGAGCAAAAAATCAGCCAATCCTTGCGATCTATTGCCAATGACCGTGAACACTCTCTCGAGATCCAGCTTCCCTTTCTGCAACGCGCATTGAGCACGCCTTTTTCACTGTTGCCGGTAATGGTTCGCACCAATGACCCGACGCTTCTGGAAGGTGCGGCACGTGCCATCAATGAAGTGATCAAAGATAAAAATGTGCTTCTTGTCGCCAGCACGGACCTTTCTCATTTCTATGATGAGGAAGAGGCAAACATTCTAGACGATGCCATGTTGAACCAGATGATCCGTTTTTCACCCGAGGGTGTGCTCGAAGCCGAAAGATGCGGCGAAGGATTCGCCTGCGGTGCTGGCGCGGTGGCTCTGATGTTGTGGCTTGCCAGGTTTCTGGATGCCCGTCAGGTTACTCTTCTCCATCACAGTACCTCCGCTGAGGCTTCCGGCGATTCCAGCCGGGTGGTGGGTTATGGCGCTCTGGCAGTGACCAAATAACGGCGTGAGGATTTTTCATTAAAATGACATCTTTTGCCAGAATTTCGGTCAATATACCGCAGTTGACCGGGTTATTTGATTATGAAATTCCCGCCAGTCTTGAAGGCAGGGTCCTCCCCGGGTCACTCGTCACCATTCCTTTCGGCAGACAACCCTTTCAGGGAATTGTGGTGGACCTTGTGGAAGAACCCGCCGTCCCGGATACCAAAGCGATTGAATCTTTACTGGATGACCTTCCAGCAATTCTTCCGTACCAGTTGCAGTTTGCCCTTCAAATGGCTGAAGATAACATGGTTTCATTATCCCAATGCCTTGAAATCATGCTTCCGCCAGGGCTCAGCCAGCACGCGGACATCCTTCTGCACCGGGAGAATGTACCCCTCCCGGAAGGGCTTGGCGCTTTGCAGACCCGTTTACTGCGTATCCTGGAGAAACGAGGTGATCTGCGCGGTCGGCAGATAGATGCCGCCATGCCCAGAATTGAGTGGCGGGGAGTCTTGCCGGCACTGATTCGGCAGGGGCTGGTCAGCAGCCGTTCCATATTACCGCCGCCAACGGTTCGACCCAAAGTGTTGCGCACTGCTCAGTTTTGCGCCTCTCCAGAACAGTTATCTCTTCAGGCAAATGCCATTGGGCGCCCGGGAACAGCCGCATTCGAGCGCCGTTTGGCTGTCCTTGAATTCCTGAAAGACAAAGCCATACCCGTGAATGTTTCCTGGGCATATGCAGAAAGCGGTGCCAATTCGGCTGATTTGAGCCGTCTGGCAGAGCTGGGTCTGATCCGACTTGGCGAGACGGAAATCTGGCGAGATCCCCTTGAGAAACTGAAACCGGTTCTTACCCAACCCCCCACTTTAACCGCTGATCAATCTTTTGCCTGGGAACAGCTAGTACCGCAATTACAAAATCCTTCGCTGCAGGTACCGAATTTACTGGTGGGGGTGACTGGATCAGGAAAAACCGAGCTTTATTTACGCGCCGCCGCTGAAGTACTGGCACAAGGGAAAGGTGTTTTCATCCTTGTACCTGAAATCTCGCTGACGCCGCAAACTGTAAAACGATTCTTTGCCCGCTTTCCCGGTCAGGTTGGGTTGGTGCACTCAAAACTTTCCTCCGGAGAACGTTACGATACCTGGCGGCGCATCCGATCAGGCTCATTGCCGGTAGTGATTGGCGCACGCAGTGCCCTGTTTTCTCCATTGCCTGATCCTGGTCTCATTATCATTGACGAAGCCCATGAAACCTCTTACCGGCAGGAGGACACCCCGCCCTATTATCACGCCATCTCCGCCGCTCTTTCATTGGCAGAGATCACCCGGTCAGTGCTCTTGCTGGGCAGCGCAACCCCCGGCGTTGAATTGCTCCACAAGTTCGAAACGCAACGCTGGAACGTGATCCGCCTGCCAAATCGCATCCTTGGTCAGATATCCCCCGCCCAGAGGGATATTTCACTCACTCCCCCCGTCTACACCGAAATGCCTCAAATTGAAGTCGTGGACATGCGGCAGGAATTAATCCACGGTAACCGTTCCCCGCTCAGCCAGACACTGCGCGAGAGTCTCTCTGACGTTCTGGAGCGTCACGAGCAGGCGATACTCTTCCTCAACCGTCGTGGCAGTGCTTCTTATGTCTTTTGCCGTGATTGCGGATTTGTCTTGCGCTGTCCGAGATGCGATACGCCATTAACCTTCCACTCGGATGAATCCGCCCTGATCTGTCACAGTTGCAATTACCGCCGCTTGCTGCCGAAGAAATGCCCTTCCTGTGGTCGTCCCAATATCCGGCAGTTCGGGTTGGGTACTGAAAGCCTCGAGACATTAATCAACAAGGATTTCCCAGCTGCCCGTGTACTCCGCTGGGATGCAGATACGGCGAGGTACAAGGGTGCTCATGACTTGATCATGGATCATTTCACTCAGCACCGCGGGGATATTCTCATCGGCACCCAAATGCTCGCCAAAGGGTTGGATCTGCCCCTGGTCACTCTGGTGGGGGTAGTGTTGGCGGATGTCACGCTAAATTTGCCCGATTTTCGCGCTGCGGAACGCACCTATCAATTGCTAACCCAGGTGGCTGGTCGTGCGGGGCGCAGCGGTCTTGGCGGAAAAGCGGTGCTTCAGACCTACCAGCCAGACCATTATGCGATCCGCTATGCCGCCACTTATGACGCCGAAGGCTTCTACCGGGCTGAACTTGCCTGGCGCGAGCGCGCCGGCTACCCTCCATTTTCCCGTCTTCTCAAGATTGAATTTCGCCACAGCGATGCTCTGACTGCCCAAAAAGCCGCTCTTTCCGCTGCCGAGCAACTCACCCAGTGGATCAACGAGGAGAAATATTACGCCACCTCGTTGATTGGACCCGTGCCTTGCTTTTATGCCAAACGTGCCGGATATTATCGCTGGCAGATCCTGCTTCGCTCTCCTGATCCACGTGTGTTACTTCGTGCTCACCCGCTTACCTCATGGCAGCCCGGCGGGTTGCAGGTGGATCTTGTCTTGGATCCGCTTAATTTACTTTAAATCAGAAACAGGAGGGACCGCCTCCTGTTTCTGTAAAGGTCAGACGATCAGTTTAAAACTGACCAGGGGTTGACGAAGCCACCGTTCAATCGCACTTCAAAATGCAGGTGGGAACCATAAGATCTTCCTGTATCCCCAGCCGCGGCAATGACCGCTCCCTGAGCCACACCCTGTCCACAGGAGACATAAACCTGTGAAAGGTGGGCATAAAGCGTTTCATAGCCATTCCCATGATCAATCACCACCAGATTGCCGTAGCCTGATGAGTTCCAGCCAGCGTACACTACCGTACCATAGTCAGACGCGTAAACCGGGTCGCCGGTCATGGCGGAGATATCAATAGCCAGATGGTAGCTGGAAAAATCAAAACCCGAAAGCCCGCGGGTGGGGGTTGGCCACATGAAACTGCCACTGCCAATGTAT
>JAGPFF010000029.1 GCA_018056725.1 Anaerolineaceae bacterium
TTTAAGTTTAACACGAAGCCTCATAAGTTTCAAATCAAATTCTTGCAAATGACAATTTATTTTCAAGTATCCTATTGGATACATATTTACCTCAGCGGAAAATTACCATAATTGTTTTCGCTGGCGTGTTTGCGAGATCAATTATGCTATAATCATTTTTATGATCGACATTTCTGAACCAGTAATGGAAGAATCAAGTACCGCTGACGCGGTCGAGCCCTCTTCAAAAAAGAAAACCTGGCTGTACATCCTGATCGGTTGTTTGATTCTTGCGATCGTTGTCGCAGGTGTCGTCCTCCTCGCTGGCGCCGGTAACCAGGTGACTGCCCAGGTGCGGGATATTTTCATCATCCTTATGGCGTTGGTATCTTTCATCATAGGGGTCGCCCTGATCGTTTTGATTATACAAATCGCGACACTGATCAATTTACTTCAAAATGAAATCAAACCCATCCTTAAATCAACCAGTGAAACGGTCAATACCCTGAAAGGAACAACCACTTTCCTGAGCGACAATCTGGCTTCTCCAGTAATCAAAATCAACAGTTCGGTGGCTGGAGCGCGCCGATTGCTAGACCTTATCGGTCGATTTAAAAAATAAAAAAACTAGAACTTACAAAGGAGATTAGACATGTCTGATAAAGATAATTTTGGCGCATTCCTCGTTGGATTCATCATGGGCGGTATCACTGGAGCTGTAGCCAGCCTCCTTTTAGCCCCCCAAAGTGGTGAAGAAACACGCACCGTGATCAAAGAAAAAGCTATTGAGCTAAAGGACAAGTCCGCAGACACCGCCGAGGAAACCCTCCATAAAGCGGAAAAGGTAGCCGCGGATGCCGCTGAAAAAACTAAAACTTTAGTAAAAACCACAGCTGACAAGGCTGCTGAAACCATTAAAAAGAAGCCCGTCGTACTGGAAAGCGAAAAACCCGCTCCCAAAGAGTAAACATTTACTCATTTGTCTAAACAAACTGCCTCCAATTAATGGAGGTCGTTTGTTTTAAGTGTGGCAATTACCTCTGGAACGGAGCGAATCAGATCACTCGCCAGAATGGATTCAGCACAGCCAGCATGGCGGGCAGCCACCTTCCCTGCCTGTGCGTGCAGCCATGCGCCGGCTATTGCAGCTTTCCAGGCTGGCACGCGCTGCGCCAGCAACCCGCCAATCATCCCCGCCAGCACATCACCGCTACCGGCTTTCGCCAGGCTTGATGAAGCAACTGGGATAACCGCCAGGCGTCCTTCCGGGTCAGCCACCACAGTCAATGCGCCTTTGAGCACCAGGATAACCTGCCACTTTGCGGCAAAGTCTTTTGCCACATCCAGGCGGTTTTCCTGAATTTCCGCTATGGACAACCCACTTAACATTGCCATCTCACCCGGATGAGGAGTCAAAATAGTTTCAGAAGGCAAAACCTGCCACCAGCGATCCTGCCGCGAAATAAGGTACAAGCCATCTGCGTCAACAACCACCGGTGAAAGAATAGGATTGTCTTCGCCATCTAATTTTTTACCAGACACCCCTGGAAATCCTGCCTTTGATTTCCGTTCCTTTTTGCCACTCAATAGATTTTCCAGAAACCGCCGTGTCGTCTCTTCTCTTGCCATTCCCGGTCCGATTACCAAGCTTTGTGCAGTTTGCCAAGCTGGGGTGATTGTATCTGACGCCATCTCTGAGATGATTCCGCCAGCGTCAGGAAGGATTAACCACGTCAGTTCCGGGGTACTCGCAGCGGAATTCTGCACAATCGATTCGGGAATCGCCACCTGGACAAGCCCGACCCCTACAGAATAAGCCCCTCTTCCGGCAAGGACTGGTGCCCCAGGGTAATTGATGCTCCCACCGATGATCATTACCTTGCCAAAACTTCCTTTATGGGCAAAATCTGACCGTGCCGGCAGGATCTTACGCATCAACTCAGGATCTGCCACAATATTTTCTTTGGAATGGCTAAATGATCCGTATTGCGAGATGCCAAGATCAACCGTCATCAATTCACCGCAATACGGAAAAGCAGTATAAGTGAGCATTCCTCTTTTTACCGCTTCGAGGCAAATGGTGAGCGAGGCTTTCAGTGTCCCGGGGCTGACCTCTCCAGTCTCGCAATCAATTCCGGAAGGACAATCGACTGCTATCCATTGACCAGCGGGATATTTTTTTCTGAGTTGTGCAAACAGGAGCTGTAATTTTTCGGGTAACGGCGGATGGAAGCCTGTACCAAAAACCCCATCCAGAAAGAGCAAGTGTTCGTTGTCCTCCAGCTTCAACGCCTGATCAACATCCAGGATGCTGCCTCCGCTTGCCAGAAAGTTGAGGATTAACGGGTCAGTTGAGGATCGATCCATTACCAGGATAGCCCTGGTGCTCCATCCCTGCTGCTGGAGTTGCGATAGAGCAATCAGAGTATCCCCGCCATTGTTCCCACCGCCGACCAGTCCGAGGACCATGGCATCTTTCGTCTGGACGAATCGATGATGGATGGCACTCGCAATTCCCTTCCCCGCTGATTCCATCATGGCAGCATAGGAAAACCCTGCTGCGTTAGCGGCTTTTTCCAGTTCTTTCATCTCCGTACTACGGATGAATTTCATTCAAACCACCTCAAGCTAAATTATGACACATTTTAGCGACCCTGTAGGACATCAAGTATAATGAATTCGTGCAGAGCTTCATTTACATCATCGTGTTCATCTCAGGCATGGTTTCCCTGGCTATGGAAATGGCAGCTTCACGCCTGCTGGGGAATTATTTCGGAACGAGCAATCTTGTTTGGGCAAGCATTATCGGCTTGATCTTGATTTATCTGACAGCCGGCTATTTTTTAGGGGGTTCCTGGGCAGATAGATCCCCAAAACAGATCACCTTTTTTAAGATCCTTGCCTGGGCAGCCCTGGCAACCGGGCTGATCCCTTTAATCGCCCGCCCAATCCTTCGATTAGCCGCCAGCGCTTTTGATGATTTGCAACTGGGTGTACTGGTGGGATCCTTTACATCGGTGATGATTCTTTTCATCATTCCAGTGACGTTATTGGGCATGGCATCTCCATTTGCCATCCGTCTCTCCATCCGGGATGCTGAAAGTGCCGGTAAAGTATCTGGACGAATCTATGCCATTTCCACCCTCGGCTCATTTGTTGGCACCTTTCTGCCTGTGCTTTTCCTCATCCCCACTATAGGAACCTATCGAACATTTCTAGTAATTGGCTTAATCCTGTTAATTTTCGCGTTGGCGGGCATTTATCTGGTCAATTCATGGAAAGGTCTGCTGCGGTTTTTATGGATGCCGGTAATTTTTCTTCTGCTCTTTCTTTTTGGCACACCCGGCACAGATAAGAAGACAACAGGGATGATCTATGAGGGCGAATCTGCTTACAATTACATTCAGGTGCTGCAACAGGATGACACCACTTTGCTGCGGCTGAATGAAGGACAGGGAGTGCATTCGATTTACAGTCCAAATACCTATCTCTACAATGGTCCCTGGGAACAGGTGCTTTCAGCCCCGTTTTTCAATAAAGCCCCAGTTTCTCCGATGGAGATAAAAAATGCTGCCATCATCGGTCTGGCAGGTGGAACTACCAGCCGGGAACTCTTCGCGGTTTTTCCCAATATTCATGTAGATGGGGTTGAAATTGACGCCAAGATCGTTGAGGTAGGTCTTCAGTACTTTGCCATGGAGAACCCGAATTTGAATATCATCGTGCAGGATGGACGTTGGGCGCTGGAAAAATCCAGCGAGACGTATGACATCATCAGCATTGACGCATATCGCCCTCCCTATATTCCGTGGCACATGACCACCCGGGAATTTTTTCAAACAGTTTATGATCATCTTGCCGCTGACGGGGTGATGGTGATTAATATTGGCAGAGGACCGCAAGATCGTCGGCTCGTTGATGCCCTGGCAGCTACGATCCAGACGGTTTTTCCTACCATCTACATTTCAGATCTTGCCGGCTCATTCAATACGCTGCTTTTTGCCACCCGGCAACCGACAGAGCTTGACAATTACCTGGCAAACTACATTCAACTGATGAATGACCCTACCACACCGCCTCTGCTACTGACCGTGATGGCGACTACCTATGAGGGGTTACAGCCCTTGCCGGCACGCTCGGATATCATTTTTACAGATGATCGGGCTCCTGTTGAGCAGATCACCAATTCCATCATCCTAAATTTTTTACTTTCTGGTGAGACTGAGGCTTTGGAATGAAAATTTACGTTAAGATCTCCTCATTTTTAGTAACGATTGTCGTGCCCTTCCTATTAATCATGACGGCTATCCGCATTTTGATTAACCCGTTTTTTCTCGATTATGAATACAATCTTCCACAATTTCCTTCTGACCCCTATGGTTTTACAACCGAAGACCGCTTATATTGGGGGACGCTTTCTATGGAATACCTGGTTAATGACACCCCGGTTGACTATCTGGGAACGCTTACCATGCCGGATGGAACCCCGCTCTATAACGAAAGAGAATTAAGTCACATGGTAGATGTTCGCCTTTTGGTTAGGGGTGCATTGACAGCGTGGTATTGTTGCCTGGGATTGCTTGCATTTTTGGGAATCATCGCCTGGAGAACCGGCGAACTTAAGCATTTTTGGAAATCCATTTCACATGGAGGCTGGCTGACCCTTGGCATCATCGTACTGGTGATTATTTCAACCTTTATCAATTTTGACCAGTTGTTCACCGCCTTCCATAGTATTTTCTTTGAAGGAGATACCTGGCTCTTTTTTGCCAGCGATACCCTGATCCGGCTCTTTCCGCTGAAATTCTGGTCTGATGCCTTTATTTACATGGGGATCTTTACTCTTGTCGGCGCTTTCTTTTGCATCTTTGTCATCGGACGCCTGTCGCAAAAATCTGTAAAAACACCGGCAGCCTGAGTTGAGCTGCCGGTAATTTTTATTTCCTCTTTGCCTGGTTGGCGACGGCTTCCGCCTTCTTTTTGGCTTCTTCCGGATCTCCCAGATAATAACTCTTGATCGGCTTAAGGTTCTCGTCCAGATCGTAAACCAACGGGACACCTGTTGGAATATTCAGTCCTACAATTTCATCATCAGAGATTTGATCCAAATGCTTCACCAAGGCACGCAAACTGTTACCGTGCGCAACGATCAATACTCTCTGACCGGATTTTATAACGGGTACAATCGATTCCAGCCAGAAGGGCATAAAACGGGCAACCGTGTCTTTCAAGCATTCGGTTAAGGGCAGCTCTTCCTGGCTGAGGTTGGCATAGCGGCGATCATGACCGGGATAGCGTTCATCATCCAGGGTTAAGGCTGGTGGGCGAATATCATAGCTCCTGCGCCAGATATGCACTTGCTCATCACCAAACTTCTCCGCGGTCTCAGCCTTATTAAGGCCTTGCAACGCGCCATAATGCCGTTCGTTCAATCGCCAGTTGTTGATGATGGGAATCCAAACCATATCCATCTGTTCCAAAGCCAGCCACAAGGTTCGTACCGCCCGGGTGAGAACAGAAGTGAAGGCGATATCAAACTGATAGCCTTCTTTTTTCATTAAATCTCCTGCAGTTCGAGCTTCTTCCTCGCCTTTGGGGGTTAAGTCAACATCCGTCCAACCGGTGAACCTGTTTTCAAGATTCCACTGACTTTCTCCATGTCGTAATAGAACAAGTTTGTACATAAGGTATCCTCTCTTCATTAAAGTAGCGCAAGAGAATTCCTTGCGCTACTAGATTTAACAACGATTAAACGTCTATCTTACCGCAACCGGGTTTTCCGGATTCATTGAGGGATCGAAAATGTGGCAGTTATCCATATTGAAAATTAATTCAGCCGTCTCACCGATGATGTACTTTGATCGGGGATCCACACGACCAACGAAATTGCTGCCGCCTTCGGTTGCCAGATAGACCAATATCTCATTGCCCATCAATTCCACCACATCCACCTTCGCCTTTACTCGTTCCCCATGGATATTAGTCGGAGCGAATTCAGGATTGTGGATATCATCAGGGCGAATTCCGAATACCACATCTTTACCCACTAAGGACATTAATTTGTCCTTGCGTTCATCCGGCAATTTAACCTTGATTTCACCATTATCCACCCACAACGCATCCCCTTCTCTCACCAATTTCATGCTGAAGAAGTTCATGGCAGGTGTGCCAATGAAACCAGCGACAAAAAGATTGGCTGGTTTGTCATACAAAACCTGGGGAGTGTCAAGCTGTTGCAGGATTCCTTTGTTCATCACTGCAATCCGGTTTGCCATGGTCATCGCTTCCGTCTGATCATGCGTCACATAAACAAAAGTGGTGCCCAGTTTGTTGTGAATCTTGCTGATTTCAGCCCGTGTTTGCACACGCAGTTTTGCATCCAGGTTGGAAAGCGGCTCATCCAGCAGGAAGACTTTTGGCTCGCGCACAATGGCGCGACCAAGGGCTACACGCTGCCGCTGCCCACCGGAGAGTTCTCGTGGCTTCCGTTTGAGTAAAGACTCAATACCCAGAATCTTGGCAGAATTCTCAACTCGTTGTTGAATTTGTTCCTTCGGTAACTTCCGCAATTTCAAGCCAAATGCCATGTTGTCAAAAACAGACATGTGAGGATAAAGCGCATAGGACTGGAAAACCATCGCAATATCGCGATCTTTAGGAGGAACATCATTCACCTGGCGGTCACCAATATAGATATTTCCTGCGGTGACCTCCTCCAGACCAGCCAGGCAGCGTAACGCAGTCGTCTTTCCGCAACCCGATGGACCGACCAGAACCAGGAACTCTTCGTCCATAATTTCCAGGTTCAAGTTATCAATTGCTGTAAAATCGCCAAACTTTTTTACCACATGATCATAAGTTACACTAGCCATTGCTGCTTCCTCCTTCTTGAACGAGTATAGTGACATTATTATAAATCAAAAGCCGATCCAGCACATATTCATCTGTTATGGAAAATCATTCGGTAACATTTTTATTTGAGGCAACGTTTTTATTAAAATAACATTTTCTTTTGAGCCATTAGGTTCGAGAGGGGTTTAATCATAAGAGCCAAAAATTCAATAGGGTTTCAAGTTTTCCCGGAAGCGATGAATGGTTATTTTCTCCAACCTAACTGGAATGATTTGCCGAGACTGAATTCCGTCTAAATTATCTACGCTGGAACCTTTTTCATCAGGCAAAAAAACCGTTTTTTCAGTTGGAAGGATCGCAAAAAGCCAAAAACTTGCTCTTTGAAAAACCAAATCTTAAACGAAGTGATTTTTTGCCTTATAATCAATTGGCTTAATTTAATGAGGGTCATCGTGACAAACACTGAAAACATAAAATCACTCGATTTGCAAACCACTATTTCCAACAATCGGCTCACAGGCATCTGGAAAATGATGCAAGGGTACCGTCTGCGTTATTTAGGCGCAGTTGTGAGCCTGGGTATGTCAGCCACTGCCAAAACGCTCACATTTTTATTACTGCGTTATTTCGTCGACACCTTCTTTGTCACCAAAAATCCTACCGTTGGCTTACCGTATATTGCCCTTGGATTTATCGCCCTCGCTTTTTTTGAAGGGGGCTTTTCATTCTTCAGCAGTGTTCTTGCCACCCAAACCGCTGAAGGGATTACTCGCCGTTTGCGGAATTATCTTTATGACCATATTCAACATTTATCTTTTACTTATCACTCCAACACTAAGACCGGAGAATTGATTGAACGCACAACCTCAGATGTTGATGCTCTGCGACGTTTCTTTTCCGATCAGGCAATCGGTATTGGTCGTATCCTGATTCTTTTCCTCATTAACTTTATAACCATCCTCAACCTGAACGTTAAGTTAGCCTTAATTTCAATTATTGTGATTCCTTTTATCCTGGTGATTTCTATTTACCTTTTTAAGAAAGTCACCAAAGCTTATGAAGCCTATCAGGAGCAGGAAGCCGTTCTTTCAACCACCTTGCAGGAAAATCTTTCAGGCGTCCGGGTTGTAAAAGCTTTTTCACGTCAGTTGTACGAAATGGAAAAGTTTGAGCAGGACAATTGGGAAAAATTCCTTCGCGGGAAAAAATTATTGCTCATGCAATCCCTCTTCTGGCCACTCTCGGATGTTCTTTGTGGCGCTCAAATGCTCGCCGGTTATCTTATCGGAGCTCTCATGGCGATAAACGGCGAAATTTCAGTTGGAACATATATCGCCTATGCCGGACTGGTCGTTTATATCATCTACCCATTGCGCAACCTCGGCAGAGTTATCGTGCAAACCTCCACCGGTCTCGTCTCCTATGGAAGGGTAATGGATATCATCAAAGAAAACCGCGAACCCTTGGAAGATGGCGATTGGATCCCCTCCGGAAAGTTGCATGGTCATTTTTCATTCGAAAATGTCGGCTTTGAATATGAACCGGACGATCATACGCTCGAAGAGATAACTTTTTCAGTGGAGCCTGGTCAAACGGTTGCCTTGTTGGGATCTACCGGTTCAGGAAAATCCACCCTGGTGAACCTTCTGCCCAGATTCTATGACTATACCTCCGGAAAAATTTTATTGGACGGTGTGGAACTCAAACGCTATCCGCGAAAATACCTCCGCCAACAGATTGGCATTGTGGAACAGGAACCTTTCCTTTTCTCCCGTTCGATACGAGAAAACATCACCTATGGTGTGGGACGCGAGGTGGATGACAATGAAGTCGAAAAAGCAGCCCGGGCAGCTGCCATCCATGATGTCATTCTGAGCTTCCCTGAAGGCTATCAAACTTTGGTCGGTGAACGTGGTGTCACACTATCAGGTGGTCAAAAACAGCGGGTGACCATAGCGCGAACCCTGCTTAAGAATCCGGGCATTTTAATCCTCGATGACTCCACATCCTCGGTAGATACCGAAACCGAAGCCGAAATTCGCGAAGCTTTACAAAACTTGATGACAAACCGCACGACTTTCATTATTGCCCATCGTATCCAAAGTGTCGCCAATGCTGACCTGATTCTGGTGATGGACAAAGGACGGATCGTCCAAAAAGGAGTCCATCAGGATTTAATCAAGGAGGAAGGCATTTACCGCCGGATTTTCAACATTCAAACCCGGATCGAGGACGAATTGGAGAAGGAGTTAGCCAGTGCCGGATAGTTACTACGAGGAAGAAGAATTCGAGACCAGGTTTAACGGGAAAATCTTTTCCCGCATCCTGCAGCTGACAGCTCCGCACAAAAAGTGGGTGATCGGATTCATGGTCACAATTGGCATTGTCGCGGGGTTGGATGCCGTCTCCACCTACCTGAGCAAAATGATCATTGACAATGGCATACTTGCCGGAAACAAACAGGTGCTGGTCAATATTCTCATCATGTACAGCGCTCTCATCCTCGTCCAGTCCGGTAGTTCATTCCTCTTCATTTACCTTGCCGGAATTCTGGGTGAGCGCATCCGCTATGATTTACGTAAAAAAATGTTCAATCACCTGCAGATGCTATCCTTGAACTATTACAGTAAAACGCCTGTCGGGTGGATCATGGCACGGGTCACCTCGGATTCTGAGAAGGTGGCAGACCTTTTAACCTGGGGATTCGTAGATTCGACATGGGGAATCATGAGCATCGGCACCTCGATGGTTTTCATGCTGATCATCAACTGGAAACTATCCCTTTTTGTGGTTGCTCTGCTGCCTATACTTTTTTATGTCGCGCTCCAATTCCAAAAAAGAATCCTTGTTTCTTATCGTAGTGTCCGCAAGACGAACTCAAAAATTGTTGGCGCCTATAATGAGAATATTACTGGCGTCAGAGTAATCAAAGCTTTGGGACGGGAAAAAGAAAACCTGGCTGAGTTTTCTCAGCTTACCGATCAGATGTATCACTCCTCCTTCCGGGCAGCCTGGTTGAGCGCCCTCTTCCTCCCAACCGTGCAGATCATCTCAGCCATGGCGGTGGCAGCAGTGGTTTGGTATGGGGGGTACCAGGCGCAAGTGGGGGGGCTTTCAATCGGTGGCATTCAAGCCTTTGTGTCCTACATCACTTTTATGATGTGGCCAATTCAGGACATTGCCCGGGTCTTTGCTGAAATGCAGCAGGCGATCGCTTCGGCAGAGCGCATGTTCTCGCTGATCGATTCTGAGCCGCAAATCAAGGATCGACCCAAAGCCATCGATCCAGGTACGATCAGTGGCGACATCATCTTTGATCATGTCACCTTCCATTATGAAGAGGATGGGAAACCGGTACTCGATGACTTCAGCCTGCATGTAAAACGTGGCGAAACTCTTGCGCTTGTTGGTCCTACCGGCGGTGGAAAGTCCACCATCGTAAATCTACTTTGCCGTTTCTATGAACCCCAAGCCGGGCGGATTTTTATCGGCGGGCGGGATTATACCAGCCTTTCTCTGCAAGCCATCCAGTCGCGCATCGGTGTTGTTTTACAGACCCCACATTTGTTCTCAGGGACAATTGCTGAAAATCTGCGTTACGGGCGGCTTGCCGCCTCCGATGAAGATATTATCGTAGCCACCAAGACCATTGGAGCTTATGATTTTATTATGCATTTCGAAAAGGGCTTTGATACACAGGTGGGGGAAGGTGGTAATTTGCTTTCTGTGGGTCAAAAACAATTGCTCAGTCTGGCGCGGGCAGTGCTGGCAAATCCTGAGATTTTCGTCATGGACGAAGCGACAAGTTCTGTGGACACATTGACCGAATCCTTAATTCAAAAAGGAATGCAAACCTTGCTGGATTCAACCACCAGTTTCATCATTGCCCATCGGCTCTCTACGATTAAGAAAGCAGATCGCATCCTTGTGATTGAGGAAGGGAAAATCGCTGAAATGGGTAGCCATGCAGAATTATTACGTCGGCGTGGGAAATACTATCAACTTTATACCCGGCAATTCAGAAGCCAGCTTGAAGCCACCTTCAATCCATTCCAGGATATTGTGCCATCAGCGGAATAAACCGGCATGATCATTTCGAGTTTTAACTTGCCATGAGAAATCAACTCTCCTTAATCCTGACCAATGCCATAAAACAGCTCTCGAGTTTTTTTAAATTCGCAGTACAAATTCTACGTGGAGCTTTCGTAACTTATCGTCTGACCAAGGGAGCCGAGGCAGCTGCCAGTATTGCTTACTACACCCTCTTTTCTCTGTTCCCGTTGATGCTGTGTTTTGTCGCCATTGGCTCCTTCTTCGTAGACCAGGCGGTTGTGGAAGAAGAGCTGCTTAATTTTCTACCCACCATCATCCCGGTTTCTCATGAATTTATTATTTCCAACATTCAGGAAGTATTTCGATTGCGTGGTGCGGTATCTGCCATTTCGTTAGTGGGGCTGCTCTGGTCATCCACCTCCGTTTTTTCAACAATCATCCGTAACATCAACGCAGCCTGGCCTTCTGCTGCACCTCATTCTTTTATTCGTATGCGTCTCTGGTCACTTGCCATCATTGCTGCGATGGCATTGGTTTTGATTCTCTCTTCTTTTTCTATCACCTTCAAACATCTGCTCGCCAGCCTGGGATTGGATGTTGGAGCCTCAATTTTCAGCAAATTCCTATCCTCTTACTTCTACACCACGGTTTTACCAGTCCTTTTGCGAGTTTTAGTCTTTTTCGCTCTTTATTATTGGGTTCCACAAATAAAGGTTAATAAAATGGCTGCCCTTACCGGAGCAGTGGTGGTGACATTTTTATGGCAGGTGATCACAACTGCTTTTAGTGCCTACCTCTCAAGTGGTCTCGCCCGTTATGATATTGTTTATGGGTCTCTAGGAAAAATGATTGCTTTGCTGGTGTGGATCTACTTTACCAGTTGGATCATCCTGTTTGGCGCGCACCTCACCTCATCGATAGACCGCCATATTTAAACTTCAAGCAACAACATGTACCGGGCTGAGATTGTTTCAGGAAAAAGAAAAAGGGTCCGTTAAGGGAATACCCTTACCAAACCCTTCTCGCAACTCAGCGAAAGAGGCAGTGGAATTCTTCAGGTCTTATTGATCAGAAGAACGTATTTCCTTCAGTTCACCTGTTACAGTAAAAATCGTCCGCTCGCAAATATTCGTCACCCGGTCGGCAACTCGTTCCAGGTTATGCGCCACCCAGAGGATCCAATTCGCGCGTTGAATACTATTTTCATCCCCGCAAATAACTTTCATCAGGTTTTGGTAAACCTCGAGATAAAGGTTGTCAACCTCATCATCTTCCATCGGGATCTTTTGGGCTTCTTCAATGTCCTCGTTAACAAAAGCAATGACAGCCCGATGAAGCATGCTGGCACACTTCTCCGCCATCACCGGAATCTTTATCAGCGGCACCAGTAATTCTTCATCACCCATGCGGATGTTGATGGTCGCAATCCCTTTAGCGTAATCGCCAATGCGTTCAAGCTCACCGGCAATTTCGAGGATTGAAGCCAAAAGGCGTAAATCATGCGCCATTGGTTGCTGAGTGGCGATTGTGATCAGTACCTGCTCTTCGATCGAAAATCGCTTGGCATTGACTTTTTCATCCAACGCGACCACTTCCTTGGAGGCATGAATATCCCGGCGCTTGAAAGAATCCACCCCGCCGACAATCTGTTGTTCCACCAGGCTGCCAAGAAGGAGCAATTCGTCTTTCAGATACTTTAGTTCAGCTTCAAATGTCGCCCTCATCTTATACCTCTCTTTCGATTCTATCCAAACCTGCCGGTTACATAATCTTCCGTTCTTTTATCGCTTGGACGGGTGAAGATTTTATTCGTTTCATCAAACTCAATCACCGTACCTGATCGCGTTCCATCCATCAGCATCATCATGGCTGTGTAATCAGAAGCTCTTGCCGCTTGCTGCATATTATGAGTCACGATGACAATCGTGTAATTCTCCTTAAGAGATTGCATCAGCTCCTCAATCTTCAACGTAGCGATTGGATCAAGAGCTGACGCCGGCTCATCCATCAGAATCACTTCCGGTTGGATAGCCAGTGCCCTGGCAACACAGAGACGTTGCTGCTGTCCTCCTGAGAGAGACAGAGCGGATTGCTTAAGTATATCCTTGACCTCATCCCACAACGCAGCTTTTTTTAACGTTGTTTCAACAAGCTCATCCAGATTACCCTTGTAACCATGGATCCGTGCAGCCCAAGCCACATTTTCGTAAATGGATTTTGGAAAGGGGTTCGGGCGCTGAAACACCATTCCTATGCGATAACGAACTTCAACGGGATCAACCGTTCGATCATACAAATTGCGACCATCAAAGATGATTTCGCCTTCAATATGGGCATTTGGAACCAGTTCGTTCATTCGGTTAAAAGCACGCAACAGCGTTGACTTCCCGCAGCCAGAGGGACCGATGATTGCCGTAATCTTTTTCTCCGGAATCTGCAGGTTTACCTCACCAACAGCTTTAAAATCACCATAATAAATGTTCAGGTGATGGGTTTCAATGACGACATCGTTCAAAAACATAATGGACTCCATAATAACAGATTAATACTTATGGGAAAGCCGATTTCGCATCAGGATTGCCACAGCGTTTAATCCCAATAATAATACCAGCAAAACTAGGATCGCGGCGCCGGCAACATGCTGCCATTCCGCCTGTGGACGTGCCGTCCATTGATAAATCTGAATCGGCAGGGTGGTAAATTTTGAAAACGGAGAGGTTGGATCAAATGAAATAGCCGTGGACGCGCCGACAACTACCAGTGGCGCTGTTTCTCCAATCGCCCGCGAAATCGCCAGGATAGTACCCGTCAGAACACCCGGCATGGCATTGGGCAAGACGTGCGCCTTGATCACCTGCCATTTGGTCGCTCCCAATCCATAACCGGCATTGCGCAGCGATTGCGGTACAGCCCGGATAGCTTCCTGTGAATTGATGATGATCAAAGGGAGGATGAGCAACCCCAGGGTCAGACCGGCTGATAGAACCGTCCGTCCATTTGCCGTTAACGGATCCACCACACCGAACACCGCCCCACTGGTGAGTGGTTCGAGAGTGCGAACAAATATCGCCAAGCCGAGGATCCCATAAATGATAGATGGGACACCGGCAAGATTGTTGATATTGGTCTGAATGATCCGGTTGAGCCAGTTCTCACGGGCATACTCTTCCAGGTAGATTGCTGCGCCAACACCGACCGGAAAAGCGAAAAGAATTGTGATGAAGATTGTCCAAAGGGACCCCAGAATTGCCGTCCGAATCCCCGTGGTCATCACTTCTGATGTTTGTGGGCGGACCAGTCTTTGGCGCGTCAGCCAGGAGATAAACTTCAGTTCCGCATTAGGATGAGTTTCCAGAAGGGTCTGATATTCCGCCTTCACCTCTTCCTGCTTAAAGATTGAGTCCAGCAAGGACCAGCTCTCCAAAACTTCCACTTTCAAGACTCGCTCTTCCACCAGTTGATAAATTTCAGCCCGGTCACGCTGGGCAAAGCTTTTCTCTTTTTCAAGCTTATTGAAGGCTCCACTGGAGAGGTTCATCTTCAATACTCCAATCAATTGATCGCTGCTCTGATCCTCCAGGGGGTTACCATCGAAAAATAACGTCGCAGGATCAACCTTGCTATCCAGGACGACAAAACCAAAAACGCTGTCAACAATATTAATCAGTAATAAGGTCAACGAAATAATAGCCAGGATGGTGGCAGCTAAAAACACCACCTGCCAGCGTTTTCCGGCACGGGTGCGTGCAGAAAGATCATCTTCAAATATATGGCTGGCATTTCTCATTCATACACCTCGCGGAAGTGACGAACAACCCACTGACTGATGATATTAAGCAGCAAGGTGATCAAAAAAAGCATCAACCCGATCGCGAAAATACTGTTGTAATCTATCGAATCATAACTGAGGTCTCCGCCGGAGATTCGTACGATGTGCCCGGTCATTGTTTCCGCTCCCTTGAACGGATTCAAGGTCAGATTTGGTCCCGCTCCAGCGGCAACGGCAACAATCATCGTTTCTCCAATTGCGCGGGAAATTCCCAGAATTATCGCCGCGCTGATCCCGGAAAGGGCAGCCGGGACAACAACCTTAAACACCACTTCCGATTTTGTCGCCCCCAGCCCATAGGCAGCCTCACGTAATGACCGGGGAACTGCTGTCAGGGCATCCTCGCTGATCGAAGCGATCAAAGGCAGAATTAAGATTCCCATTACCAGCCCTGCGGATCCGGTGTTGTAGATATTTACCACATCCCTGCCGAAAATTCCCCGAAGTAACGGCGTGACAAAGGTTAGGGCAAAATAACCGTAGACAATCGTCGGAATCCCTGCCAGTAGTTCCAGGATTGGCTTGAGAGTGTTGCGGACTTTTTGCGAGGCATATTCAGAAAGGAAAATCGCCACAGTCAAGCCAAGCGGAATGGCAATGACCATGGCGATGGCGGTGGTAACGAGGGTGGCAACTGCCAGTGGCAGGATGCCAAATTGCTGAATATGCGGCTGCCAGGTTGTTCCAGTCAGAAATTCCAGCAGATTGACTTCAGGGAGACGGAAAAACAACCATGCCTCCCTCCCCAGGGTAACCACAATCCCCAGTGTGGTAAAAATAGATAAAATTCCTGCCAAAAACAGGAGGAGTTGGACCAGATCTTCAGAGAATCGGCGTTTTTTTTCAAGACGGTTGGGTTTTACAGGAAACCCGTTATTTTTCTGGGTTATAGCAAATAATTTCATGCATCGTCCCTTCTTTTTTCATGCACCTTCCCCTGGAAAGACCAGGGGAAGGTTCGACGAGTAGGAGGTAGCGTGAAGGTTCTATTGACCGATGGCTTCTTTCCATTGATCAAGACCGGATTGGATAATTTCTTCGGAAGCTGGGAAGTATCCCACATCCAGAATCTCATTGTTGACATTTGAAAGGTAGAAGTAGACGAACGCGGCAACCTGCGGTTTTTCTTTCATGATATCCGCAGTAGTATAGATGAACAGCGGTCGGGAAATGGGATAGCTGTTATCTTCCGCCGTTTCCATCGTGGGGGCAACACCGTTCACCGAGAGAACATTCAAACGATCTTTGTTTTCCTGATAATACGCGAAGCCAAAGAAGCCAATGGCGTACGGCGAGCCTTCTACACCCTGCACGAGAACATTATCGTCCTCTGACATTTGCAGGTTGCTGGCTGCAAGAATGGCAGCCTCACCGTTTTCGATGCTGTCCTTTCCCTCAGCGTCAGGGTAGGCAGGCGCCATGATGTTCTCGACAAAGTAGTCAAAAGTGCCGCTGTCGGTTCCGGGGATGAAGCGCAGAATGTCCTCGTTTGGCCAATCCGGGCGGACATCGGACCATTTGGTCGCTGATGAAAATATCATTGCCAGTTCTTCAGTAGTTACATCGGTGACAAAAGTATTTTCTTTACTGACGACAACCGCCAGGGCATCGGTACCAACGCGGAATTCTAACGGAGTGCGATTGATTGCCTTGCAGGATTCGATTTCACTATCCTTGATCGCGCGCGAGGCATTGGAAATATCCGTTTCGCCATTGACACAAAAACGTTCAAATCCTGCTCCAGAACCGATGCTGTCGATGGTAATTTCACCGGTAAAGCCTTCTTCTTCAAAACGCTGCTTCATGCGCTCTGAAAGCGGGAAAACAGTGGAGGATCCGGCGGAAACAATGGCACCACTGACCGCATCCGGGGCGTACATAGCCATCGGATCGGCGACGGTAGCGGTGGCTGCAGGAGCCTCAGTGACGACAACAGCCTTGGTCGGCACTGCAGTGGGTGCCGCCGTAGGAGTGGCAGCCGGGGCACATGCTGCAGCGAGAATGGCAATCACGAACAAAACAGGCACATACAAATAGGCTTTCTTAAACATTCTTTTCTCCTTTTGATTTTTATCTCAAAAGGAGGATATCATTTCAAAGTTAAAGGGGATTAAACAGCAGGTTAACAGACGGTTAACGTTTTATACCGGAAGTGCGAGGATGAACCTGGCTCCTTCACCTTCTTTACTCTCCGCCCAGATCCGCCCTTGATGAGCTTCCACCAGGTGCCGCGCGATTGCCAGACCCAATCCCGTTCCCCCCGTTGCTCGCGCCGGGTCAACTTTGTAAAACCGCTCAAAGATATGGGGAAGATCCTTCTCAGGGATTCCAATACCTGTATCCTTAACCGATATCAAGATTTCATTTCCCGCCTGATTTGCGCTGACAAGGATCGAACCACCTGCCGGAGTAAATTTAACCGCATTGTG
The DNA here is from genome assembly GCA_018056725.1 of Anaerolineaceae bacterium. Lineage (GTDB taxonomy): Bacteria > Chloroflexota > Anaerolineae > Anaerolineales > Anaerolineaceae > UBA6107. The sequence continues at coordinate 17,143 of JAGPFF010000029.1, forward strand.
AATCAAGTTGACCAGCACTTGTTCAATGCGCTCAGCGTCGACATGGATTAATGGCAGATTTTCCGCTATTTCCACCTCCATCTTTAAACCTGACCTCTCCGACTGCAGACGCATCCTTTCTACAGCGGGAAGAATCAGATCACTGATGGGGATGCTTTTTTTGTTCAGCTCGACCCTTCCGGATTCGATGCGGGAAAGTTCCAGTAGTTCCAGCACCATTTGCGACAGTTTATCAATCTCCACATCCATCATCTGCAGGAACCGTTTCGCAGCCTGAGGGTCCTGATCCACTGCTCCCTGCAGCGTCTCAGTGAGCGCCTTCAACGAGGACAGCGGTGTGCGCAGTTCATGCGACACATTGCTCACAAATACCTGCCTCATTTCCTCCAATTCACGGTTTTTCGTCCGATCTTGAACCAGAATCAACACACCGCCATCTTTTTGCCCCTGCAGAAGAGTTGTGAGTGCGAGCAGGTATTTCCCCTCCGCTTTCAATTCAATAAAATCTCCCTGGTCTTTGCCTGTCTCTACTGTTTTGCGAACCAGCTCCACCAGTTGATATTGCGGGATGACCTGGATGAAATCTTTTCCTTCGGGGTTGGATTCGGTCACATGAAACATCTTGCGCAGAGAACGATTGAGCAGCTGCACCTGCCCCTCATTGGAAACAATCAGCAGACCGTCCATCAACTGATTGACGATCTGTTCAAGTTTAATCTTTTCTTCTCCAATCGTCTCTAATTGCAGCTGGATTTGCTCCGCCATGCGCGAAAACGCCCGGACCAGATCATTAATCTCATTGTTGGCGGATGGAACGGGGATGCGCGAATAATCACCCTTCGAGATGGCATCAGCTGCCAGGGTGAGCTGTCGAATCGGTCGGGTGGTAAACTCGGCAACCAGGTAACTGACCAGTACCCCTGCCAGCAACGCTGCCAATCCAGCAAAACCAATGACGGTACGAATTCCTTTTGCCCGGGCATCGATCACCTCTAGCGGTTTCGCCAAACGCACAATGCCGTTAAAGGTTCCATGCGAAAGGTCGGCAACAGCGACGTACATATAACGCGTCTTCAAAGTTGTGGAGTAACGCACGTTGTACCCCACCCCTTGAGAAATTGCCTGCTGTACCTCCGGGCGGTTGAGGTGGTTAACCATATTCTCTGGATTCACTTCCGATTCCGCTGCCACGGATCCATCCGGTTGAAGAATCGTCACTCTTAGCTTCAGGTTTGCTGCGTATCTATCTGCCAGGGTTTGTAAACTGCCTGCATCGGTTCCCCCCTCCTGTTGGATTTCAGTCAATAGAAGCTTTGCCTGTCCTTCAAGTTCCGCCCTGGTATCCTCGTAATGATCCTTAGTGTAGGTGCTTGAAAAAGCATAAGAGAGGGATGCAATAAAAACCGCCAGAATCAGCGCAAAGGGAAGGATAAATCGCCATTTGATCGAATGCCGTTTCATTTATCCCTCAAACCGATATCCCTTTCCAAATACGGTGACGATGCGCTTGGGTTGGGATGGATTTTCTTCAATCTTGCTCCGCAGCCAACGGATATGAACGTCCACTGTCCGGCTGCCTCCATAATAATCCCATCCCCAAACCTGACTCAGGAGTTCATCACGTGAAATTGCCCTGCCAGAGTTTTCCGCTAAATAACAAAGCAAATCCATCTCCCTCGGTTTAAGCGTGATGACCTGATCATTAATACGGATCTCGTAGCGTTTCCGGTCGATTTGTAAATTTCCAAACACCATTTCGCCACGGGTATCACCTGCCGCGGCTTCGTCTTTCTCAGAATGGATCAAGCGGTGCGTCTTGAGTCTGGTTTTTACCCGCGCCATCAATTCGCGCATGCCAAAAGGTTTGGTGATGTAATCGTCCGCGCCAATTTCAAATCCCACCACCCGGTCAATCTCCTCCGTCCGGGCAGTCAGCAGCAGGATCGGTACATCCTGCTCCGCCCGAAGAGCCTTGGTCACTTCGAACCCATTCATTTCGGGCAGCATTACATCTAGCAGAATCAGATCCGGGTGCCATTCTCGCGCCAGCCGCAAACCTTCTTTGCCATTCTCTGCGCTTTTGACCTCATACCCCTCATGTTCGAAATTATAGACAAGCGTTTCCCGCAGTACGGATTCATCCTCGACAATTAATAATCTATCGCTCATAATTTAATTATAGGATGTTTTTGACTGGATTAACCCGGAATTACGATCTCAGACAAGGATTTCTCCGTTTCTTCATTTAGAATAAGCTTCCATCCCTGCTATTTTCAGACCTGATACGAACCCTGAGACAGGATTTGTCATATAATCGAATCATCCAGCAGGTAAACAAGTGAGGTCAAGATGAGTCTGGAATCAGGAACAATCAAAAAGGTAGCCATTTCCACCGGCGGAGGCGACGCCCCCGGCTTGAACGCGGTCATCCGCGCGGCAGTGCTGGCAGGGTTGGAACGCGGATGGGAGATGGTAGGCATCCGCGACGGGTATAACGGGCTGATGATGCCTGAAAAGTATGAAGAGGGCGGCTTGATCCGTTTGACCCGCGACCGCGTGCGCGGTATTACCCACCTGGGCGGAACAATCATCGGTACCACCAACCGTGGGAACCCCTTCCATTACCCGGTTAAGAATGCGGATGGAACGTATATCGAAATTGACCGCTCAGATGAATTGATGCGGGCTTTCGCCATTCACGAAATCGATGCCCTCATCTCGGTGGGAGGTGATGGCTCGATGACCATCGCAAACGCCCTGGCTGAAAAAGGACTGCGCGTGGTGGGCGTGCCCAAAACGATCGACAATGATCTGGATGAGACAGTCGTAACCTTTGGTTTTGACACCGCGGTCAGCTTTGCGGTGGAATGCCTTGATCGCCTTCATTCCACCGCCGCCAGTCATCAGCGCATCATGGTGGTGGAAGTGATGGGACGGTATGCCGGCTGGATCGCGCTGGAAGCAGGTGTGGCGGGCTCTGCGGATGTGATTCTCATTCCAGAAATCCCTTATGATCTGAATATGGTGGCGAGAAAAGTTATCCAACGCGACCGCAGTGGCGCTAAATTTACCATGGTGGTAGTCGCTGAAGGCGCTCGCCCACTCGGGGGTGATGTAACCGTGTTGGAAAAAGAGGTCGGTCGTGCGGAGAGACTCGGTGGCGTAGGCGAAAAGGTCACCGCAGACCTGGAGCAGATAACTGGCAAGGAAGCCCGTCTGGTGGTTCTGGGTCACCTGTTGCGCGGCGGCACCCCCACCGCCACCGACCGCCTGATTGCGCTTCGTTTCGGCGCGGCAGCCATCCGCGCTCTGGAGGAAGGACAACAGGGCATTATGGTGGCGCTGGATCCTCCGAACGTGAAGTATGTCCCGCTGGCGGATGCCACCCGCCGCATGAAAAGCGTCCCGTTGGATTGCGATACCATGCTCACCGCGAGGGATCTCGGCACCTGTTTTGGCGATTGAAAGCAGCAATTTTGAAAGGGACGAGATCAGGATCCCATCCTTCATTCGACTCCCTCCAGAAAGTTGCTCCCACCCCCAGCATTTCAGGGCATCTTCGGCAACTGACCGCCTGGAGGGGTGGAGAGTGAAAGCCAGGCTCCATTTCAATGCCTGTTTCGAGGATGCTTATGGATGATGATGGAACCCTTGCTCACAACGGATGTTTTTCAAATAGATGTAGCCCGGGTCGCCGCGCAAATCTCTGAATTTATTGAAGCCAGGCGCAGCGAACTTCACCGGGAGGGCGCGCTCGTTGCCCTTTCCGGCGGTCTCGATTCCAGCACCGTACTTGCCCTCACAGTCCGTGCGATGGGCGCAGAGCGGGTAAAAGCGCTGCTGCTGCCAGAAAAGCAGGGCAACCCTGAGGCGGTGCAGTACGCGCATAAGGTGGCATCCTGGCTGGGTGTCGAGACGCTTACCCGTGATCTCACCCCTATCCTGCGCTCGCTGGGCGCTTACAAATCTGTCCTGCCGCGCATTCCCACCCGCAGGGCGCGGGCTTTTGCCTTCCAGGCTTACTTCAACCAGCGCAGCCGGAACCCTTTCCTGCAGCTTGCCCATGGTGAAGGAAATCCCTTGATGCGGCATGGTTTCGCGGCGATCAACATCAAACAGCGCGCGCGACTGGTGATGGAGTATCTCGTCGCGGAGGAGAATAATTATCTCGTCGTTGGCTGCGCCCATAAAACAGAAGACCTGGTGGGGCTGTATGTAAAATTTGGCGTGGATGACCTGGCGGACATCATGCCGCTAAAAAATCTTTATCGCACTCAGACGCTGATGCTTGCCGCCTACCTGGGTGTGCCGGAGGAAATACGTTCCCGCTCCCCTAACCCGGATATCATCCCTGGCGTCAGGGATAAATATCTGGATTTGCTGGGCGTTCCTGCCGGGAAGATCGACCTGGTGCTGTATGGGCTGGAACACCAGCTGCCTGCAGCGGTGATTGCCGGTCAAACCGGGGTGGAGGTGGAAAAAGTAACCGCCCTTCGCGACTTGATGAACAACACGGATCACATGCGCCATCCAAACCTGGCACCTGAATTCAACTAGGAGATTATGGTTGGGATCTAGCATTTGCAAGAATCAATAAGACACATAGATTTACAGGCTTTGAAACGAAATTTGAAATAAACCAATCCTGATCTAGCTAAAGCGCACCGGAGGGTAGAGACCAGTTGATAGTAGCCGATGTTGGTGTCTTGTCGGTAAAATTAAGCGATGAGGGAGCGGTCAACATACACATCTTACATGGTGTTACGGGGCATACCCCGGATGGGTAAGATTCCGGTTTCCATAGTTTAACCCAAGCCGAGGCAGGACTGGAAACTTTTCTGTATCTAACTTGCAATATCTGATTGTTCAGCTCATCACCAACACGGGACGTATACGCAATATTTAGTTTAACTTGCCCAGCAGTTAAACTTCTTTTGAAAACGGTATCCATTGTCCCCTTGGCACGGTTCCAATCGTTGTCAAACTGCGAGTTGACGGCGGATACCGGACACTCCGTGCTTCCTCTTTCACTTTTGGGAACCGGATTAATTATTGTTGGGTATGTACTTACGTCTTTGGTGCGCAAATCCGCCGCTTCGCAATGCAAACCGTATTCACAAGGAATCCTGTTGTCAAAATCATCCCAACAACTACCACCCAGGGCATCATTAATAATGCTCCAGGAATTCAAGTATGTGTACCGATATTTGTTATTACACGAGTCGGAAAGAAAAATATAGTTATCACCGGCTTTCGGATCCTGGGATGCGTTTGAGCACGATGTATCAAATGTACCGCTCCCATTTACATCCATTTGGAAAATCAGCTGCGGGTTGTATGTAACCCAAAACTCATAGTCCCCTGTTTGCGGAACAGTCAAATACCCTGTCCATTTATTTTTCCAGTACGTGCACGTTTCAACATCCCCAATGGCTTCGGCATACGGGTTGCAGGAATACGTTTCGGAAACCGGATTATCCGGGTCACGAAGGATTGCGTATGTTCTTCCGTAAAAACCTGTTTGATTACAATCTGTAAGCAAGTCCGGATGACTTTTACTGGAAGTACAATGAGGGCAATCACCGCAATCTGCCGGACATGTTGAACAGTCTTCGCCGTTGTTACAACTATTATCTCCACAATACAGACCAGGAAGACATGCACCACAATCGCCCGGACAATTGCTACATGTTTCTCCGCTATCACAAGAACCGTTGCCACAATTTAATGGTGCCGTAACACAAGAACAACCAGAAGATTCCCAATATTCGTTAGGTCCGCAAGGAGCGGCACCACCAGGTGAAACAGCCTCAATTGTACATTCCTTACCATTTGACGAACATGTTTGACCCAAAGCCTCACAATAACCACAGGCAGCCACAGGATTACATTCGGTGCCGCCCGGAATAGTACCGCAGGATGGTGATGGATAAGTAGTGATGGGTTTACAACTGGCCACCCCCATCATTACTTGGCAAGAATATGTTGTTAAGGAATACGATCCGGTACCTGAACACGTAGCCGCATCTATTCGAACAATATTTAATAGAAAAACTAAACCAAAACTAGCAAGAAATATAATAAATTTATACCCTTTTTTCATTCTTCTTATTCTTTAACTTTATAAGAAATCCCCCCAACATCCAAATTACATTCTATCAATTCTTCAGAACCTGATGATTTAGCATCAACAAATTTTTGGTTGCATTCTGAGTCACTTCTACTTATATAAAAAACAAAAAGATCTCCAATTCTTGTATTCAGTTTCTGTTCCAGTTGTGGACCGGTTAACTGAAGGGCCGCATAGTCTGCCGAATTAGGGAAAAGATCGTCTGTTTTTTGCTCCTGTACATTAAATTTATTATTTGAGGCATCGGAAGCAAAAACAACACTTATTATTGATTTTTTATCTAGTGAGATGCCAATGGTGCCAGTAATAGAATTATTTTCCTGTTTTATGCTTAACAATTCCCCCACTAACAGCAGTATCTTACCATCATCACTAATTTGGGAATATCCAACTGGAGAATAACGACCGTTTTGCCCCGGTAAAACATATCCCTCATTTTGACTCATATCTGTTGAGCTGCCATTGTTCCAAAACACGGGAATTTCGCCAGTTTTGAATAGTAGTACAACTAATAAAATAGCCGTTGAAAGTAACACAAAAAAGAAAAATACTATGTATATCCTGGATATACCTTTATTCATTTGACGTTCAGTCTAAATATATAATTTTATAATGTTGCCGTCAACGTTGTGTTTTAATAATCATCTAATGAGGGTTCGTCTTGGGGGCGCATCATTAGGTTAGTTACTCTAGGCAAATCTACTAATTCCAATCCATTCGCACCAACGTGGCCATTAATTAGAGGGTTTTTGGGAAAATCAGCACCATTTGTAGAAATCAAACCAAAGAGACCTGGGAGGGTTTCTGTAACTTTAAATTGTTTTTCGCATAGAGTTTTATAATCAGCCGTAATTTCTGTATAACATATAGCAGAACTCCAAGAACCACCCCTTATTCCAATCGGTTTCATTTCAAGCTGACGTAAAAGTATATTCCCTGCATCAACTGAAAGAGCGGTATCAATATCGTAATCTGACCCTTTAAATAAATCGCTTCGTAAAGGCCTGACTATGTCAAACCCATATAAGCTGGATGTCTTATTTCCTAGGTCGAAGGGCATATAAAAACGTTTATTATTTGAGCTTTCGAAACCAAAATACACAATTAAATTATCTTGATAAAACTGCGTACCAAGAAGAACACCTTGATAGATCGACGTATCGCTAGTTTTTTCAACGAACCCAAACTGCGCTGGTTCTGCTCCCTTGCTAAACTTCTCTTCGTCAGGATACGAAACATTGCCATTCATCCATAGATCGATATTTTCTTGAAGAACTGAAGTTTCTGTAACGTTTTCTGTATTATTACCCAACTGCCATGATATCCGTTCAGCATTATACCAAACTAAAGGTTTTGTTCCACTTTTTTCTGCCAAACCTAATAAAAAGTGACCTTTTTCATCAGCAAAAATTGAATAATTAGCCTTCTTACCAAAACCTACAGGCGTGGCTTCACCAAGCAAAAAATAATTTTCTGGATAAAGACCGGTATTTGAGATTTCAAGTATTTCACTTTGATTAAGAACCTGGGCTCTAGTTGGATTTTGAATAATGCGTGCAGGCATAAGAATTTTAGGCACCGTAAAAGCGTCTTCATTATTTATAATAGCCATAATATTCCAGTAATTGTTACCATTATTTTTAGAAACCATATATATAAATTCTAAAGAATATCCTTCCTTAACCCGTCTTGACCAAATTGAACTATTATTTATTAATGTTTGATACATTTTTTCAATTTTGCCCGCTTGTTCACTCAGCCCGTTTCTGATAACCGCCTCTTTCGCCGATTCACCAATATATTGGGGGCTCAAAAGTACAAAATCACTGCTATCCTTGGGATACTCACCCGTTGGAATAAATGAGTTTTCATTTAGTATTATTTTACCTTCGGGAATTTCTGTTGGAGTAGCTGTCTTGGTCGGTGTCGGTGTGAAAGTCTTGGCCGGGACGGGAGTTTCGGTAAAGGCAGCCTCGGAGAGCTTGACCACATTTACACATCCTGCAGAGGTAAGGGTCAGACCGACGACTTGTGCCCCGATCATGGTTTTCCGGACAACTTTGTTGGCGGTAATATAGTCTTTGGTCTCTTCCGCAGCCCCTTTTGCCCAGGCAATGGCGCCGTGAATGTTTTCGAGAACTCCGTTAAAAGCTTCTTTTTGTTTGGGGGTCAGATTAAGCTCTTTTTTGGCGGTTTCCAGCTTGGCTGCACCGACAAAAAGTCCCTCAACGGGGTCTGGTATCTCGCTTTCATTTTTTCCCACAAGACGCACCTCCCCCATTGCCTTGAACGGGTCTTTTTTAAGTTCGGGGTCTCTTTTGTATAGTCTTTCGGAGGGCTCACAAAGGCTTCTGGCAATGTCCCTGGAGATTTCTTCGGGATTAAAATCTGGGGAACTAAAGGATTCCAGCTCAATAGCTTTTTCGTTTTCGTTGGGCATAATATTTTGGTTCTCTTTTCCCATTTTACTTATCCGCCCTTCTCAATTCAATGTAAATTTTACTCCCCCCCCAAAAAAAATGCAATAAAGCTTGGGGTTTTCAAAATATAAGTGGCGAGGGTAGGACAAGGTACGGAAGAGTATTTGCGGCGGTCAGAAGCGCATCCAAATCTTTAAACATTTAGT
>JAGPFF010000003.1 GCA_018056725.1 Anaerolineaceae bacterium
ATTCACGGCTAACGCTGATGAACATTTTTCCGCAGACCCTCACGTCTGGATGGATCCTGCCAATGTGGTGATCTGGGTGCAAAATATCGAAGCCGCTTTGACCTCTTACGACCCTGCTCATAAAGATCTTTATCACGCTAACAGCACCGCCTATATCGCAGAACTGAAAGCACTCGACCAATGGATCACCGATCAAGTGGCGCAAATACCACCTGAAAACCGAAAGATAGTCACCGATCACATGCTTTTCGGTTACTTCGCTGAAAAATATGGGTTCACCATCGTGGGCGCGCTGATTCCCTCCTATAGTTCGGTTGCCGAGCCTTCCGCCCGCGAGCTGGCTGCCCTGGAAGATGCCATCCGCCAGTACGGGGTGAAGGTCATACTGGTGGGGAACACGGTCAATCCTGCCCTCGCCGATCAGGTTGCCAGTGATACCGGCACCCGTCTCGTCCAGTTTTACACCGGGTCGTTATCCGCGCCAGATGGACCAGCCCCCACTTATCTGGATTACATGCGCTTCAACGTAAACACAATCGTTGAAGCACTTCGATAAGAGGTATTTATGAATTCCTCCCCCCAATCTTTGCCAGTAAATTTGTCACAACAACGCCACCCACACCATTTGCCCAATACGCCAATTCTGACCGTGGATCACGTATCCGCCGGTTATGAAAGCGGACGCGCACTTGAAGATATTTCATTTGAACTGACCACCGGCGAGCGCACGGCAGTGGTGGGTCCGAACGGTGCCGGTAAAAGCACCCTTTTCAAAATCATTGCCGGTTTGATGCAGCCGGATCATGGAGCGGTTCGTGTTTTCGGCGAAGATCCGTGCGGTCATGGCTGCATTTCCTATTTGCCGCAGCATTACCATGTTGATTGGAATTTTCCAGTAACCGTTGAGGATGTAGTGATGATGGGGCGCACCCGAAAAATAGGTCTTTTTCGCCGCCCAACCCTTGCTGATCACCAGGCTGTGGAAAGCGCTTTGGAAACAGTCAATCTCAGCAATTTCGCGCACCGGCAGATCAGCCAGCTTTCTGGTGGGCAGCAGCAACGCATGTTCATCGCCCGCGCTCTGGCTCAGGAAGCTGACCTGATGTTAATGGATGAACCTTTTACCGGTCTCGATACTCCCTCTCAGGAGGAATTATTTACAGTGCTGGAAGGGTTGAAAACTCAGCAGGTAACAGTGATGATTGCTCTTCACGATCTCAATCTCGCTGCTTCAAGCTTTGATCGTGTTTTACTGCTCAATCGCCGCCTGATCGGCATGGGCAAACCTTCTGCCGTTTTCACGCGTGAACATCTCCGGCAGGCGTATGGCGATCGAGCCCAGGCGGCAGTTGCGGACCTGGAGATCCCGTTCATGGATGAATCCTGCTGCGGTGAGGAGGAACCTCATGCTTGATGGTTTATTGGCTCCTTTGCAATATGCTTTCATGGTTCGTGGAATGATTGCCGCGGTAATCGTTGGGGTGGTGAGCGCAGTTTTGGGAACTTATGTGGTTTTGCGCGGCATGGCTTTTTTTGGCGATGCACTGGCTCATGCCGTGCTGCCTGGTGTTGCTGTTGGCTACCTGGTGGGCGGGGGTTCCCGTGCAGGCGTTTTTTGGTGGGCACTGGGCACTGCCCTGGTCAGCGCCTTCGCCATGGGTTCGGTTTCACGCTCCGCCAAATTAAAGCAGGATACTGCCATTGGTATCATTTTTGCGGGTATGTTTGCCCTGGGGGTAGTGCTCATCTCGTTGGTACGAAATTACACGGCTGATCTGACCCATTTCCTTGTGGGTGATGTGCTGGGTGTCGGCAAGCAGGATCTGTTATTGACTGCCATCTTCGGTGCGCTCATCCTCTTGATTGTCTTCGCCCTGTACAAAGAGTTTTTGCTCACTTCCTTTGACCCCACCCTTGCTGCCACCCTGCGTCTGCCGGTACGCACTCTTGATTCGCTGCTCATCGGGTTGATCGCGGTCAGCATCGTGGTCTCACTGCAAACCGTGGGCGTCACCCTGATGGTCGCCATGTTGATTACCCCGGCGGCTACCGCCTCCATGCTCACGCGCCGACTCCCGCGCATGATGGCAATTGCCATGGTAATCGCGGTTTTTTCCGGCATCAGTGGACTGTACCTGTCTTATTATCTCAATCTGGCTTCAGGTGCGGCAATCGTGCTGATATGCACCGCCATCTTTGCCCTAACCTGGGGCATCACTTCACTGCTTCGCCGCCCTGCCCGCCTCAAACCGCCAGCGGCACTGTGATACAATCTTTTCAATTCTTGATAAGAAAGGTAAAAAATGAGTCCTCAAGCCAAACAATGGTCAACCCCGCCTGAACTGACGATCGATCCCTCCAAGACGTACACCGCCACGTTTAAGACAGATAAAGGCGATATTGTCTGCCAGCTTTTTGCCGCCAAAGTTCCGCGCACAGTCAACAATTTCGTCTTCCTTGCCCGGCAAGGTTTTTACGATAACACGATCTTCCATCGTGTGATCACCGATTTCATGGCGCAAGGCGGTGATCCCACAGGAACCGGCATGGGTGGTCCGGGTTACAAATTCAATGACGAGTTTGATCCATCTCTCCGTCATAAAGGTCCGGGCGTGCTCTCGATGGCGAATGCCGGACCCAATACGAACGGTTCGCAATTTTTCATCACCCATGTAGCCACTCCGTGGCTGGATAACAAACATGCCATTTTCGGTCAGGTTATCAAAGGGCTGGATGTCCTGCTGTCGATTCCAGAGCGTGATCCCTCGCGCCGTGACAGCCCCGCCATTCACCTGCAGACGGTTGAAATCAGCGAAGCGTAAGCATTCCAGCAATATCCAGGAGACCCTTGCAAGGGTCTCTTTTTTTTAAATCCTTTTTGTATGCCTTAGAAAGCTGCGCTTGAATCCATCAATTGGTTTTGGTATAATGAATTTAACATTTCCCATTTGTTGCCCACAATGAAAACACGGGGTTTATCCACTTTTAATTCTTATGAAGTGGTAATAAATCTGCGAATTATTGAACTTGCGCGCCGGATTTTCAAGAGCTCTTGAAAAATAGGTTTTCCATTCATAGAACAAGGAGGATGAAATGAAAGGTGGCAAATTTGGACTTGTTGTAGTGGTTATTTTTATGCTTTTGGCGACGGCGATCACAACCGCGGTCGCACAACCCGGACCGCAAATTAGTGGCATAGCCCCAATTGCGCCGAACGGATTTATAATGACCAAAACCCCGGTGTTTTCCTTCATAGAAGAATCTGGCGCGACAAAATATAAGATCAAGGTGATCAATACGGCGACCTCCCTGGTAATGTACACTTTTTCTGGGGCGGGTACTTGTACGGCGGGCACGTGTACGCTTCAACCGACAACTCCTTTGAATAATGCCAAGTTAAATGGACAAAACGGTCATTACCGCTGGAAGGTGAGGGCTTATGTGAGTGGCGTATGGCAGCCGTTTTCGACAACTCTAGATTTTACGGTGATTTCAACCGGGTTTAATTCCACATTTACCGTTGATATGAATAAGTGGAAGGTCATCTATGGTACTTGGAACATCGTTGCCCCGGGATATTTAAAGACAAAGGGAAATATTCCCAATTATGTTTCGGTAGCCGAAAAAGAACTTACCACAGACCACCTGGTTTATGAGGTGAAAATGAAGCGCCTGGCAAGTGCTGATGGTCCCAATTACCTGTACCTGATGGGAAATCCCTATCCATTGAACCTGGACGAATACATGGATTGGAACAAATATTACAGTATCAGTTTTAATAATAACCAGTTATGGTGGTCATGGAGAGCCGACGGAAACAACTATTTGCAGCTTAAGGCTTATACTACGGATACTCACATCAAGCCTTACGACTGGAACATAGTGTTGGTTTGGGTCGATTATCCAAAGATCCATGTTTGGATAAATGATTGGTATTTGGGATATATCAATGATCCAACTTATACCTCTGGATTTGTAGGGGTCGGAATGGAAAAAGATACCCCCGAAGGTTGTCCATTGCAGGTAGATTATGCAAAGACCTATTATTCCAACATCGCACCAATAGAGATTCCTACTTTATCAAACGGTAACCCTGATCCTGCTTTCGAGTTCAAGTATACCGAGACACATACTACAAGGAGTTTGCCTGGGGATTAATAAAAGCAGAGCGCAAATTCAAATTGTCACAGAAAAATTTCCAGGCAGGTGCCATTCAGGAGACCTGCCCGTCTTCCTTCTGAACAAACGGATCATGCCTGCGACAATGAATCTTTTCCACCACCTTGAGAATGCTTTCACGAACCGAATCCTTTTCCATCTAAAACTAAAAACAATTGAAATAAATGAGAAAAACCCAAAAATACCCTTGACAATTTTCAAACATGTTATGGTAAAATAATCCCATCAAGCGCTTGGGTGCCCCCCTCACCCAGGCGCTTGATATTTTTACTAAAAGGAGCAGGTAGGTACTTGCCTTGACGTTTCAGATTGGTTGCGGTATATTTTAGATGCTCGTGACGTATGCCCCCGTAGCGCAATTGGATAGAGCGTTTGCTTGCGGAGCAAAAGGTTGAGTATTCGAATTACTCCGGGGGCACTCTAAAAGAGCGGTTTTCCGCTCTTTTTTATTCCCACAAGGACAAATTTTTTCGATGAACACCAAACCACAAATTCTGCTCACCAACGATGACGGTATCTATTCCCCGGGGCTCTGGGCAGCTGCCCGCGAACTTGGACGCGTTGGCTATGTGACCGTGGCTGCCCCACGTGAACAGCATTCCGGCGCCGGTCGCAGCGTGCCTGCCTGGACGGATGGAGAAATTAAACCCACACAACTTACCATCGGTGATCAGGAATGGACTTGCTATGCCGTTGGCGGCTCTCCGGCTCAATCCGTGCAGTACGGTATCTTTGCCATTCTCAAGCGTAAACCGGATCTAGTCGTCTCCGGGATCAATTATGGAGAGAATCCTGCCACTGATATCACCCTTTCCGGCACAGTCGGTGCTGCACTTGAGGCTGCCTCATATGGTATTCCCGCCCTTGCCGTCTCCCTGCAGCTTGCTTCTGAAGATTTCTTTGGCTACTCCCGCGATACTGATTTTTCCACTGCTGCGATTTTTGCCCGCCGCTTCGCCAAATTATTACTCTCCAGCACCATGCCAGAGGATGTTCATGTACTCAACATCAATGTCCCCATTGATGCTACGCCCGATACCCCCTGGAAAATGGCTCGGCTGGGTCGCCACCCTTATTTTGTCCCTTACCTGAAGGAATCCGCAGAACCCGGCGGCATTCCGCGGATTGACGCCACACGCCAGCCCCATCCGGAGGATTTGAACGACCCGCAATCGGATGTGTACGTTTTTAGTCGCGAAAATATGGTCTCAGTGACGCCGCTCAGCCTCGATCTGACCTCGCGTGTGGATCTGGCGGAGTTGCAGCGTTCTTTCGGAGTCCTGGAAGAATAAAAACTTCCTCTAACGAGGAAATTTTTGGGAACCGGCGATGTTAGTGTTTGGATACATTGAATAAAATGTTGAGGATATCGCCATCTTTGACGATATACTCCTTGCCTTCCATGCGCAGTTTTCCATGCGTCCTGGCTTCAGCCATTCCGCCCAGCGCGATCAGGTCATCATACGCCACGACCTCAGCGCGGATAAACCCCTTTTGCAGGTCAGTGTGAATTTCTCCAGCTGCCTCTGGCGCGGTTGCCCCACGGCGAACTGTCCATGCCCGGCATTCATCCGGTCCGGCAGTGAGAAAGGATTGCAATCCCAGCAAGTCATAGGAGAGGCGGATCATTCGATTAAGGCTTAACTCCTGAATTCCGTATTCGTTCATGAACATTTCCGCTTCATCCGGTGGAAGCTGGGCAATTTCCATTTCCAGTTTCCCCTGCAGCGCAATGACCATACTGTGTTTGTGCGGGTAATGGATCTCTGGCGCAGCCTGTCCTTCCGCGGTATTGAGCACAATCAGCATCGGTTTGCGGCTAAGGAAGCCAAAACCTGACAGCAGCCTGTCTTCTTCAGCGTCAATTTCGATATCTTTCAGAGGAGTTTCTTTGAGCAGGGTTTCATGCAACCGTTCAAACAGCGCATGCTCTCGTTCGATCAAGCTTTTATCCCGCCCGGCGCCTTTCTTTTTTTCTTCCTCCAGCCGTTCGAGCTTCCTCTCCACCTGAATCAGGTCATTGAGCACGAACTCGCTTTCCATATTTTCAATATCGCGTTGAGGATTGATGCTATTGAGGACATGCGCAACATTATCGTCCTCAAAAACCCGCACCACCTGGATAAACCCATCCATCTGCGTCAGTTGATTGAGCAGTGCGCCCGGGATTCCCGCCTTGCTTGCACTTCCATCCAACCCGCCGATATCTACATATGTAACTTTGGCGTAAACAGATTTTTTGGGCTTAAAAATTTCCGCCAGCCTGTCCACACGCTTGTCCGGCACATCCACAACCGCGGTATGAATTTCAATTTTCCCGCTGGCGCCGGTGGGCTGCGTGGCGCGGGTCAGCGCATTGAATAAGGTTGTTTTTCCAGCCTGGGGCAAACCAATGATCCCTAATCTCATGATCGTTTCCCTTGACCCTTGTGAATTTGTCAGATATACTCACGTCGTAATTGCCGGAGTGGCGGAATTGGCAGACGCGCACGACTCAAAATCGTGTTCCCTCGGGAATGTGGGTTCGATTCCCACCTTCGGCACTCAGATTATAACATTTCTCCCCGTTACCCGGCGGGGAGTTTTTTCTTCCTAAAATTCCCGGTTGAGCTGATCCCGTTTAGTCCTGCAGGCTATAGGAGGGCTCGCGAAGCATCCCCAAGACCTCCGGAGCTTTCGGGGATAGACTTTTCCTTCCCGTCAGTGTGAATCCCAGCGAAGTGTAAAAAGGCACATTTTCCGAGTTAAAAGTATCAAGATAACAGGCAAGCTGCAGTTGATCTGCGCGGGCAAGCCCTTTCCTTACTAAAGCGGCACCCAATCCCCTGCCATGCAAGGCTGGTGAGACACCGAGTTCTGCCAGATAGAAATGGGCACCGGAAATGGTTTCCCGGTGCAGCTGATCTGAGAGGCTCGCCAGTTCGGTGCTGCGACGGAATTCCAATCGGGACAATTTGAGCGGCAGCAGGAACAAACCGGTGCGCAGCACACCGTGCAGTTTAAGGCTGGTGGAATGCGGACCGAGCCACATCGCCGCCCCTTCCAGCTGCTGTGTGGTGTCCACTTTGCCGTAAAGATGACCATAGGCAAGCAGCTTTTGATATAACCAGGGAAGGATGTGGGAGCGTTTATGCTCATTCGGAAGGATATAGGCGAAAAACGGGTCCGCGAAGAATGCCTGAGACAGGATAATCGCACCGCGAGAGATTTGTGTGCGCGCCAGGGGGATAATCTCATTTGGGTTCATGTTTTTCGCTTAATCGTGATACAGGCTGTCGGGCTGATATCGCATGCTCCCTTTTCGAAGGTGTTTCCGCCACATGCGGCGATGTTCAGGCGTATGGCGGATGCGAGTGCAGGTGATTCACTCCACCATTCTGAGAGGAAAACTTTTTTTACTCCGCCTAAAGTTCTTTACGCAAGATGGGACGATTTTCACGGCGCGCGACCTCTTGGAATCCAAGACGGTAAAAGACTTCGACCTTACCGGGGAACAAACTGGTCGAACTGACGTGCTGCTCCACTTCCACCGGAAAGGCTTCCAACGTCTTTACCCCTTTGCTTCTGGCAGTTTCCACGGCTGCCTCGAGCAACTTTTCCATCAATCCCATGCGGCGATAATCACGATGAATAAAAAAACAAGGCACCACCCAGACCGGTTGCTCATCCACCGCACCAAGATGTGCCGAAGCGGCGAGTCTTCGATAACGCTCTCTCGGTCCGAGCGCGATCCAGCCAGCGGGTTTACCATCTGCATAAGCGATCATGCCGGGTTCCCCGCCGGTTTGAACGAGCGTTCGCATTTCTTCTCGATGACCGTCTCTGCCCGCCTCTTTATACTCCTTGTTGGTCATGAGGAACCAGGCGCACCAGCAGCCGGCACAGGCGCCATTGGCACCAAATAATTGTTCAAAATCGTCCCAATTCTCCGGGGTAAGAGGTTTGAATTCCCAGGTTTGCACGAGTGTCTTCTTGTTCGCCATCTGTTTGCCTTTCATCCTTCCTGGTTTAACGGGTATCACATCAATTCAATTGTACAGTACTCATCCTCCTTGTGATCACTGGTTTTTTTACCTTTCTCGTTGTATACTCAAATCACAAATTTTTCTTAACGCGAGGGTGCTTATGAAAGTCACTGTCACTCAGCAACATCTCGCTCACGGTCTGAGCATTGTCAGCCGGGCGGTTTCTCCGCGCAGCACCCTGCCGGTGCTTTCTAATGTGCTGCTGGCAACGGATGAAGGGCGATTACGCCTTTCCGCCACCAATCTTGAACTGGGAATTACCTGTTGGATTCCCGCTAAAATTGAGGAGGAAGGGTCAATTACCATCCCGGCACGCACCATCGTTGATCTTGTAGGCACCTTTCCTCCGGATAATGTAGTGCTGGCGCTGGATGAACGCACCCAAACCCTGAATCTAGTCTGCAACGCTTCAGTGCATGATATCAAAGGGATTGATGCCCAGGATTTCCCTCCCATGCCGGTGTATGATCCCGAGGAGGGCGTTGAGCTCAATCTGGCTGATTTCAAAGATATGATCCAGCAAGTGGCTTTTGCGGCTTCTGCGGATGAAGCCCGCCCCGTCCTTCAGGGTGTCAAGATGGAGGTGATCGACAATCAGATCACCCTGGCTGCCACGGATGGCTTTCGGATTTCGGTACGCAAGGAAAACCTCTCCACACCAGTCCCCCAGGAGATTTCCATTATCATTCCCGCCCGCGCGATGAACGAACTTGCCCGCATTTTCAGTGATGTCGACAAATCCGTGCACATGATCGTCCCACCCAGCCGCGGTCAGGTAATTTTCCATCTCAAAGATGCCGAGCTGGTTTCCCAGTTGATCGATGGGAATTTCCCCGATTACCGCGCAATTATTCCCAAGAGCGCAAAAACCAAAACCATCATTTCCACCCCCGCATTTCTCAAAGCCTGCAAGCAGGCTGAAGTCATCGCGCGAGAAGGTAACAACGTCATCCGCCTCGACATTATGCCTGCGGAAGAAGGTCCGGGCAAAGTGGAGATCAACGCCCAAACTGAAGAGACCGGCAAGAGTGATATCTCGGTGGAAGCCAACATCGAGGGCAGCCCACTCCTCATTGCTTTCAACGTGCGCTTCCTGCGTGAAGTGCTGGACGTCATTCACTCCCCCAACGTGGCTCTCGAAACCAATGCCAATAATTCTCCGGGGGTCATCCGACCTGTGGGTGATGAAGATTTCGTTCATGTCATCATGCCCATGCACCTCGGCTGATTTCCCGTACCCTCCTTCCCCTCTCTACGCCGGAGAGGGGAAAATGTATCACCCGTGATAATTATTTCTAGAAAATATTACCCGTATGGATTTCTCACAGAACACCACCGAACAACTTCTGAATGTAACACTCGCTCTTGCGCAGTATCCCATTCTAGCCACTCGCATCCGTGCCCGGATGCGCGAGGAATTGTTCACCCGCCTCATCATCGAGCCCAAAACGTTTGAAGCTCGTGTGCGCGATAATGCCATTCAATCCCAGCAGCTTGAAGGAATCGACAATCCTTACAGCGAAGAAACCACCGACTTGTGGGAAACCAGGCTCACCATCGTCCGCGATCACCTGACCGACTTGCTTTTCAGCCGTCATCTCCCCTTCGACCGGTTGGAAGAATTGATTAAGGAGGTATTGAATGAGCGTGGCATTTCCTCAAGCGATATGCTTCTATCCATCAACCCGGAACTCGCTCCCCTCGACCTGGTTTTCGAACAGGCGCTTTTCATTGAAAATCTTGCTGAAAATGAACGCGCACGCTACGCCGCGCGGCTGGAGGAATCCAGGGTGGTGCTCATCCGGGCTCTGATCAGTGACCAGCTGCGCTACATCAATATTGCCAAGGAATGGCTCTCCATCCAGGACCTGGCGGAGATCCGCCGCCGTAAAATCGGCGGAGGGCGTATTGGCGGAAAAGCTGCCGGCATGATCCTGGCACAGCAGATTCTGCGCAATAACAGCGACTTGAGCATGGTACCCTGCCTTTCAATGCCGGAGTCTTTTTACGTCGGTTCCAACGAGTTCTACACCTTTATGGCAATCAATAATTTGCTCGTTTGGAACGACCAGAAATACAAGTCTGAAGCCCAAATGCGCGCCGAATATCCTGCCATTGAGCAAGAGTTTCGTAAAGGCTCCTTCCCACCGGATATTCTGGATCAATTGGAGACGATGCTGATTAAGATCGGTAAACAACCGCTGATTGTGCGCTCCTCCAGCCTGCTCGAAGATAATTTCGGCACATCTTTTGCCGGCAAGTATGAAAGTATTTTCCTGCCAAATCAGGGTACACTGGCTGAAAACCTTCATCAACTTACCGATGCCATTGCGCAGATCTATGCCTCGGTGCTTAACCCCAACGCATTACTCTACCGGCGCACCAAAGGTCTGCTTGATTATGATGAACGGATGGCGCTCCTCATTCAGCTCGTGGAAGGCGACCGTTTCAACAACTTCCTCATGCCCCACGCAGCAGGTGTCGCTTTCAGCCGGAATCTCTTCCGTTGGTCGCCACAGATCCGTGCGGAGGATGGCTTTGTACGACTGGTTTGGGGGTTGGGCACGCGCGCCGTGGATCGGGTGGGAAATGATTACCCGCGTCTCATCGCCCTCAGCCATCCCCTGCTGCGCCCCAGCAACGACCCGCACGCCATACGGCGCTATTCTCAGCAATATGTGGATGTCATAGACCTGAGCCATAATACTTTCACTTCCTTACCCGTACACGAAGTTCTCGCCGCGAATTACCCGCCGCTTCGCTATATTGCCCAGGTGGATGAAGACGGGTACTTTGAATCCCTTCATTCGTCCATCGTTGAGGATCCTCACAAACTGGTGCTGACGTTTGATGTCCTGCTTCAGCGCACCCCCTTTGCCGAGCGAATGAAAACCATTCTCAAGTCACTCGAACAGGCTTATCACTCCCCGGTCGATGTGGAATTTACCGCTTCAATCAGTGACGACGCCCAGGGACAATCTCAGCTCTGCGTCACCATCCTTCAATGCCGTCCACAGGGGCAATTGATCCAGACAGAAGTCGAGCACATTCCAACCAACCTTCCCGCTGAAAGAATCCTGTTTTCGACTGATTTTATCGTCCCACAGGGGCGCATTCCTGCGGTGGACTGGATCCTTTATATCCACCCTGAAGATTACTTTGCCCTCCCTTCTCAGACCGAGAGAGTCGCGCTGGCACGCCACATTGGGCGAATGAATGATCTGCTTAAGGAAGAATCTTTCATCTGCATCGGTCCGGGTCGTTGGGGCAGTTCCAATTCCGATCTGGGTGTGCCGATTGGCTATGGGGATATTTATCATGCCCGCGCATTGGTGGAGCTGGCAGGCGAGAATTGCGGTCTGCCCCCTGAACCCTCGCTGGGCACCCATTTCTTTCAGGATTTACTGGAGTCGCAAATCTATCCGCTCGCATTGCAACTGGATAACCCCGTTACGGTGTTCAATCGCGCCTTTTTTGAGTCTTCTTACAATCATCTGCTGGAGTTTCTACCCGAGGCGACTGAGTATGTCCGCTGCTTGAGAGTGCTGCGCGTAGCGGATAAATACCCCGGGCAAACACTTCGCATCCTGATGAATGACGAACTTGGGCGGGCAATCGCCTTCCTGGTGAAGAAATAAAAAACTCGGCTGATCGACAGCCGAGTTTTATCACCTGAGATCTGAACCTAACGGGGATCCTCGTTCTCTTCTTGCTCCCCGGCTTCGTCTTCATTTCCAAAAGATTTACTAACCTCATCCTCATCGTCATCCGCGGGCAATTCTCCCTCCTCGTCCCCGACTTCGAGAGCTTCTTCAGCGGGTTCTTCTTCTATCTCTTCCAGCTCTTCTTCGAATTCCTCTTCATCCTTCCAGAAGCGGTAAATCAGGAAGAGGTTGATGACCATAAAGACAGCCAGAACTCCTTCCACCGCCCAAGTATTCCAGCCAATCCCAGAAAGATAAACTGCCACCGCATCCACCACGGCGTGGTAGAGGACTGCCAGCAAAAACCAGATGAACGAGCGGTCAACAACAGCTTTCCATACCAGGGTGGTAAGGAAGATCTGGAGAGTAAGAGCAATCAGGCGCTCCAAACCGGGAAGTAATCCGTTGTACCAGGGAGCCATCCAGAATTGATCAATCTGATAAAGCATATACTGGACCTGATTGGTATCAATCCCTTTGGCAATCTGTCCGCCGGCATTATAAAACAGCACCGTAACCAGCGTGGCGCCAGTGCCAAGGACCGCCAGCAGGATGCTTTCCATTCCGCCATGACCAACACCCAGTGCAAAGGCAGACCCGTAATGGTCGGCTTTTTTCTTCAAGAGTTTGAACCCAACAAAACGCGCTGTCTCTTCACAAATCCCCGCCAGCAAGCCACCGATCACGCCGTTGACCACTGGCACCCACTGGCTGCTGGGTGCTGGAATGGTGCCGTTGTTGAACAGGGCATTAATCCCTATCACCGCGGGATAATGCACTGCCTGAGAAGCCAGAAAAGTGAGCACGCCAGCCAGCACCACCCACCAGGAGACTTTGAAATATTTCGTAACCTGGAAAGCCAGCACTACGGGCAAGCCAATCATAATCAAAATGGAGAGGAGATACGTAAGGAACAGGGGTATATTTTGAGCCATTGAAACCACCTTTTTTCAATAAAAATGGCGCGGATTTTTCTTCCGCGCAATCCGTTAAGTTCAATTGTAGTCGATTTTTACCCTGAAGTGAACACTTCAGCTACCCTTCTTGTTCTACCCGCCCTTCAGAAACAGGTTTCACGTGAAACAAATTTCAGATTTTTTCTCCGGGATATCTTCAGAAGGTATTTTTCACCTGTGCGCCAGAATCGCTTTCCTTTATAAAATTGAAGCATTTGGGCAGAATATCCAGCAAATTGTTTAACAGAAACGATTCTGGTGAACCTCCTGGCTCTCGAAACAAGCCGTAAGAAGAACACAACTATCGCCCAGGATGCTCTGCATGATCAGCGATAGGCATTCTCCTAGTATCCCCTTGCCGCAGGTCGTTTTTCTGTTGGCGCTGCCAGCTGGATTCGCCTGAAGCGAGTCAAAAAATCCTAACGGGAGGAATCTGGTAAATGTTTCACGTGAAACAATTTACCCTTCCCCAATGGATACCTTCGCTCTCAGTCACCCCAAATTAGCAGTGCCCGGATTTTACTCCCCTGCCGGGCACTGCCAGAATCTCACTATTCGTTTGGTTTGGCACTTTCGTTTTGTGCCAGGGCGGTGATACCACTGATACCACCCAGGTTCATGGTGTCAACCGCTGAAGACGGTACGATCACCATGGCGCCTTTTTCTTTCAATCCCTCAAACAACATATTCATGGCGCGCAGGTGCAGGGCTGTTGGGTTATTTTGATATGCTTTTGCGGCTTCAGCGAAGCTGGAAGCGATCTGCTTTTCCGATTCACCAAGAATGACCCGTGCCTGTCGTTCTCGTTCTGCTTGTGCCTGGCGGGACATTGCGTCCTCCAGATCAGCGGGGATCACTACATCTCGAATTTCTACCGATTGTACGGTAATCCCCCACGGGGTAGTACGCTCATCAATGATTTTTTGCAGATCCGCATCCATCTTTGCCCGACCGACCAGGATATCCGCCAGTGTCATCTGACCAATGATCTCCCGCAAGGCTGTCTGCGATGCCCAGGCAATTGCTGCCTGATAGTTTTCCACTTCCAGCGCGGCTTTTTCAGCATCCCAAACCACCCAGAACAATACTGCGTCCACATTTACCGGTACTGTGTCGCGGGTCAACGTCTTTTCAGCCGAAAATGGAGTGACCATAACACGGTGATCGATCCACCGGGTGATGGAATCCACAATCGGAATAATGCAAAACAATCCCGGTCCCTTCAAGCCCTGAAAATTCCCCAGTCGCAGAACCACTGCTTTTTCCCACTGGCGTGCCACTTGAATCGATGCCAGCAGAAGGGAGGCAACAATCACCATCGGGACGACTACTGCCGCTATGGTGCCATCCGTCGCTCCACGGCTATCAAGCATTGCGGCGAAGAATACTGCGAGTGCAACGAGGACAAGAAAGACAGTAAGACCAATCGCATTAACGTGCGTATCCGGTCCTTTCTTGTAATTATTCATCTGGGCTTTAAAGGGGGTCAAGCTTTGATTTTCGTCATTATCATTACGGTTGGATGTGCTTGGTGCCATACAGGTATCCTTTCTTACAACTCAAATTCGTTATTATCTTCATCCTGCAAGTGCCCTGTTTTCCAAACAGAGAGGCTCTCAATTAACCAGGGTTCGACTTCTTCAGGACGGTATCCTTGCCGCTTTAGCAAGTAAAAAAATCGCTGAATTTGCGCTTCAAGCGCCTGCTGCTTAAGACCTTCCGTCTTTTCAGCAGCCTGTTTCTCGGTAATATAAGTGCCTCTTCCCTGTTGGGTGGAGATGAGCCCTGCCTCATTGAGCATGCGGTAAGCGCGCGCTACAGTATTGAAATTAATGCGTAATTCTGAAGCCATTTGCCGCACGGTTGGGATTTGTTCGCCAGCTTGAAGTTCACCTGATGAAAGGTGAGTCATCATCTGTTCCACCAACTGGATATATACCGGAACTCCTGATCGAAAATCGATCGAAAAATCCTGGGGTTTCACATTTATGCCTCCTTTCAAATTGTATCATTGTATTATTGTATCATTGTTTTTTTTGAATTTCAAGGGGTGAAGATTTTCCAACTACTTTCTCGTTGCCACAAATCGGTTAAAATAGTAGATGTATCCAATAAAATTACGAGAAAAGGAGTAGATTATGACAAAGAGTTTCGATGATTTAATGGCTGGTTTTGCCGGTGAAAGTCAGGCGAACCGTAGATACCTCGCGTTTGCCCAAAAAGCTGAAGAAGATGGTTATGTTCAGGTTGCCCGTCTCTTCCGCGCGGTTGCTCATGCTGAGACTGTTCATGCCCTCAATCACTTCCGTCGTGCCGGTCAAGTCCGGTCGACTGCCGAAAACCTTGAAACGGCTGCTGACGGCGAGCATTATGAAAATACGATCATGTATCCCGATTTCATGAAGGATGCCGAAACAGAAGGAGACAAGAAAGCCTATCAGAGTTTCCACTGGGCAAATGAAGCCGAGAAGATCCACGAAGGTCTATATCGCGAAGCGCTGGCTTCCCTTAGTCAGCCGGGTGAGGAATATGATTACTTCATCTGCCCGGTGTGCGGTTATACCGAGAAACGCAGCGCACCCGAAAAATGCCCGGTCTGCGAAACCCCTGGCAGCCGATTCGAACGAATTCACTAATATCACATCTCCCCGGGTCACTCTTCTCTCTGACCCGGGGTTCCTTCATTCATTTATCATTATTTTTTCTTCCTTTAATTATGGAGAGGAAGACGTTTCTATACCTCATTTTGCCTGTCGTGGTAAAATCACCTAAAGCAAAAGTTTTTTGCAGTTCAGAAAATGTATTCGTATTAAGTGAAGGAGGTTGATCGATTTATGGAACAGAAAGTAGGTTCCTTCGAAGTCAAAAAAGGGCTGGCGCAAATGTTAAAGGGCGGCGTGATCATGGATGTGGTCAATGTGGAACACGCCAAAATTGCTGAAGATGCCGGCGCCTGCGCTGTAATGGCGCTGGAGCGAGTTCCCGCGGACATTCGTGCTGATGGCGGGGTCGCCCGGATGAGTGACCCGGAGATGATCCTCAAAATAATGGACGCAGTCAGCATCCCGGTGATGGCAAAATGCCGGATTGGCCACTTTGTTGAAGCGCAAATTCTTGAGGCGATTGGGGTAGACTATATTGATGAATCCGAAGTGCTAACCCCTGCGGATGAGGCGAATCATATTTACAAACACAATTTCACCGTTCCTTTTGTTTGCGGCTGCCGTAACCTTGGAGAAGCCCTGCGGCGAATCGGTGAAGGTGCTGCCATGATCCGTACCAAAGGCGAGGCTGGCACGGGTGATGTGGTGGAAGCTGTCCGCCATGCCCGCACCGTTCTCGGTGAAATCCGCCGCCTGCAAAATATGCCGGAAGAAGAAGTCATGTCCTTTGCCAAAGAGATCGGAGCGCCCTTCGAGGTGGTCCTCGAAACCCGTAAACTTGGTCGGCTGCCAGTGGTCAATTTTGCTGCCGGTGGCATCGCCACCCCGGCGGACGCGGCGCTGATGATGCAGTTGGGTGTGGATGGCGTCTTTGTTGGCTCAGGAATCTTCAAGTCAGGGGATCCTGCCCGGCGCGCCTCCGCTATCGTCAAGGCAACAACCCACTACAATGATCCCAAGATCTTAGCCGAAGTAAGCCGCAATCTGGGAGAAGCCATGGTCGGACGGCAAATTTCCGTCATGCCAGAAGCTGAAAAGATCGCCACCCGCGGCTGGTAATCCTTATGAAGATTGGCGTACTGGCATTACAGGGTGATTTTGCAGAACACCAGTTCGTCCTGGAATCGTTAGGGGTCGAGGTGGTGCAGGTTCGCCTGCCCCAACACCTCTTCGAATTAAACGGGTTGATTATTCCTGGCGGTGAATCCACAACCATTGGTAAATTAGCGGTGGATTTTGGACTTATTCAACCCTTACGCCTCTTCGGTCGTGAACACGCCATTTGGGGAACCTGTGCCGGAGCAATTTTCCTCTCAAAGGATGCAAGACGTGACCAACCGCTGCTTGAATTGATGGATATTCAAATAGCGCGAAACGCCTTCGGGCGCCAGGTGAACAGTTTTGAAGCAGATCTTTCCGTGCCCTGCCTGCTCAAAATTGACCCAAAGGATAAACCCTACCCTACGGTATTCATTCGCGCCCCACTCATCGAATCGGTCGGTCCGGGGGTTGAGGTCCTCGCTCAATTGGATGACGGGCGCATCGTTGCCGCCCAGCAGGGGCACCTGCTGGCAACCTCGTTCCACCCCGAATTAACCAGTGATGATCGGTTTCACCGTTATTTTATGGAGCTGGCAAAATAGACCTTCGTCCCTTAGCCTGGTTTGACCTTCCCACCTTATTAGGGAATCGCAACCGGGTGATCAGTCTGAATAAAGCGGCGTCCCTGACCCAGGGAAACCCCATTCGATTGAGTAACCTGGTCTCTTCGCTTGCGCCAGATTCTCACTCGCCTACCGTTTTGATGGATGACCCAGAAAAAGAGATCAACTGGTATGGTCAGGTACTTCATCAACCTGGCGATCGCTCTGCCCGACTTTCTTTTTTCACTCCGGATCAATTTGACCCGGGAAAGGATCCGTCAGCGCTCTTTGAATATCTGTGTTTTCAGGCGGGTGAATTGGGAGCTCTTAACGTCCTGGCAGACGTGGAAGAGAGCCATCCGCTCCATGACATTTTGCGCGCAGTTGGGTTCAATGTTTATGGCTGGGAAACAATCTGGCGTCTTCCGAACCATTTTGGTTCCCCTGTTTCCGCCAGCAGCTGGTCGAAATCTTCCCCCGTTGATGACCCGGCGATTCGCTCTTTGTATCAAACCCTCGTCCCCCCGCTAGTACAAAACGCGGAGCCCTTTACCAATGGCAACACTCCCCGCCTGGTTTATCGCCCTGGCAGTGATATTATGGCTTATGTAGAAAGCCTTGCGGGGCACCAGGGGATTTATCTGATCCCGTTGATTCATCCCTCTGTTGAAGACCCCGGTACACTGATGATCGATCTGGTGAATCACTTTCAGGATCTGGGAAGACCCGTTTACATTCAGGTGCGCTCCTATCAAGCCTGGCTTACCGAGATCCTCGAACAACTCGGAGCACATTCCACTCCCCGCTTTAACCTCCTGGTAAAACATCTGGCAGTGGGTCAGTATTCCACTGTAAAAGAGGCGCAGCGGGTCCGTTCTGATCAGCGCAGGGCGGAACCATCCTCCCCCATGGTTAACCATTACGTAAAGCCACAACCGCGCGATGAGGGGTTAAAATAATCATAAGGTTGTTTTAAAACATGAAACAGATACGAATTACGGATGATTTACACGCCCTGATGGCGGTCCTTCCGCCACGGATTATTAGCGCCTTAGAAAAAGCCAACAATAGCGATAACTTGCTCGAGATCGTTCTGGATCTTGGGCGTCTACCCATGGCGCGTTTCGTCGATTATGAACTCCAATTGAGTGATCATGAGGTCGGCCGGGCGGATATTGATTTGGTAGTTTCGTTGATCGGTGAATTTGATGCTGACAATCGAGCTGGTATCGAGCGCACCCTGCACCGGATTTCAGCCATTCGCAATCGTCACGGGGTAATTGTGGGGCTCACCTGCCGGGTTGGACGTGCCGTTTATGGCACCATCGAAATTATCCAGGATCTGGTTGAATCCGGCAAAAGCATCCTCCTGCTGGGAAAACCAGGGATTGGTAAAACAACCATGCTCCGTGAGTCCGCACGCATCCTCGCGGAAAACAAACGAGTCATTATCGTCGACACCTCCAACGAGATCGGTGGAGATGGAGACGTTCCCCATCCGGCGGTAGGGAAAGCTCGCCGTATGCAGGTGGCAACTCCTTCCCTTCAACACGAAGTCATGATCGAAGCAGTGGAAAACCACAACCCCGAAGTAGTCATCATTGATGAGATTGGTCGCGAACTGGAAGCAATGGCAGCGCGCACGATTGCCGAACGGGGTGTGCAGCTGGTTGCCACTGCCCACGGACGCACCCTCGAGAATTTGCTCCTCAACCCCACCCTTTCCGATCTGGTTGGCGGCATTGAATCCGTAACCCTTTCAGATGAAGAAGCCCGCCGCCGCGGAACCCAGAAAACAGTGCTTGAACGTCGCTCACCGCCTACTTTCGATGTGCTGGTGGAGCTGCAGGAGCGTGATCGTCTGGCGGTTCATCCGGATGTCGCCCAGGCGGTGGATACCTTGGTGCGTGGTTACCCCTTGCAACCTGAAACTCGCTGGCGGGATGCTCAGAATGAAGTCCACATTGAAAAAGCTCCCCCGCCTGCCGCGCGTGGTCTGGCTCAAGGAACCCGCCGAACTTATCCGGCAAACGGACAGACCAAAACGGATACTTACCCGGCACCCGCAGAAGGGCGCTATCTTTCCCGTGTCTCAGGACCTGCTATGGATTACGAGCAGGCGGTTGATGTGGCTGAACGAAAACCCGTGCGAAACGTCAGAATCTACCCTTACGGAGTGGCTCGAAACCGCCTGCAACAGGCGGCGCATCACCTTGCCGTACCTGCTTTTATCGCCAAGGAGGTAAGCGAGGCGGACATTGTGATGACTCTGCGTGCTTATTATCGTTCGCGCCAGCAACCGATAATCGAGGCTGAATCGCGGGGAATTCCCATTTATGTGCTGCGCGCCAACACCATCAATCAGATGGAGCAATCGCTGGCAGAAATCTTCAACCTTGCCACCGAGAACGGTTCAAATCTGAATGAGGTTACCAGCCAGACTGAATCTGCCATCCAGGCAGTGCTCAACGGTCAGCGCTGGGTTGACCTTCCACCTGCGTCCTCCTCCATCCGTCGCATCCAGCACGAGATGGCACGCCAGGCACAACTGGTCTCCCATTCTTATGGCAAAGACCCCAACCGCAGAGTACGCATCTTCCGGGAATAAGGATCAATTTTCCATGTTTATTACGCTTGAGGGTCCGGACGGCAGCGGTAAATCGATGCAAGTTCCTGCTCTGGCAGAGTTCATCCGCGAGCTGGGGTATCCTGTCATCACTACTCGCGAACCGGGGGGTACTGCCATCGGCGACCAGATCCGCGAAGTGATCATGCGCATGGAAAATAAGGCGATGAACCCGCGCACCGAAATATTGCTATTTTGTGCCGCCAGGGCTCAGATTGTCGCGGAAGTCATCCGTCCTCAACTGGAACAAGGCGCTGTGGTAATCAGTGACCGGTATGCAGATTCAACGCTCGCCTATCAGGGATATGGTCATGGTGTCGATCTGGAAATATTACGCCGCATCCTTACCTTTGCCACCGGTGGGCTTGTTCCCGATTTAACTATCCTTTTTGATGTAGATGTTGAAACCGGTTTAGCAAGGCGCCAGCAAAGCGGTGGTGAATGGAACCGTTTGGATGATTACGAGCTTGCCTTCCACCGCCGGGTTCGAGCCGGTTACCTCGAACTGGCGAAGTCGGAGCCCAAACGCTGGGTGCTCGTGGATGCCGGACAATCCCCGGAATGTGTCCGGAGGGATCTCCGGGCGATCGTAAATTCCCGCTTAAAACCCCACGCCTGAATCCTTAATAGAGGTCTTGTGGCTAAAAAAGCTCTTCTCATTGCTGCCTGTATTCTCCTTTCCGCCTGTGCCCCACGCGCAGCCCGGTCAGTAACTGAGACGGTTCCGGCGGCTGCTATTTCCCCTTCCCTTTCTGCTGTCTCCACCACACCGGAACTCAGCGGAACAACGTCCGTCGACCTCACACCAACCCGTCAACCCACAATTGCTTTTACCGCCAGTGCGCCTGCTGATTGCCAGGTGGTACCCGTAGTTCCAACAATTGATACGCTTGCGCAGCACAATGTACCTGCCGAGGCTTCTTATGATCATGCCTACGGCGCCGAATCGCCTGGCGTGACCATCCTTTCCTATTGCAGTTACCAGAACCCTACCTGCCGGACACTCAATGCCAATCTTGCCGAGATTCAGCAGCGCTATAGTAATTCTGTGCGCGTCATTCTGCGCCAGTATCCCCGCCCGGATGTGGAGAATAAATCCCTTCTCGCCGCTTATGCCGCAGAAGCCGCTGCGCTGGAAGACCATTATTGGGAAATGAACAACCTCCTTTATACGCAACAGTCGGATTGGTTGGATCTCTCACCGGATGAATTTCAAACCTGGCTGACAGTTCAAGCAGAATCCATGGGCATCTCAGACGCGCAGTGGAAAGCAGCTCTTGGGGATGAGCGTGTGATCGCTGCCATTGACCAGACGCTGCAGGATGCCGCAGGGTTGCAAATTCAAAGTACACCGGTATTGTTTTATAACCACATCATTGTCAAAAGTGCCGTTGACGTGGATTCGCTGACCGTTCTGCTGGATTATTTTCTCCTGCCGGAAAAAGCCTATTCCGCCTGCCCTCCACAGGTCGTGGATCCCAGCAAAAGTTACAGCGCGATATTTAAAACCGAGAAAGGGGAGATTATTTTCGATCTGTTTCCACAGATCGCCCCACTTTCTGTGAACAACTTTGTTTTTCTCGCCCGTGAGGGGTGGTATAACCATACCTCCTTTTTCCGCGTGATTCCCGGCTTTGTTGCCCAGGGAGGTGACCCCTCCAATTCCGGTCTCGGAACACCTGGCTATGGAATTGAGCTTGAAGTCGATCCGGCGTATCGCTTTGATGCACCAGGCTTGCTCGCTTTGAGTCACGACTCTGCTGGGTTGAGCGGATCCCAGTTTTTCATAACTTATTCCGCCCTGCCAGAAATGGATGGTCAGTTCACCATCATCGGTCGAATCCGGTCAGGAATGGACGTACTCAATTCATTTCGACCACGAAATCCCGAGTCTGATGAAATCCTTCTACCGGCTGAAGCACTCATCTCCGTTACCATCAAGGAAGAATAAATGTCATTGCTCCCCGCAGCCAAACCGTCGCGTTTCCTGACCATTTCACAGCTGATTGTGAGTATTCTCGGAATACTCAACTCCGTTTTTGTCCTCATTAGTTTGGTTTTTCTGCTGCAATCTCCATCAGCAGATTCATTTTTAGGTGACCAGAAAAGCCAACTTCTAAATATGATATGGGTTTTTCTCGCGATCCTGCTGCTCACCATTCCCTCTCTCGTGGCTTCCATTCGCGCCCTCAGTTCCTCTCCCGCCAGCAATCCACAACGGGGGCGGTTGCTGTTTGCCAGTGTGGCATTGCTCCTGCTCTTCCCCTTGGTCTGGTTGAGCAGCCAACCTGCCAGCCCCATTTCAGGGAGCGCACTTGCCATGGTGAATATTTTTTCCATTCTTATCCCCATCTGGTGGCTGCTGGAACTGGGACATTTTCAACTGGTGACCGGTCCCAGAAAGCGGCAGTGGGGGCTGGTTGTTTTTGGCTTCTACATTTCATTGCCGGTCACGATCATCCTTGAATTTATTTTCATCCTGGTTGCAGCACTGCTGGGCTGGATGTGGTTGGTTCAGCAGCCTGAAGCCGCCCCCTTATTGGCACTGTTGGGAAGCGAGACCTCGCTCGATCCCACCATGCTCCAGCAATTGAGTGAAGTTTTACTCCCTTTGCTGCAACGTCCGCAGATCGTCGCTGTTCTTTTCGCCATCATTGGGCTGTTCATTCCGATCATTGAGGAATTGCTGAAACCGCTTGGTTTGTGGGTATTGAATAATCGTCACCTCTCACCCGCGGAGGGGTTTAGCGCCGGGATGATATGTGGGGCAGCCTTCGCCCTGCTGGAGAGTCTTCTATCTCTCAGCGCTGCTCTTCCATCTGACTGGCTGTATACAGTGGTCGGTCGCGCCGGTACCGGTCTGCTGCATGTCTTTACTGCTGGTTTGAACGGTTGGGCTCTTGCCGCCACATGGAAGGATGGCAAATATTTACGTGCTGGCTTGACTTATATCCTCACCGTAGCGCTTCATGGTACGTGGAACGTTTTCGCTGTTTTGATGGGGATGAAGATGGTGTCTGCTGAGCTTCCCTGGTTTACTCTTCCTTCGATAGCCTCCGGGGCGGTTTGGGTGCTTTCCACTCTTGCCGCTTTGATTCTGCTTGCGCTCATCCTATTCAATCGCTATCTTCGTACCCAATCGCAAAGTCCCTCCACTCCTCCACCGCTTCCTACCTATGAGGCACCGGGAATGGGGTAAAATTACCGGGCATCCAGTTAGATGGATGCCTTGCTTCTTGCTACCAAAGAAGGAAGAATTGAGGTCAATAGTAAGATGAAATCTCACCGCTTACGCAGCATCGTCGGCTGGTTAATCAAAAAACTCACCCATACCACTTTCAAAGGAGTTGAAAACATCCCGCCTTCGGGGGGGATACTGGTTGCCTGCAATCACATGAGCCGCATGGATATCGCGGTCTTATTCCTCACGCCTAACCGTCCGGATATGACCGCGCTCGTCACCACAAAATACTTGAAGTACCCTCTTCTGCGCTGGTTTATTGTGACCGCTAATGGTATCTGGATAGACCGCGATACCGCTGATTTTTCCACTTTCCGCACTGCAGTTGAAGCATTGCACGAAGGAAAGGCTGTTGGTATTGCCCCGGAAGGGACGCGCAGCCAGAATGCCCAGTTGCTGGAAGGGAAGCCGGGGGTTGCATTGCTTGCCTTGCGCGCGCGGGTTCCTATCATCCCCGTCGCCATCACCGGTACGGAGGATTCTTTCAGCAAATTAAAGCATTTAAAAAAACCTTCGATGATGGTGGAATATGGTAAACCGATTTATCCTCCTGATATGGATCGATCGAACCGTGAGGGACAGCTGGAAAACCTGACCACCGAGATCATGTGTCAGATCGCAGCCATGATGCCCGAAAAATATCACGGGTTCTATGCCAATCACCCCCGCCTGAAAGAGCTCCTGGCTGAAAAGAAAACAGTCACGAGTTCCGATTAGGGATTTTCTGCCCTCCAGCCAAACCTCATTGCCCCATTTGCCTTCCTACTATGCCTGAAGAACGCCCGCCCATTCCCCGCCGCCCTTCCCTGATCATTTCGGCAACCCTGGCGGTGCTCTTATTTGGTATCTTCGCCCTCCTCGCTGAAGGGATTTTCCGTTCAACCAATCTTGATTCCATCCTCCATATCCGCTCCCTGGGGGTTTTTCACAGCCAGTTTGAAATTAAATGGTTTGGTTTGAAAGATTTTGTGGAAGAAAATGGTGGCGTGGATGTCATTTTGCTTGGAAGTTCCATGGTCAATACCGGCATCAATCCCCAAATTCTGGCCTCCGATTATAAAGCCCTCACCGGGAATGACCTGCGCATTTACAATTTC
The DNA here is from genome assembly GCA_018056725.1 of Anaerolineaceae bacterium. Taxonomy (GTDB): domain Bacteria; phylum Chloroflexota; class Anaerolineae; order Anaerolineales; family Anaerolineaceae; genus UBA6107. The sequence goes on from JAGPFF010000003.1 coordinate 24,135, forward strand.
GGTGTGGAGGGGATGACGGTTTATCCAAACTCCAAAATTGCCCGCTTGTTGGTGGAACAATATCACCCGGGAGCGCTCCTCTTCGTTACCGAGATGCGTGATTACACTGCCGCCAATGGTCTGGAGGTCGCCGATCAATTCCTGGCGGATGAATGGGTGACCGCCCGACTGGGAGGGAAGGTGACGTTCCGAGCCTGGCTTAAGGAAAATTCTGCCCTCCTGCAGCACATTCTTCCCTTCCGCAACTGGAGCCGGGCTGATTTCCCGGATACATTTTTGCTCAGCGTGCGCCGGTTCGGAGATGTAAGCGCCAGTGGTTACGAAGCGGATTCCAAAATTGGTTGGAAAGTGAAGTTTCCGCCTGACCCCAATGATTCCCGCGAGAAGGAGAATTTTGCCATGTTCTCGAACTACTCAATCGACCCAGGGCGTCTCGAGAATCTGGCTGAAATCCTCTCACTCAAAGAACAAGGAACCCGGGTATTCGTCACAGAACTGCCGCTTTACCCCACTTATTTCACTTATTTCGGTGGTGAGAGTGTCCACCAGGAATATCTGGCGCAGATTGCCCCTTTCATTACCGCTCATCAGGGTGTTTTTCTGCCGCCATTGTCCTACAAGGTTCTCCCTGTTGATTATCGGGTTGATTATTATCACCTGAATTTCAAAGGCGCGGTGCGTTATTCCTGGCTGCTGGGCAACCAGCTCGTTGCACTCTGTCAGGATGAAGGTATCTGCCTGCAGCGGGCGGAGAAGACCCCGTGACGGTTACCTCGCTTCTCTTTCTCGCCTGTACCGCTTTGGCAGCGATCATCTACAGCAGGCTGCCGGAACGCTGGCGTATCCCCTGGTTGTGGCTCGTTTCGATCGCCTTCATCGCCACCTGGTCCTGGCAATTTGTGCTTTCGCTGCTTGTTTATAGTGTCCTTAACTACGCTCTTGGGCTGCGCTCGGACCCCGAGAGACCTCATGCCAAAACCTGGGCGCGCGCTGGGGTCCTCTTCAACCTCCTTTTCCTCTTTGTCTTCAAATACAATCATTTTTTCCTGCCACAATTCTCCGCTTTTCTCCAGTCACTGGGGCTTTTTGAACCCGGCAAAATGTTGCAGATCCTGATGCCGGTCGGGTTGTCCTTCCTGACGGTGCAAAACATCTCCTACCTGCTGGATGTGGTTAATCGCCGTCTACCTGCAGAAAAGAATCTGCTCCATTTCAGTCTTTATAACATCTATTTTCCCAAGTTCCTTTCCGGACCGGTTGAACGTGCCCGCCTTTTTCTTCCCCGCCTGACCGCCCCGCTTACCGTTGACCTCCCATTGCTGGAACGGTCCGCTTCCCTCCTCCTCGCCGGTCTTTTCCGTAAGCTTGTCCTCGCCAATCCTTTGTTCAACATGATTCCCGCCAGTGCGTTTACCACACCCCTTGAACACTCCGGGCAAAACCTCTTCTTCTGGCTGTTGGCTTATGCCATGGCGCTTTACAATGATTTTGCCGGTTACACCGCCATTGTGCGCGGGGTCAGCCTCTGGTTCGGCATTGAGCTTTCCCCCAACTTTAACCTGCCTTATGATGCGCGTAATTTCACCGAGTTCTGGAACCGCTGGCACATCAGTCTTTCCAGCTGGCTGCGCGATTATATCTTCTTCCCTCTTTCCTGGTCGTTGCGCCGGAGATTTCCAAATCAGAACCACATCCTCAATGTGGTTCTGCCGCCGATGGTCACCTTTCTTGCCAGCGGCATGTGGCACGGTCTTTCCTGGAACCTGCTTGTATGGGGCGCATTACATGGGCTTTTTCAGGTCTTGGAACGCCTGCCTTCGTTGTGGAAATCCGTAACCCCATTGAACAAACGCCCGCTCTGGCGGCAACAGCTTGGCACAGGGGTAACTTTCCTGCTTGCTGCTCTCGCCTGGGTGCCCTTCCGCATGCCGCTCCCCATTGCCCTGCAATACTGGCAGGGGTTGTTCCACTGGACGATGCCGGATTTTCTTGAATTCGCCCGCACCCTGGTGGGATGGAGCCCCATCGTGGGCTGGTCACAGTTTGGTTTGCCCAACCCCCTGCTCCTCCTCGTCCTCGTCGTGGCAATCTTCATTGATTCCCGGCAACGTCGAGCCCGGAGTGAGGAGTTTCTGCTCTCATGGTCACGCTGGGGTCAGATGGTGTTTGTCTTTGTGCTGCTGGTGGCAGCTTTGCTCGCTTTCTTCTCCGATACGATCGTCCCCTTTGTCTACCAGGGATTCTGATCAGGAAATCTGGAATCCAGATCCTTCCACGAAGTGGAGGATTAATCCCTCAGGCTGATTTGCAAATATTTCAAATCTGAATATAAATACAGGAAGGCAACTCTTTCCACGCCTCGTCGAGACCAGATGCCTCTGATTTGGCTTACCCTTTCTTTCTTATCCGGCATCCTCTTTTCAGGGGTGATGCCAATCAAAGCAACGGTTTGGGTGGGTATTGCCCTTGTGAGTGTCCTCGCGGGCATCATAATCCATCGTAGACAGTCTGTATACCACAACCGTTTCCCCGTTCCGGTCTTTTTTCTTTTGCTCGCATTTTCTCTGGGCGGGCTGCGTTTTCAAGCTGGTCAGATTCACCTCAATGCAAACTCGCTGGCAAAATTCAATGACCAGGGTGTATACACCTTCACTGCACGGGTCATCGCTCCACCTGACCGCAGAGAGGACGCGGTTTACCTTGACCTGAGCGTTTTGGAAATTGAAGATCCGCTTGCCAGTGACCCTGCCCAATCCGTCCTAGCCGTCTCCGGGAATGCCCGCGCCCGCTTTCCGATGGACGCTCCCTGGCAATATGGAGAAGTACTGCGATTCAGCGCCCAACCGGCAACCCCTTCCAGTGAAGGTCGGTTTTCGTACAAGGACTATCTGAACCGAAAGCAAATTTCCACACTGCTATATTCACCTCGAGCAGTGCAAAAAATTGAATCCGCTCCTGCGGTCTCGTTGCGATTCAGGCTGGAAGTCCTGCGCCAGCAATGCCAGCGCTGGCTTTTTCGTCTTTACCCTCAGCCGGAATCGGGTTTGCTCGCCGGCATTCTATTGGGGAGAGACCAGGACCTGCCCTCAAGCCTAGTGAGTGCCTACCAGCAAACTGGGACCGCTCACATTATCGCCATTTCAGGTTTTAATATGAGCCTGCTGGCACTTCTGCTCTATTCACTCTTCGGTCGTGTATGCAACCGGTATGCAGCTTCTTTGATTTCCGCAGCATTCCTGATTCTGTATACCGTCTTTGTTGGCGCTTCTCCCTCGGTAGTCCGCGCAGCCCTTATGGCAGTGATGGCATTTGGTGGACACCTTCTGGGTCGACGCCAATCCGGCGTAAACGCCCTCGCGTTTACCGCTATGGTGATGACCTTGTTGGATCCCAATGTGCTTTGGGATATCAGTTTCCAACTTTCATTCGCCGCCACCCTGGGACTTGTCTTGTTTGCCGACCCCCTGACGGGTTGGGTGAACAAGCGCTTATCCGCCGTGTTCACGCCTGAAAAAGCCTCCCGCATCGCCCGACCACTTGGCGATTATGTGCTGCTTACGCTGGCGGCTCAGGTGATGACTCTGCCAATCATCGCCTGGCATTTTGGTCGCATATCCCTCAGCTCACTGCTTGCGAACCCTCTCATCCTTCCAGCGCAACCACCTCTGCTGGTTTTAGGGGGCGTAAGTGTGATGCTCGCTTTTATTAGCCCGGTCTTGGGGAAGGCCGCAGCTTTCTTCGCCTGGCCACTGGCGGCTTATTCAAATTTCATTGCCTCAACCTTTACCAAAATTCAGGGTGCCAGTCTGATTGTGACTCCACAAGTTGCGCTCTGGCTGGCGATCCTGGCGGGATTATTGCTCGCTTTATTTCTTTTTCGTAATTTTTTCTCGAAATTATTTGCGGGGAATTTGCACTGGGGATTATTTATTCTACTGCTGGGGATTTTTTCCACCGGTTCCTACCTCGTAAACCAGCCAGATGGGAAGCTGCATCTCAGCCTGCTGCGAACCGGCGCAGCTTCTTCCATCCTCTTGCAAACTCCTTCCGGTCGGGCAGTCCTTTTCGACCCTCAGGATAGCGCCAATGAGCTCAGTGCCACCCTCGGGGGCGAACTTTCTCCCTGGCATTACCAGCTTGACCAGGTCTGGTTGACCGGGCGAAAGAAAACCGATGTCCTGTCTGCCCTGCAGGAGCGAATCCCAATTCACACGCTTGTTCTGCCTCCAGTGGTTTATGGCATTGGCGCCGATTCTCCACCTTTAAAATTGCCTGAAGGGATGGAGCTGAGGAAGCTGCTCCCGGGCGCAACAGAAAGCTCCCTGACTGATCTGTCCATCCGGGTAATCGCCGAAAATCATCAGAATGCCGCACTGCTCATCACCTCGGCGGATGCCAGAATCCTCCTGCCCAACGGAGTGGATTATGCCTTAATCAAAGCGGCAGCTCCCGCTGCCCTTTCTGATCTTACCCTTCTCGTCCTCACAGAGGAGGATCTCTCTTACATCCCGCCTCGTGTCTGGGAATCCCTCCAACCACGCGCTATTTTGTGGAATAGCGCCGCCATAAGCCCGGTGGAGGAATGGATCAGTCTGGACGGAGCCAACCGCCTCACATTAACCCTTGAGAACCAACAGGTTCTCCTCCCCGCGGAATCCTAACTTTCAGGTGAGACATCCTGGTCAATCACACGTGCTCCAAGTTGCTTTACAGACAAACCTGGTTATTAATTTCTAGAAATAATTCTCCCATAGGCACTGAAATCCAGGTGGGTTTTTTCAAATCCTGTAAAATCATTACAGGTGATTTCTTTACCCCACCCAAGCCATGAACCAATCGCGCCGACCCGTTCTCCGCACCGTTTTATTTTATGTTCTGCTCATCGCGGTAACATTGGTTGCCGCCTGGCTTGTTGGCTATTCCACCGAGTTCGCGCCCCAAGGTTTCAGTGATTCTGCTGAATATTTTTCCGCGGCGCGCAACTTTGCTTCCGGGCGCGGGCTGGGTACATATGATTCTTCGGGCAACTTCACCCGCCTGACCATTTTTGCCCCGCTTTACCCGCTGGTTTTAAGCCTCTTTATCAAATTCAATGTGGATCCAATCTCTGCCTCCCGGGTGATAGATATTGTCACCTTTTCCGGAATGGTGTTCTTTTCCGGTTGGCTACTTTTTCGTCTCACTCAATCCGTGCCCACAGCTCTTGGAACTTCCTTGTTGCTGACTACCTCCCTCCCGCTGTTCAAGAATTTCACCAGCCTTATGTCCGAACCTCTCGCCATCAGTCTGGGGATGATCGGATTTCTTTATTCTCTTCTCTTCGTGGCGCAGGGAAAGTTTCGTTTCCTGTACCTTTCCGCTGTCTTAACCGGGTTGGCAGCTTTTTCGCGTTATGCCTTTCTGGCTGTTCCAGTGGCAGGTTGTCTGGTCATTCTCTTTTTTCACTCTGGCGCTTTCAGTAAACGGCTTAAGTCCTTTTTGCTTTATGGTTTGATCAGCATCGGTCCAATGTTACTGTGGCTCCTGCTGGAATGGCTGCAAAGGGGGTCTGTGGGTTCGCGCGGGTTTTCCAGCAAGGCGCTGCTTGCCAAGTCCATTGAGGCTTTCCGCGGTATAAAAGAGGTTGCCAAGTACTGGCTCCCTTATCGCAGTGATACTATTCCGGGTCTGCGCGCTGACCTGATGAGCCCCCTGATTCTGCTTGGCTTCTGCATTCTGGTGGCTGTGGCAGGGATATTCGCCTTGCGCAACTTTCGCCAAAAGGATCCCCGTTTACGGTCTCCCGCAATCATACTGGGTGGATTTCTTATCCTGTTCCTTACTTATCTGGCTGCAATCCTTGTCGCTTACATCACCACAAGTTCCTTTCCGCTCAATGAACGCATCCTTTCGCCCTCTCTCCCGTCCTTGTTTGGGGTTTTAATGGCAGCCATTCTGGTTCTGGATCGTGCCGTGAAACCTCTGACTGCCTGGTTTTCAGGGGTAGGCAGCTTGCTCCTTGTGGCATTGTTCATAGCCTACTATGCTGATCCAATCCACCGTTACACTGTTGCCGTCAACTCTTACCCGGATGGATTTGCCTCTCCACTCTGGAAGGATCAAGAGATCTTCAACCAGATTGCAGATCACACGTTTACGGCAGCAGATATGGTTTTTTCGAACGGTCCGGATATGGTCGTTTTCTACAACAATTTCGCTCCTCATTATTTGACCCACTCTTATGTTTCCGGAACAGCAAATCAGGATTTGGATCCACTGCAGGAATGCCGTTTTTATATTCTCTTTCCGCCTGAGAACATTGATCGTTTTCAACGCCGGGAGGACCCTATCAGCCGTGCGGATATTGCGCGTCTTAAATCCATGCTGGCGGCAGAGTATAGCGGAGAGGATGGCTTGATCCTTGCCAGTTCAGCCTGCCAAAAGTAAAATCTCCTTTTCTGATTGGTTTAGGCTAGAATTAGACGAATGGAATCCCTGATATGAAACAACAAAACCCGAAATTTCTCCGTTATCTACTTCCTTCCATTTCAGTTTTACTTTGGATGATCACCTTTGTGGGCGTACTGGTGAATGGTCCGAAAATGATCAACGGAGATGGCGATCTCGGACGTCACATTACCGTTGGCAATTACATTCTTTCCAATCATGTCATTCCTTTAACGGATGTGTTCTCGCACACCATGACCGGCGAACCACTTACTCCGCATGAGTGGTTATCCGAGGTGCTTTTTGCTCTTGCCCATCGCATCATGGGGTTGGATGGCGCCATTCTCCTTGCTGCCGTCGTAATCGCCACGTCATTCTGGCTGACATTTCGGCACAGCAGCCGCGGGAGGAAATCCTATTTTGTTTTAATCATCACCACCCTCCTGATCCTCCTTACCTCATCCATTCACTGGCTTTCACGACCCCATATTTTTACCTTTCTGATGCTGGCACTCTGGTTAATGGTGTTGGAAGATCTGGTGGAGGGGAAGACAGGGCGCTGGGTCTGGCTCCCGGTGATCATGCTTTTTTGGGTCAATCTGCATGGTGCTTTTATTGCCGGTTTTGCCACCTGGGCACTTTATGCAGCCGGGCTGGTATGGGATCGAGTTTTGTTTAAGACAAGCGAAGACACACCTCTGCCGGCAGGATTTTGGCGTGCCTTCCTCCTCGGGGGTGGTATATCTTTGCTTGTCACCCTGATAAACCCTGCCGGGACGGGTATTTGGAGCACCAGTGTGGGCTACGTAGCCAACCGTTTTCTGGTAGATCATACCGTGGAGTACATGGCTCCGGACTTTCACAACCCGGATTTAATTCCTTTTCTGATTTTTATTGCCGTTTTGATCCTCTCCCTCGGCTTAAAGCGGAAAAAAGTTCGTGCCGAGTGGCTGATTCCTTCCACAGCCTGGCTGATCATGGCACTTTACAGCCAGCGCAACATTCCCCTCTTCGTCATTGTCGCCGCCCCGCTGCTGGCTGAAAGCCTGGAGGAGATTTTCTTCGCATACGCCGAAAAGAGTAAATTTATCTCTGCCTGTCTTCAACGCGACCGCAATCTATTTACTCTGAACACTTCCCTTCAGGGAGGCGTGTTGCTGGTTTTGGTTGTATTCCTTTCGATCATCGGTCTTCGTGCTGGAATGAAATTTGACCAGAAGCAGCTTGGCAATACCTACGATCCTGAAAAATTCCCTGTGGCAGCGGTGGACTGGCTTGAAACTCATCCTCAAGACGGGGAAATGTTTAATTATTTCATCTGGGGAGGTTATTTGCTCTACCGTGAATGGCCAGATCTGCAGGTTTTTATCGATGGTCAAACAGACTTTTACGGTGAAACCTTGAGCCGCGAATACCTGTCCGTACTTGCTCTTGACCCGGAGTGGGAGGAAATCCTTACCCGCCGTCACGTGGACTGGGTAATTCTACCGGTCGAAGAGTTGGCAGCCCGCACCCTTATTCAATCTCCTGACTGGACGGTGGTGTACAAGGATTCCACCACCGTCATTGTCCACCGGGATTGATTCTTGCATCCGTTCCGGATCATGCCCCGCCAATTCATCGAATCAAACCGCACTTATCCGTGTTATTATCAAAAACAGTGAATCATTCCCTTAAATCCCATCCATTTTTCAATTGAAAAGGTGAGCCCCATGACAGTAGAAATCAAGGAAGTCACGACCTTGCGCCAGTTAAAGACCTTTATCAAGTTCCCCTTATCTATTTATAAAGCGAACCCTTATTATGTACCAGCCATGTATGGAGATGAATTGAATACGTTACGCAAGGACCGCAACCCCGCCTTTGAAGATGCCAGGGCTCGCTACTGGCTGGCATACCGCTCCGGTAAAGTTGTGGGGCGCGTGGCAGCAATGATTATTCCCAAGGAAAAGAGCAAATGGGGAGTAAACCTGATGCGCTTCGGATGGATTGATTTTATTGATGATGCGGAAGTGGTCAGGGCGCTGATGGACACAGTGGAAGCTTGGGCAAAAGAAGAGGGAACAGATGGCGTCCATGGTCCTCTGGGGTTCACCGACCTGGACCGCGAAGGGATGTTGGTGGAAGGATTCAACGAAGTGACCACGCTGGCGACAATCTACAACTATCCCTATTATCCCAAACGCCTTGAAGAGTTGGGGTACACCAAGGATGTGGACTGGCTCGACCATGAATTTTTCGTCACCAATCGTTCGGAAGAAAAGATAAGAAAAGCTGCTGAACTCGTGGCAAAAAAGAACAATGTGCATTTACTGACCGGAAGCAAGAAAGACCTGATTAAGATTGCCCCACAGATTTTTGAAATCGTGGATGAAGCTTATCGTAATTTATACGGTACTGTGCCGCTTTCTCCAAAACAGGTGCAGATGTACATTAATACCTACCTCACTTTTGTGATTCTTGATTTCATCCCGGTGGTTTTGGATGAAAACAACCGGGTTGTTGCCTTTGGCATTACTTTTCCTTCCTTTTCAAAAGCCCTGCAAAAATCCAGGGGATATATGTTTCCCTTCGGATTCATTCACTTTTTGCAAGCCTTGAGGAAAAACGACCGGGCTGATTTCTACCTGGTGGGGGTGAGGGATGAATACCGCCGTAGCGGGATCACCGCACTAATCATGAATCAGGTGCTGCACACGTTTTTGGAGCACGGAATCAAGTACATGGAATCCAACCTCACCCTCGAAACCAACCTGGATATTCTGGCGATGTGGAAATACCTTGATAACCGCCAGCACAAACGCCACCGCTGCTATATCAAGCGTTTTGCCTGATACCCGACTCTATAGAGCGCAGGATGCCATGACCATCGAGATTAAAGAGGTTCAAACCCGCAACGACCTGAAAAGGTTCAGCTACTTCGTACGTTCTCTTTACAAAGGGAACCCGTATTGGGTTCCCCCCATTTATAAAAATGTGATCAACACCTTTGACCCCGCCCGGAACGCTGCCTATGAATACAGCCAATCGCGGCAATGGCTGGCGCTTAAAGATGGAAAAATCGTCGGGAGGGTTGCCGCCATTTTAAGCGAGGGGCACCGCCTGCGTTGGAATCAGGCGTATATGCGCTTTGGCTGGTTGGATTTCATCGACGATGAGGCTGTCTCGAAAGCATTGCTTGACACAGTGGAAGACTGGGCACACGAAAAAGGTTGCACTGCCATCCATGGTCCGCTCGGGTTTACCGATATGGATCAGGCGGGGATGCTCGTTGAAGGCTTCAACGAAATGGGTACCATGGCGACGATCTACAACCATGCCTATTACTCCATGCATATGGAAAATCTCGGCTACACAAAAGATACGGACTGGATCGAATTTGAACTGCGCGTGCCTGCCCAGCCTGACCCTAAAATAGCTCATCTGGCTTCCATTATCTTGCGACGCGAAAATCTTCGCCTGGTAACCTTCACGAAGAAAAGTGAAATCCTGCCTTATGCCAAACGGATCTTCGCCCTCTTCAATGAAAGTTACCGCAACCTGTATGGTTATGTGCCTCTTAATGACCGCCAGGTGGAGGAATATACCAAACAGTATTTCGGTTTTATCCAACCGGAGTTTCTGCCTGTGGTGGAAGATGCCGCCGGGGACATCGTTGCCTTTGGAATTACCATGCCTTCCCTCGCCCGTGCCTTGCAGAGAGCGGGCGGGGAACTCTTTCCTTTTGGCTTTCTTCACCTTTTGAGAGCCAACAAGGTGAATGATCGCGCTGATCTTTACCTGATCGCCGTAAAACCGGAGTATCAGGGTAAAGGCGTCAATGCTGTTCTGATCGATACCATTTCCAGGGTTTTCATCAAAAACGGTATTCATATCGTTGAATCGAACCCGGAACTCGAAACCAACCATCTGGTACAGGGGCAGTGGAAGCATTTCGAAAGCCGCCAGCATAAGCGCCGCCGCTGTTATATCAAGCACTTGCAAGCCACCCCTGAAGAAATCCCCTCTGCCACCTGAAAACAATCAACATGCGGCGAGTAACAATTCAGGTAAAACGAGCGCTGGATTCTCAGAAATTTTTCCAGTCGATCACCCCTCTTTAAGACCTTAAGCTTTTCTTTGCCGCGGTTGTTCATCCCATTTTTAAGATGCTCCCCGCTTCGGGGATGCCCCGCGCGCTTATGGGTATAATTAGCGTATGCCCAAAACCACCAGCCAGTTTGTCTGTCAACAATGTGGTAAAGTCGTGCCCCGTCCGTTGGGGAAATGTCCGCAATGTGGCGGATGGGATACCTTCGTAGAAGAAATCATTTACACCCACGTGGAGCCAGCCAGGGCGCCACTGCGCGGAATGAACGCTCGTTCATCACCCCGCAGGATGGGTGACATCCAAGGTGATGTTGAAGAACGTATTCCTTTGCCAATCGGTGAATTTGCGCGTGTATTGGGTGGGGGTGTGGTTCCTGGTTCCATCGTTCTTGTTGGCGGAGACCCGGGGATTGGAAAATCCACGCTCCTGCTGCAAATGGCGCTTGAAATGACCGGCACGCGCGATGCTGCCGGCAAAAAAGTGCTTTATGTTTCGGGCGAAGAGTCGGAGCGCCAGATTAAAGCCCGCGCTCTACGCCTGACCCGTCTTGCCGGAGAAAACAATCCGAGTGAATTCAGCGAGGAGCTGCTGCTTCTCACTGAAACCAATCTTGAGCTCATCCTGGAACACGTGCGCGCAATCAAACCGGATCTATTAATTGTGGACTCGATCCAGACGGTTTACCTGCCAGAAATGAACTCCACTGCCGGGTCGGTCAGCCAGGTAAGAGAATGCGCCAACCAGTTGCGTGAGCTGGCAAAGACCAGCGGCATGGCAGTTTTTCTGGTGGGGCATGTCACAAAAGAAGGGGTCATCGCAGGACCGCGGGTTTTGGAACACATTGTGGATACCGTGCTTTATCTGGAAGGCGATCGCTTTCAATCTTACCGCCTGTTGCGTTCGGTGAAAAATCGTTTCGGCGCTACTGCGGAAGTAGGCGTCTTCGAAATGCGTGACCGCGGCATGGTGGAAGTAACGAATCCGTCCGAAGCCTTTCTGGCAGAACGCCTGGTCAATGCGCCTGGTTCTTCCATTGCTGTTACCATGGAAGGCACCCGACCTTTGCTGGTGGAGATGCAGGGACTTACCAGCCCCAGTAACCTTGGCAATCCCCGCCGTACCCCCAACGGGGTGGATTTTAACCGTTTACTACTCATCATCGCTGTGCTCACGCGCAGGTTGGGTTACCGCCTTGCGGAGCAGGATGTTTTTGTCAACGTGATTGGCGGTTTGCAAGTGAGCGAACCAGCCGCCGACCTGGCGATTGCGGCGGCAATCGCCTCCTCAATGAAGGATTTACCGGTAAAAGCGGATACAGTGTTTATCGGCGAAGTAGGGCTTTCGGGCGAACTGCGCTGGGTAGGTCAGATGAACGCCCGCCTGCGCGAAGCCGCCAAACTTGGTTTCCGCACCGCCATAATCCCGCGGCGGCTCAGGCAGGGGGAATCTCTGCCGAATACCATCGAGATTAAAGAAGCGCGATCATTAAGAGAAGCGCTTCAATTGGCGTTAATTTCATCAACGTAATCAGATTAATATCGGAGGAACAAATGGGTGAAAATGGGATTCTTGAATGGGGACCTGTCTTGCGGGTTCGGCGAAATCATGGTCTTGAGCACGCCACCTTAAACTTATTGATCAAAAAGTATCCCGGCAGCCCTTTTTCAGGTCATTCTGATCGCCAGGGCTTTTGGATCATCGGAGACATCTCCACCGATGAGCTATTGGAGACTGCCCGCGAAGCCTTGAAAAGGATGCGGGATGGTGAAAAACGGCTGGCGGTGCACAGCAACTGCGGAACCAATTACGTCACCACAGGGTTGGTTGCCGGGTCGCTGGTCTGGCTGGCTTCGCTGGGAAACCAGCATTCTTTCAAGAAAAAACTTGACCGCTGGCCTCTAATGGTCATGATCGTTACCGGCTCGTTGATTGCTGCCCAGCCGCTCGGGCCCAAGGTTCAGGAGAAAATTTCAACTTCTGGTGATCCGGGTCCCCTGACCATTCGACAGATTATCCGCTATGAACGCTCCGGACCATGTCTTCATCGCATCCTTACGGTGGAAGAATCCACCGAAGCCGTGGAAGCGGTTGAAGGGGCGGAGATCTAGTCCTTGGCGGATACTCACCTCTACCTGTTGCGCGGTGATGACAGGCACGCTATCGCGCAGCACATTCTACGAATTCAGGAGGGTTTAGGCGCTGATTTTGACCCCGCCATGAACCTTCAGCATCTGGACGGAAAGAGCGCCTCTGCTGAAGAAATTCGCACGGCGGTTTCGACGCTGCCTTTTTTTGGTACTGCACGCCTGGTCCTCCTTGAAAACTTTGCCAGCAAAACCGACAAAAGCCATCAGGATTCCTTTGTCAACCTGCTTTCTGCCATACCCCCCTCCACTCACCTGGTGATCACAGCGGAAGATCATCAAAAATGGCGTCGGGTTAATGATCGATGGGAGCAAGTGTGGGAGACTTTTTCTTCCACGCACTGGTTGGTAAAGGAATTTTCCTCCCGACGCGAAGCGGCAATTCTTGATGCCGGTGTACCGGACCTGCGCCAGATGCCCCAATGGATCCTCAATGAAGCCAAAAACCTTGGCGGCAGGTTCGATGCTGCCGCAGCTGCAGAACTGACCCAGCAGGTGGGTAATGATACCAGTGTCGCCAGCCAGGAGATTCTTAAATTGCTCACCTATGTGGATCTGAAACGCCCGGTGACCCGCGAGGATGTGCTGGAACTGGTTTCAGTGGAGGGCACACCGGATGTTTTTCTCATGCTTGACCGACTGATGAACGGACAAACCCGTGATGCCCAGTTGTTAATGCACCAGCTGCTTGATGATTCACAGCCCGCGGTGATTCTTGGCGCGGTGATTCACCGCTTCAGGCAGTTGCTGCTCGTCAACGAAATCCTGGCGGAGGGCGAAAACCTGAACAGTGTAGCGCCAAAAATTGGCATCCTGCCCAGGAAGGCGGAGGACTATGCCAGAGCCGCAAAGCGCTATGGCAAAGACCGCCTGGAACAGATTTACCGCCACCTGCTGGAGATTGACCTTCAGGCAAAAACGTCCGAAGTAGACCTGGCGGGGAACCTTGAAGTTTTTATTCTGAAAGCCTCTCTTTAACTTGCTCCAAATGCTCTTGAGAAAGGAAACCTATGCCCTCTCTGTTTGACCCTTTAACCATCAAAGACATTACCTTACGTAACCGGATAGGCGTCTCGCCAATGTGCCAGTATTGTTATCAGGACGGTTTTTCCAGTGACTGGCAAGTGGTTCATTTAGGCACCCGCGCAGTCGGTGGGGCGGGGCTGATCATTACAGAAGCCACTGCTGTGGAACCACGCGGTCGCATCACTCCGTTTGACGTGGGCATCTGGTCGGATGCTCATATTGCACCTTTGCAACGGGTGACGCAGGTCATCAAAGCCAATGGAGCAGTGCCGGGGATTCAAATTGCCCATGCCGGACGCAAAGCCAGTGTCGGTCAACCCTGGACAGGCGGAAATCCTATTCCGCCGGAAGATCCGCTGGGTTGGCAGGTAGTTGGCGCGAGCCCCATTGCCTTTTCACCCTCCCATCAGGTGCCAAAGGAACTTAGCCTACAGGAAATCGCCTCCATTTGCCAGCTTTTTGCGGATGCTGCGCTGCGCAGCCTTGAAGCTGGATTCGAATGGCTGGAAATTCATGGTGCCCATGGTTACCTGCTGCAATCCTTTTGCTCGCCGAAATCAAACCAGCGGACGGATCGTTACGGCGGATCCTTTGAGAATCGCATCCGTTTCCTGCTGGAAGTGGTGCAGGCAGTAAAGGTGGTGTGGCCAGAACGGCTGCCCCTCACGGTGCGCATTTCAGGCTACGAGTGGGTGGAGGATGGCTGGTCGCTGGAAGAGTCGATTGAACTTGCAAAGCTGCTCAAAAAGGCTGGGGTGGATTTGATTGACTGCTCGTCAGGCGGCAATCTTCCGGATGCATCCGTTCCAAAAGATCCCGGGTATCAAGTTTTTATTGCAGACGAAGTGCGCAAAGCTGCCGGAATCTCCACTGCCGCGGTAGGGCTGATCACCGAGCCGCGCATGGCGGAAGAAATCATCCGCTCCGGCAAAGCTGACGTGGTGCTGTTAGGACGGGAAATGCTGCGCACGCCTTATTGGTCACTGCTTGCCGCCCGCGAACTGGGTTTCAAAGGGCTGGTGCCGCCCCAGTATCTGCGTGCCTTCTAAAGAAAGGGATTTTCCCTTTCTGTTGAACCAAACGGCGTAAATTATTCGGTTGGTTTTACGATCAGATATGCCACTGCCCCCAGAATCGGGATGGCAGCCAGGATCAACACCCATATGGCTTTACTGGTGGAGGATAAGGTAGCGGCGCGCAGCCGAACCAGGCACATCACCAGCAGAACGATCCAGGCGATCAGGATCGCCAGACTGATCAATTGAACCAGCAAATATCCAGCATTCAATCCTTGGTTTACGATCATGAGATCCTCCTGATTATGATTCGTACTGGAGCATTTGCTTGCGAACTTCATCCCATTTCAGGGCATCCGCGATGCCTTGTTCGATGGATAACTCCGCTTTCCAGTGGAGCAGGCGGTAGGCTTTATCAGCATTGGTGTAAGAGCCGGCAACATCACCGGGGCGGGGGGTGGTCTCGCGTTTACGGATGGTTTGCCCATAAACTTTTTCAAAAGCCGTGACCAGTTCCCTCACTGTCACTCCCCTTCCAGTGCCCAGGTTAATGACGAGATAATTCTCGCGTGGGTTCCCGGCACGTTCAAACACCTTGGCAAAATCAGTAACTGCGTTGACATGCGCCCGCGCCAGATCCCAGACGTGAATGTAATCGCGGATTCCCGTACCATCCCGGGTGGGGTAATTTGTGCCCGTGATCTCAAATTCCGGCAGTCGCCCCTGGGCGGTATCCACCAGCTTGCCAAGTACGTGTGTGGGATGTTTTACATGAATCCCACTGCGCATTTTGGGGTCCGCACCGATGGGGTTGAAATAGCGTAGCGCAATACCTTTCATTGGATAGGCGGCGCAAAAATCTTTTAAGACCATCTCCATCATCAGTTTTGTGCGCGCATAGGGGCTGTTGGGGTTCAAGGGGGCTTCTTCAGTGACCATGAAACCGGGAACAACATCATAAAGTGCCGCCGAAGAGCTAAACACCACTTGTCCGTAGCCAAGGTCGGCGAGAGTATGGAAGAACTCGATCGACTTGGAAACATTGTCTTTGTAATATTCGTATGGGTGGCTGACGGATTCGGGAACCACAATTAACGCTGCGCAGTGCACCGTCGCCTGGATATCCGGGTGATCCCGGAAAATTTGCCTGACGGTGATTTCATCCGCGATATCTCCACGGTAAAAGATTCGCCCGCGGGTGAATTCCTCGCGCCCGGTGATGAGCGAATCAAGGATGACGGGGGTATGCCCGGCATCTTCCAGCGCCGAACAAATGGTGCTGCCAATATAACCAGCGCCGCCGGTGATGAGATATTTCATACGCCTCCTTCACGACCAAGCGTTTGCATCAAAGAATGATCTACGTCTTATCGACGAGGTAAAGTATACCCAACTCTGCTCCTTTAATTAGCCCAGTTTTAGCCCAAGTTTGCATTTTTGTTTTGTCAAATTAATGTCTACTTTTTTAGTTATCTTTTAAAAAAATATGCTATACTCGTCCAAATTCATGAACGTCGACAAAGGAGAACAGCATGGGATCAAAGAGTGAAAGTACTGTTTCACGCCGTGATTTTCTTAAAAGAACGGCAGTTGCCGGGGCTGGCGTGGCTGCAATCGCAGCCGGCTGTGCGCCAAAGATCACTGGAGAAACCTCGGGCAACGGAACCAAAACCCCTGAATGGAGTAAGGAAGCAGATATCGTTGTCGTTGGTGCAGGAACCTCAGTAGTGGCAGCCCTTGTAGCCGCCAAAGAAGGCGCTAAAGTCATTATTGTCGAAAAATCCCCTGCTTTTGGTGGTACCACCGCCTTATCTGGCGGTATGTTTTGGGTGCCAAATAACTATGCCATGAAAGCCAAAGGCTACGAAGATTCCCGCGAAGGTGCTATCACCTATATGAAACGAATTACGGAAGGGCAAAGCACCGATGAGCTGATCGAAGCCTACGTGGATGGATCACCCAAGATGGTTGAATACTTACGCGACAAGTTCGCCTGGACCTTTGACGTCAATAATAGCCCAGCCTTCCAGGACTATTATGCCGGTGAGGGTTCCGTCCCCTTCGGGCGGTCGCTGCTGATGTATGATGGCGACCAAAAGCTCAACGGTGGCGGCTTATACAAAGCCTTCCGGGCTGCGGTGGATGAAATGGGGATCGAAATCCTCTTTGAAACCGCTGCGAAGGAGCTCGTCACCAATGAAAGTGGCGAGGTGATTGGTTTACTTGCTGATACAGCCGACGGCGAAATAGCCATTAAAGCTAAAAAGGCAGTCATCATCGGTACTGGCGGCTTTGACTATAACAAAACCTGGGTCACCCATTACCTACGGGGTCCGATCTACTTTTCCAATGCGGTGCCCACCAATACTGGTGACGGTCATCTGATGGGAATGCTGATTGGGGCTTCCATGCGCAATATGAACGAGAGCTGGGGGCTGCCTGGTTTTGTGATGGATTTCGATAAAATGCAGGGAGAGGTGGACTGGCAAACCTACCGCGGAAAACCAAATTCCATCGTCGTTAATAAGTATGGAGAGCGCATTGGTAATGAATCTGCGGCTTATGAGCAGTTCCAACGCTCCTTCTACTATTATGATTCCGGTTTAAGCGAGTATCGAAATATTCCGTCTTACTGGATTGTGGATAGCACCTATGCCCAGTATTACTTCTTCCCGGGCTCAAAATACCAGATGGGCGTCATTCCTGAATGGATCGTCAAAGCCGACACGCTCGAAGAACTGGCAGGCAAACTGGGTATCGATTACGCTGGTTTGCAGGCAAACCTGGAAGTCTTCAACGCCAACGCGCTGGAAGGCATTGATCCGATCTGGCATCGGGGTGAGAATCCCTTTGATAAGAACACGGCTGGTGATGCCACCGGACGCACCGATCTTAAGAACAACTGCCTCGCACCGATTGAAACCGGTCCATTCTACGGTGCCCCTTATTACCCCGGCACCTGCGGTACCAATGGGGGGCTCGAGATCAACAAGAATGGTCAGGTGATTCACCTCAACGGCAACATCATTCCGCGTCTGTACGCCGTGGGCAACACCTCGGGCAGCGTAATGGGTGCGGGGTATGCCGGCGCTGGTGCCACGCTTGGTGCGGGCTTTACTTTCAGTTACCTGGCTGCACTTCATGCCTTAACCCTCGAGGCTTTGGCTTAACCAACCCTGTTTCAATAACAAAAAAGCTTCCGGCGATTGATTCTGCCGGAAGTTTTTTTATTCCCCACAATAATTATGGAAAAGAGTCTTTCAGAAGCCGCCATCCCAGTTCTCAATGCGAACCATTGAGCGTCCTCGCCCCGGTCAGGTACAGGATGACACTCGTCACATCCCAGTACCCGAGCCAAAACACCTTTGCGACCAGCTGCTAACCTTTTCCTGAATGAGGGTTTATTTCATTTGGAAGATGAAAAATATCGCCAGTGCAAAAAATACAATTCCCAGAATGATGTTGCCGGTGCTGCCTCTTGCGCTGCTTTCAAGCACGGCTTCATCTGGCTTTTCGGGGTTATAGCGCACGTTCACCGGTGAACCAGCAGGGTAGCGGGCAACGATTTCATTGCATTTTTTCCGACCGGCATTCTTCTCGCCAAAGCTGATCCGCTTGCCGGTATAAACCTGCCCCATCACGCTGTACTGATAGTTCACCGATGGGGCGTACGTCGTCCGTTGATGACCTGGAGCATCGCTATCGTATCGTTGGCTGGTAATGACTTCGGAGGAAAGAACTGTTCCGGGCACAGTCGGCCAGGATTCGGTTTCTTTTGCCCGTTTTCTGGCTAAAATTCCCTGCACGATGACAAAAATTCCCAGAACGACAAAGAGAATTACAGGTAACCACGATGTCATAACACTTCTCCTTTTTTAGATAGATTAGGACGGAAAGAGAATGGCAAACAAACCAATCAACAGTCCGGAACAGATAAAAAAGATACCGGGAATAAAGGAGCGCTGCCCTTCGTTGGTTTTGGGCACCAGCACTGATTCCGCCGGTTTGTTGGGGTTGTAGTAAACATCAGGAGTGGAGCCGACCGCAAATTTTTCACAAATACGGGAGGCGGTGATGTAATCGTACGCTTTTTCACCGAAGATGACATTCTTGCCGGTGAATGGTTGACCCATGACCACATATTCATAGGAAACATCTGGTACATAGGCGATGGTGGCTTTACCAGTGGCGCTGCGGAAGCGGTCTTCCACTGCCTCGGAGGAGAGCACTTTCCCCTTCACCGTTGGCCAGTGTTGCGCGCTTTTGGATTTTAACCTCCCGTTAATAGCCGTGTACATGAATGCGACACCGACAGCGATCAGGGCGATCATAAAGACAATGGAAAGAAGCATGAGTACCTCTTGGAAGATTGATTGCTATATTATATCAATGACCGGGTGGAGTGGTGAAGAGCTCCCTGCTTCTGATGGCGAATGCCAGCCCGCCTTCCCGCATGCTTATGCCGTTGGCGCTGGAGAACATCGTTCGGACAAGAAGGGCTTGCGAACGGCGATGATCAGAGCCGTTTGGACAGTATCGTTTATTGTCACACGTTTGGGTTCGCGTTTTCTACTGTCATCTCCCTCTTGGTTCAAGGTTTTTGGCAGTAACGACTTGGTTGCTATGGAATGCTGCCATGAACCGTCTATTCCCGTACAGAACAAGATTTTAAAACCCGTTATAATACTGCCAGAAATTTGTCTCTTTTCAATCCTCTTTCCATCATAAGGAAAAAATGATTCCGATGCAGATCCCCGCGCGAGAAAATCACTGGAAAACATTGCAAATCGTTTTTCTTTTTCTAATGATTTTTCTGTTAACCCTTTTTCTAATCCCTACCCCGGGTACAGGCAATATGGACACCTGGGTGCGCTGGGCAAATGACGCAAATCAGATGGGACTGGTGGAAAACTACCACATAAACCATGATACCTATCCTCCGCTGACAACGGTAATTCTGGTCGGAGCGGCAAAACTATCCCAGACCTTTGGCATCTGGATTTACACTGCGATCAAGCTGACCATTGTATTTTTCCTCATGGCATCCTCCGCGCTTTTCTGGGGAATGACCAGAAACGCACTTTTGACCGCGGCGTTGCACCTTTCCATGCTGATCATGAGCGTTGGTTTGGGGCACCTGGATGTTTTCTTTGCGCCTTTTCTGATTGCCTCTTTGTGGGCATTGAAAAAAGACCGTCTGGTTCTTTTTTCAATCACCTTTTGCCTCGCGTTCTTTACCAAATGGCAGCCTTTAATCATCGCACCATTTCTTGCCCTTTATGTTTTCAACATTTCACGTTTACGAGATTGGAAGCAGATCAAATTCGCGCGCATTCTTAAGGAAGTAGTCCTTCCGGTTGTGCTGGTATTCATTTTCTTTTTTGTTATCTTCGGCTTTCAACCAATTTTGACCGCTTTTACGGTTGCCAGCGACCACCATTATCTCAGTGGCAACGCGCTGAATATCAACTGGATCATCACCCATTTCCTGCATGTTTTCCAACCCGATCAGTACGGACCCCTGGTTAATGGGCAGGCAACTCTCATCAAAGGTCCGCCAGAGACGGTCAAGCTTTATCCCAAGCTGTTATTCTTCCTGGTTTACCTCATCACCCTGGTAATGTTTTTCCGGCGTCACAAGACCTTTGAGAATTTGTTGCTATTCTCCCTCCTCGGTTACTGGGCTTACTTCACATTGAACACAGGCGTGCACGAAAACCATCTCTTCATCGGCATGATCCTTGCCATTCTGCTAGCCTGGCAGAACCGCAAGCATCTCCTCACCATGCTGATGGTGATTATGATCGAAAACATCAACCTGATTGTCTTTAACGGTTTGGATGGAGTGGAAAACGAATTTTCCCGCGTGGTCAGCGGCGTGGATACGGCTCTTTTGATTGCCATATTCAATGTGTTAACTTTTGCGGCTTACTGGGTTTTCTACACCTTCCTCCAGACGCCAAAAAAAGAAGAGGCTCCTGCACTTCCTGAAAAATGAAAGAGCCCGGTTATTTCAAATAGCGCTGATACAGATTTTCGCGCACAAAGACTGCGCCAAAGTCAGTCTCAAGAGCGCGTATATACCCGGTAACGTTTCCATTCAAGGCGTCTGAATAGAAGGCGAGCATTTCTTTCATTCTTGCCGGATCAATCGCTCTGGAAATTTTGGCAGCGTCGGAAAAATAGATCATATTCTCTCGCTCAATGAACAGGACGTCGGCGTCCAGATCCTGCAGGTAGGGATAGGTCGCCAGATCCCAGTTTATCCTCACGTCGTATTCAGGACGGTCGGCGACGTACGCCCGCCAATCACGGTAGATGCGCAGCTTGCGGTCAATCTCGATCTTCTGCAGGATCTGATCTTCTGCCTGGCGGAACATCTGGATGCTGGTGGAGGTGGTTTCGCGCTTTTGAACGTTAAGGATGTCTTTCACATCGCGAGTCCCATTCAGTCCGATCTGGATGACGAACCCAATCATCAGGAGATAAGAAGCGACCCTGCCCCATACTACCTTTTTTGAGGTTTCAGTCGCCGCGGTGCCTTTGAGGGGGATGGCAGACGGCAAATAATTGCCCAAGCTGGAAAGCAACGGCAGCGCTGCCGGGATCAGGTAGTGCTCACGCATCGTCGCCGCGAAAAGAAGGAAATACCCCAGGTAGCCAGCGACCCAGGTGAGAATCACCAGACTGAGCAATCGGGTCTCGCGACGCAGGATGCCGTGGACAAGGGCGATCAACGAAAGGAAGAAAAACAGGATCGAAGCATAATTTTTCTCAAAGACGGAGACAATT
This sequence comes from Anaerolineaceae bacterium, assembly GCA_018056725.1. Lineage (GTDB taxonomy): Bacteria > Chloroflexota > Anaerolineae > Anaerolineales > Anaerolineaceae > UBA6107. The sequence continues at coordinate 45,629 of JAGPFF010000003.1, forward strand.
TGGCGAAACATGCTTTCGTTCGTATTTCCAATCACCCAAAACCCGAGCGTATTTTGCTGAAGGTTGGCTTTAAAAACGGAGATGATTTCCGCCCGCTCCATTGGCAGCAACAGCAGCGGATTAGAAATAACCACCACTCCCAGCAGCAGCAACAGGTAGACACCGGCGCGACCCAATGCCTTTTTCAAGGTCAGCCGGTGGGAGAAGAGCCCCACCCCCAGATAAACCGCATAAGTGATCACGAATAAAACACCCAGAATCTTGGCGCCGATAGCCAGCCCGCAGCTTACCGCGGAGAGGTAGAAGTATTTTCCAAAGTGAAATTCATCTTTTACCAGGAAGAATATAGTCAGCACAGAGAAGAAGGTGAGCAGACTGTCAGGGTGCCACCACAGGTTATTCGCGAAAACAGCAGGCAGGCTAATCAAAAGAAGGAAGAGGAGGATGGAGCGTAGCCGGGATTTGAAGCGGGTTTGCAGCCAAACGAGGAGATAGATGGAAAGGAGGATGGGCAGCACGTTGATCATCTGGCGCAGCACCAGCATGATGAGCGGTGTCTGGAATGCCCAATCGCTGCCGAAGATCCATTTGACGGGCAATAACGAGAGGGCAGAGAAGAAATAGAAGGGGTAGCCGTAATAATAGTGCAGGTAGACCACAAAGTTGCGCACGGACTGGTAGAAGGTTTCGCCAGGGGTCAGCATGTGAATGACGTAGGGGTACTGCGCGTATTCGTCATGCTCGAAGACGCTGATCATATTGACGTCCTGCGCGCCGGTGAGATTTGCCGGTATGAAGATGGCAAAATAGATCAACCCGAAAGCAAGAAGCACAAGGAAGGTGGTACGCTGAGAGCGATCCATGGTGATGATGAAATTATACCCTCCCGCCCCTTGGCAGAGGATGTCAACAGAGCACGGGATGTAGAGGTGTCACATCGAGCCGCACGCTGCGGACAGGATGCCAAGGTAAACAAAATCTTAAACAAAAAAGCCCTTACGGGCTTTTAAGTCTGATGGCTCCTCGTCGAGGACTCGAACCTCGAACCTAGCGGATAATTCTTCTGACCCTGTTGGTATACATTAAAACGTAGTAGTAATTTGGGAATAATTAATTCCGGGAATTTTTTACGAATTTAAAAATCACTTCAGAAAATGTAGTTAAGTCTTTGGCATCGTTTACATTAACAAGAGTTATGGTTATTTGAAATATGGTTTTATTCCATTGAAGTTTTCCACAGCGATAATTCCGTCAACTCCATAATATTTTGCCGCACAAGCATTTACCCAGTGATTTTCATTGGATTGCAGTTCAGTTATGCCCCCAATTTGGTCAAAGGCAGGGACAGTTATGTGCCTTTTTCCTAAGTTTTTCTCCTGAAGAATCCATGCTTCCCTTTGGTCCCAAGCCAATGCCCGTGCTCGGAGTGGCAGAATACCAGCATATAAGCTTGGTAACATCCTACCGGTATACGCAACTATAAATAATCCCAAAATTAAAATCCCTATGCTTCGCATCATTTTAGGAAACTTCAAGATGGCTAATTTGGTAATTAATTCACTGGTGAGAAAACCAAGGAGAAATAAAGTCCAAATCAATAAATAATGAATTGGAAACCAGGCTCTTTCCTCAGGATATACCGATCGAATCAATACAGTTGGTACTGTATTAAAAACGCTAATTAGATAGATAGAGACAACTAAGAACAGTGTATATATTCCAAGGGCTTTTTTAGAAATTTCCAAGTGATTTTCTAATATCATGTTTAGGAATGCCCCAAAGCCAAAAATAACCAAGAATGGAAGCCATTTTCCCTTTAACGAATAATAGAGAAAATCGAAGCCGTATCGAAATGATTTTTCTAGAAATGTGAATAGGTCGGGTCTTTTTACAGACGCGGCACTCAAATGAAAAGCATTATTTGGACTTATCAATAAGAAGAATATGCCTAATAAATTTGCAACTAGAATTGTTGAAAACAGCCAGATGAGAAAACTTAAATGTGCTTTCTTACGATTTAAACCCAGTATTAAAAACATTGCCATCGACCAAAGTCCTAGTTGCCACATTGCTGCTGTTTCCGAAAATCCTACTGAGATGAAACTAATTAGAGCAATTTCGAGGAAATTAGACCATATAAATTTTCGACTCCGTCCAATCTTTATCCCTCTAGCTGCCAAAAAAGTATTTGTTATTATAGGAAAGAGATAGGGAAAACTACCCGATCTCCAATAGAAAATTTGGTACAAGTCTGGAGCCAAGTATAGAGAAAATACCAAAACCAAAAGACTAATAGCGATCGAATATCTCTTCTCTATCTTCTTCAGAAACAGAACTTGTATTTGGTTTACCAAAAAAATCAACGCCCCAAGCCATAATAAAATTGATATTCCGGATATCCATCGGTAGAACGAGGTTCCTCCTGCTAACTCAGCAATTCCAGAAAATAGCGTAAGGGAATACCGATTTCCATTGTATTCAGTGTCTGCTGTATAGGCTTCGTACTGGGCAGTAATAAAGCCTTTAGTTAGAACATCCTTACCATAACAATAATCATCTTGTAAATATCTTGAAAAGAAACCTTTGTAAGCAAAGCTAAATAATGAGACAAATAGAATCAAAATCAAAAAATATAAGATCCACTTTTTCAATAATTGGTTCTCAACAAGTAATTTCATAGGAATCTCTTCTACGCTTCTATTATTTAATAAAAATGGAAAAATCTATGGGAATGGCTTTTTCAAAAATTACTCACCGAATATCTTTACACGAGTTTCTTTAAATTATAGCATTGGTGTAAAAAAGACACTCTGAACAATTAAGAGTGTCTTTCTAAGGCTAAGGCTCCTCGTCGAAGACTCGAACTTCGAACCTAGCGGTTAACAGCCGCCCGCTCTGCCGATTGAGCTAACGAGGAAAGCGTCCTTTATTATAATTCAGGTACGCTTGCTGTCAAGCGTCTTAAAAAAGGCTGCCCCGTGTTGTGGGGCAGCCTCTTCTTGAATCTGTTAAGTGACCTTACGGCAGGTTCGGGCAGGTGCCTGCTTGCGCTCCGTAGCCAAACATCCCTCCCCCAAGACCGCTGCCGGCACGCATCCCGGCGCCGCGCGCCCCCAAGCCACCCCTGTTTGCCCCAAAAGCCTGGCTCATTCGCTCTGCCTGTGCTTCATCAATGTACCCCGCAGCCAGTGCCGCGTCAGCCACAGAAGCGTGAATGGTACTCTTCAGGTCACGGAACTCCGCCAGCGTCAGTCCGGTGGAAAGAGCAATCGACGACATACGTTCCCCTGCATCCAGACGGGTCTCCAGTTCCTCCACACTGATGCCGAGCTCGGTTGACCAGGCTTCGATCATCAGGGTGTGTACCTCTTCATTCACCAACCGGTCGGTGTCCGGGCTGGTTGCGGTGCCGTACCCCGCGCCCCGACCGTTGTATGGTCCCTGTGCACTGGCAGTGCTGGTAAAACCAACCGCGGTAACGATCACACCTGCTAAAAGTAAACTAAATAGTATCTTTTTCATTTTGATCTCCTTTTTTTTTCGCAAAGATTGTCTCTTTGTGATTGCCTCCATCATAGCTGCCAAATTTGAAGAAGTTATGAAGAGAAAATGAAAAATATATGAATGTTTGGGAAAGCGATCTTCTGATCTGTCTAACTGCCTGGGGCAAGCAGGCGTATCAGCGCCACCACTGCCATGCCGGTGAGTACGGTCAGAAAGAGGCTTTTTCGCTTCCATGCCACCAACGCTGAGGGAAGTGCCGCCCACAGGTAGAGGTTTTGACCGTTCAGGTTGAGCTGTCCGTTCTCCACCAGCAAGGTAGGCAGCAGCAAGGCGGATAAAATTGCCGCAGGAATATAGCGCAGCCACGCTGCCAGAAAAGGCGGCAGGGCTCGTCCGCGCAGGAACCACGCCGGCAGCAGGCGCGGAAGGTAAGTTACCAGCGCCATCCCGAGGATCGTGATCAGCAGGGTCGTTTGCGCCATGTCTCCACTCCAGCGGCAATGGCTGCACAAATCACCGCCGCCAAAATAACGTTCCACTGCGTTTGCCCCGCGATCCAGAAGAGCATGGAAAGACCGCCGGCAGCCAGCGCCACGCCAAGGGTTGCTCTTCCGCGGATCTGCAGAATGAGCAGTGCAATAAACATGGCTGGGAGGGCATAATCCAATCCCAGCGGACGAACATCAGCGATCCTTCCCCCGGCAAGCACACCTAAAAGTGAGCCACCGATCCAGGCGAGATGGCAAATCAGATTGATGCCCAGCGCGTGACTGGCTTTCAATTCTCCACGTTCGAAGCGCAGGCTGTGAACCCCAAAGGTTTCATCCGTCAGTTCGGCACAAAAAGCCATCACCTCACTGTTTTTCCATTTTTGAAGGGAAGGGGAAAGCGACGCGCTCATCAGCAGGTGACGCAGGTTGATGACAAAAGTGGCGATAATGATCGCCCAGGGAGTGAGCCCCTGACTGATCAGGCTCACCGCCATCAACTGAGAAGAGCCGGCAAAAACAATCACCGACATCAATGTCGCCGTAAAGACGTCCATACCGGCAGCAGCTGCGAGGACGCCATAAGCAAAGCCAATGGGAAGATAGCCCATCACGACCGGCAGGGCAGGTGCCAGCACAGAAAGAGATGTCGTTAATGGGGCAAGTCGGTGGGGATGAGTCATTCGCTTCGCCAGCAGAAATTTAGGCTGGATTATACCTTCGATCGGGATAAATTTCAGCGGAAATGGTGACATTTTCCAATCTCTCTTGATTGACAGCCCACTCGCTCGGTGCTATTCTATACTTCGGAAGATATCCCTCCAAAAGGAGAAGAAAAGAACATGACATACAAGATCACCACAGATTGCATCATGTGCGGCGCCTGCGAAGCCGAATGCCCCGAGGGTGCCATTTCCGCCGGAGACACTCAGTACGTGATTGACCCCGCCAAGTGCAAGGATTGCGGTTCCTGCGCTGAGGTTTGTCCCACCGGTTCCTGCGTACCCGCCTGATTTTGAAATCGCACCCCCTCAAAAAGCCTTCCCTTCTGGAAAGGCTTTTTTGCGTGCAAAAAGCAGCAATGCTATAATTTTTTTGCGTCATTAATTCATGCCCCTCGAGGATGTCCATGAAAAAATTTATTGCGGTGGCGGGTAACATTGGCGTTGGCAAATCCACGCTGGTAGAAATGATCAGCGTAAGACTGGATTGTCAGCCTTTTTTTGAACCAGTAGCTGAAAACCCTTATCTCGCAGATTTCTACCGGGATATGAAGACCTGGAGCTTTCATTCGCAAATCTTCTTTCTTACTCACCGCCTGCGCATTCATCAGGATCTGGTACGCGCCACCTGTTCGGTTATCCAGGACCGCAGCATCTACGAAGACGCTGAAGTATTCGCTTACAACCTTTTTCTACAGGGGAACCTATCCGAACGCGATTACACCACTTATCGCTCTCTCTATCGCACTTTAGCCGAGTATCTGCCACCGCCTGACCTGGTAATTTACCTGCGGGCGTCGGTATCCACCCTGCTGCAGCGCATTGAACTGCGCAACCGGGATTATGAACGCAGCATCTCACCGGAATATCTGGAACAATTGAATCTGCTGTACGAAAACTGGATCCAGCACTTTACCCTCTGCCCGGTGCTGACGGTGCCGGCGGATGATCTGGATTATGTGGCGCATCCGCGCCACCTGGAATTAATTATTTCCAAAGTGAAGGAAAAACTGACGGGGAAGGAAGAAGTCGTCTTTACCCGCGAAGAAGCCAATTCCATCGAATAGCAGACATCTCGATCCATTGATGTCTGTTGCAATCGCGTCGATAGACAATCAGCTCTTGATGTCAACTACAAGCTTGATTGCTGTGCGGACTTTTCCTTCTATTTCCACATCAACGAATTCAGGCATACAGTAGATTGACAATCCATCCTCTGCGAGGTATCCCCTGGCCAATACCAGTGCTTTGACGGCTTGATTGACTGCTCCTGCTCCAATCGCCTGGATATCTGCGTGTTTATGCTCACGTATCACCCCGGCGATGGCGCCAGCAACTGCTGCGGTGCGCGAATTGGCTTTGACCTTAATGACATCTACCATAATGTTCTCCCTCCTGAAAGATTTTCAGGAATGTATGGCCAAATGGGGTAGTAAAATGCTCCTTTTTTTCATTGTACACATTCCACAGGGCAAATTCAAGCCTGTGTTTGATGATCCCTCTTTATTCTCTTATTTGTTAATCAGTAGATAGTAGTCGTAGTAGGGGCTGTGCAAAAGTGGAGAAACAGAGCGAAAACGGGTCCAAGCACCAGATCTGGGGTGCCTTGTGCCATCTACACCCCGAATGTGGGGGATAGGGAGAGAGCCTTTCTCCCCGGTTGTATGTGCACCGTCTGTGGAAAAAAACAAAAAAGTTGAAAAACACCGCTTAGTTAAAAAACATGTGGAAAAGAGGGAGAAACTGCCAGTTTCTCCACCGATTTTTTGGCTTTGTTTGTGGAGAAAAAGGGGATTTTGACATGCTTTATCCACAAAAAACAGCCAGTTATCCACAGGTTTCTAGAGAGTTGTGCACAAAATGGGGAAAATGACGCTATGCCGAAAGCCGCTCGCAGGTCTCCTCAACGCTGTCGAGCAGATGGTCGAGCTCTTCCAGGCGTGTGGGAAGGTGCTTCGAATCCAATTCCAGTTGTTTGCCAACCTCCTGCCAGTCCTTGAAAGACTGTTCGCTGTGGGGCAGGCAGGCAGCGGCGCGCGTCCAGGTATAGTAAAGCAGCCAGACTGCCCCCGCCGGGTTGGCAGGGTAGAGGGCGCGAATCGCCTTTTCGTAGTAGGCACGCCTGAAAGGTTGCAGCGAGGGTGGCAGCTCCTCCACGTTCTTGAGGGCATCAAACATCAGGTGATAGGCGTCCAGCCAGGCGTTGAAATTCTCATCATTTATCGCGTCGCTGGTGAAAAGCGGGATGAAGTCGGCACTGAAGTCGTGCAAATCGGCGGCTTCAGCCCGGCTTGGAAGCTCGTGCACCAGACGGCGCTCTGCCAGCGGTGCGCCGGTGAGGCAGGCGACGGCGTTGGCGGTATTGCGCAGCGCAGTCAGATAAGCAGAAGCCCGTTTAATCCCCTGAGGGATGGATTCTTCCGTCAGATCCAGCCAGGTCTTGCGCGCCGGCACAAGAAACGTGTTGATGCGCGCGGCGACATTCTCCATTTTCCAAAATTGGGCGGTGGCTGATGCGCGGGTAAAATCATACCAGCGCAAGGAATCAAATAAGACAAGCGGGACCTTTTCAAGCCAACCGCCGAGCCAGGCATCGGTGCGCAACTTCCGCGGCGGTTCAAACTCTTCCTGCTCGTAATGCGCCACGTCCAAGGTAATCTCCGGACTGAGACGGATCACCTCGCGCCGCACCTTTACCGCCCGGCTATGTACGCACACCAGATCAATATCCGTGATACCGCCAATAAAGGGATCTTCATCAAGCAGCGAGCCAGTGACATACACGCAAATGATGCTGCGGTCTTTGGAGGTCAATAATTGGGTGTTTTCACGCGCCTGGTTGAGAAGTATTTCACGGGTGATGCGCAAGGGAACCTCGCTTATTGAATAGGCAGTTTAGGTTGGTAAGGCGCCAACTGTAATTCTTCGCGGATACGGTTGCAGATGAACTCCAAATCTTCAGGATGTTCCACGAAGTTGAGGGTATCGGTTTCGATGGTGAGTACATTGGTTAGATGAGGCGAATTGAAATAGAAGGAATCGTATGCCCGGTTGACAAGATCAATGTATTCGCGGTCCATCTGACGTTCGTATGGGCGGTCCCGCATGGCAATGCGCTTCATGAGGACGTCCGTTGAAGCGCGCAAGTACACCACCAGGTCAGGAGCAAGAATCTTTTCCGCCAGGGCTTCCTGTACCTTATAGTACATATCCAGTTCATCGCCATGCAGGTTGATTTGGGCGAAGAGCCGGTCTTTTTCGAAGGTGTAGTCGCTGATCAGCGCCTTTACCTGGCTCAAGCGGTCTCCGATATTACGGCGTTGCTGGTGGTAACGGCTGAGCAGGAAGAAAATTTGTGTTTGAAACGCATAACGAGCCCGATCGGCGTAAAAGTTACTAAGGAAGGGGTTTTCTTCGAAGACTTCGAGCACTAATTCAGCCTCGAAGTGGGGTTGCAGCAGACGGGCGAGAGTGGTTTTGCCGACTCCGATCACGCCCTCGATTGCGAAATACATATCCCGGCTCCGTAATGGGTTAATGTGGTGTTTTGAATTAAAACTATACCATAGAATACACGGCGCGGATGGGGCAAGAACCCTTGCACAAATCTGGCAGGGGACGGATCTTGAGGAGGGGGCTGTTTCAGGCGGTGTTTATTCTGCCAAACGCCAGTAATCTCCGCCGCCGCCTGCGCGCTCCATAAGTTTGAATTCCACCAAACCGCGCCGCAGCGAGGCTGTATCGTCATGGTAACGCTTTAGGATTTCATTCACTTCTTTTTCGGGGTAGTGACGCCCAGGTTCGAAAGCCCTGACCACATAGCGCAACAGCACCAGGAACTTCTTATCCTGAGCTGGAAACGCGGTAATCCGTCCGTTGGCATCAACGAAGGCTTTCATCACTTTGTGCTCAAAGGGGTCGGCTGCAGGTTGGGGAAGGTCGCGCGAGAGTGCGGGTAAGGTTTCTGTGCGCAGGAGGGATTGGGATAGATCGTGCAGTTTATCGATGTTGAGGGCATAAATGGCATAATGACCCTCGGCGCGCGCGGAGACCAGCCCGCTTTTGGAAAGTCTTGTCAGGTGATGGGAAACAGTGGAAACACTTAATTTTAAGGCTTCTGCCAGTGCCTCCACTGAAGCTGGCTGCTGTGCCAGCAAGCCGATGATCTTGAGCCGATTTTCGTCCGCCAAGGCTTTGAAAAAGTCGAGTAACACGGGCATTTCATTCTGTTCGGTCATAAATCCTCCAAAACAATTCGATAACTATCGAAATAATTTTACCTTCGTTTGATCTTAAGTCAAGTTCTAAAAAAAACGACGCCTCAGGGGGCGTCGTTTCATACAATCTGCGTTGGGTTATCAGGAAAGCTTCTCGAGCTGATCCACCATGGCGTTGAGCACATCGAAGCCACCCTGCCAGAATTCAGGTTTGTGCACGTCCACCCCGGCGTCTGCGAGGATCTTCATCGGTGCTTCAGAACCGCCTGCTGAAAGCAGCTGAATGTACTTCGGTTTGAAGGTTTCCCCTTCCGCTTTGTAGCGCTGGTAGAGCGAAAGCACCAGAAGTTGACCAAAGGCGTAAGCGTAAACATAGAAGGGCACCTGGTAAATGTGAGGGATGGAAACCCATTCGTACTTGAACTCTTCGGCTGTTTCCACGGCATCGCCAAACTGAGTCTTGAGATTCTCCATGTAAACCTCTGAAATCTCATCCACTGATGCGCCATCCATCACCATCTGGTGAGCCTGTTTTTCAAACATGGCAAAGAATGCCTGACGCTGGATGGTGGCGTACGCATCGTCCACCTGCTTGAAGAGCAGGTCCCGCCTGACATTCTCGTCCGTTTCTTCTGCGAGCATTTGATCCACCAGCATCATCTCGCCAAAGGTCGAAGCTGTCTCTGCCAGCGGCAAATTTGCATGCTGAGTAAAGAGGCTGTGATGTTCTGCCAGCATGGAATGAATGGCATGACCCAGCTCATGCGCCATGGTTGCCACATCATCCACTTTACCCTGATAATTAAGCAGCACCCAGGGTGTAAGATCGGGGGTGGCAGTGGCACAGAAAGCCCCTCCATGCTTGCCCTTGCGCACCTCGCCATCTATGTGGTCTGCGGCAAAGACGCGTTCCGCCAGGCGGGCGAATCGTGGATCGAACTGATTGAAAGATTGCAGCACTTTTGCGGCAGCCGCCGGATAGGCAAAGGGCTTATCCGCCTCGGCGACCGGAGCATAGATATCATACCGTCGCAGTTTTTCCATCCCCAGCAGGCGGGCTTTGAGGCGGAAGAAGCGTTGGAAAACGTCAGTATTCTTGCGACAGGTTTCCAGCAGCAGTTCAATCACTTCATCCGGCAGATCATTTGCCAGGTTGCGAGCCGAGATGGGCGAGGCGTGATGACGCAAGGTCACTTCTTCATTCCACCAGTCGCGGACGATGGTCTGGTACATTTGTCCGAGGATGGGGGCATCATTGCCATAAACCCGGTATAACTCCTGGTAGGCGCGCGCACGCAGGTTGGGGTCGCTGCTGCGCACCAGGCTCATCAATTCTCCGCGGGTAAGCTCTTTGACCTCACCGTCAACCTCAACCTTGAAAACATAACGATTGGTGATGGAATCATACAGGGTGTTCAACGCACTGACACCGGTGACATTTTTGGTGTTGATGATTTTTTCTTCCGGCTCACTGAGCGTGTGGGGCTTGAAATGGCGCATTTCCTCAAGCCAGTAGCGGTAATCACCCGCGGCAGCCATCAACGGGGCAGCCTTTTCATCCGAAAGATCCTTCCACCACAGGCTGAAGAAAAGGGTGCGGTTGTTAATTTCGGAGAGGAACTGCTCGGTACGTGCTACCAATCCGAGGGCTTCCTGGTTTTGTGTATCGGAAGCGAATCCCAATTCAGCAAAACTGGCAACCCGATGGGCAAGGCGGTAAAGTGCTTCCAGCTCCTTGATGAGGGACACAAATTCCTGCGAACGGATTGAATCAGTCAGCAGGGAACGCTTTTTTTCCAGGTCAGCCGCGCGGGAATCCATTTCCTTAAAGGCGGCTTTTAATTCCGCACTATCAATGGAAGGGAAAAGGTCGTTCAGGCTCCAGGCTTTTTGGATGTAGGTTGGATTTGTCATCAAAAACCTCTTTGAAGAATAAATTTAACTCCCGAAGAAACCGGGTTTAATGATTATACATGAGGGGAACGAGCCACGGATCCAGTTTCCGGATCCTTCAGCCGGGCAAACAGCTCCAAAAGGCGGGGATGAAGATTTGGGGCAGCTGCCAGGATGGCGTGTGGCGGCTTAAAGTAGTCCGGGTCTCCTTCGGGGGTAGTGACCACGCCACCGGCTTCTTCCACGATCAGCGCCGCCGCTGCGATATCCCAGGGGTTGATGCCCTGTTCCCAATAGGCATCCAGGCGGGCGCAAGCCACATAAGTCAACTCGAGTGCCGCGGACCCCATGCGCCGTACCCCGAGCGAATGACGGGAGAGGTAAGAAAAATTACGCAGATTGCGCTTAAATTTCCCTTCGTCCTGACGGGCAAAAGCGGTGGCATGAAGGCTTTTCTCCACCTCGTCCACAGCGCTAACATGCAACGGTTCATTATTAAGCCACGCACCTGCGCCTTTCTGCGCTGAAAAGCATTCATCGCGCGAAGGGTCGTAGACCACGCCTAACTTCAGCCCCTCAGCATCCTGAAAGGCAATTGAAACCGCATACACCGGAATCTGATGGGCGTAATTGACAGTGCCATCCAGCGGATCAACGTACCAGCGGAGGGAGGGAACACCATCGAGTGCCCCAGCTTCCTCCGTCAAAATAGAATGCTCTGGAAAAGCGCCATGGATTGCCCGGATCAGTGCCTGTTCAATCTGGAAATCAATCTCGGTGACGAGATCGGTGCGCCCTTTAAAAGCCACCTGGTGTGAACGGGTAAACCCCTCACGAGCAATGGCACCCGCTTCCAGTGCCCAGTGAATCACCTGATCAAGCATGGGTTGGGGCGCCGCAGCCATCAGCGTTCACCATTGATTTCAGCGATTAGTTGAATAAAGAAGTCATCCAGGTAGCGGCGGCGTTGGCTGGCGATGGCTTTGGCGCTATCGGTATAGAGACGCTTTTCTACATTGCGCAGCTTGAAAAGATGTTCGTGATAAGCACTGTGCAATTCACCAGGTTCTTCCCTGCCAGTTTCAAGAAACTGGCGTGAAGGAGGACTGTAAAAGGGCGTACCAGCTAGTGCGGCGTAAACTGTGACACGCACCGCTCCTATGGCGCCGAGCACATCCAGTTTATCGGCATCGAAGATCACCTTCGCTTCGATGGTTGCGGGAGGTTCGCTGTCATCGCGGTAGCGGTGGGCGCGGATGCAATGCTGAACCGCCTGGATACGGTCCTCAGACCAGCCCTCTGCCTGAAGAATAACAGCAGCGAACTCCGCCGAGCGCAGGTGGTGCTCTTTGCGCACCTCGCTGCCCGGGGTGGTTCCGTCCGCGTCATGCAGCAGGGCGGCAGCACGCACGATCTCCAGGTCGGCACCTTCCGCCAGGGCAAGGCGTTCTGCCATGCGGTAGACGCGTTCGATATGCGAGAAATCATGTACGGCGTCTGTGTTTTGATACCAATCTTTCGCCTGTTCCAATGTCAACATGCCTGATCCTTAATTATTTCGTGAAATTATTTTAAGCTGTAACCCGGCACCCTTTTTTGATCACGGTTTCCACCAGGTTTCCACCAAAACGGTAGGCGAGCTGACGGTAATCCTCCACATTCAAAATGAGAAGGTCAGCCTGTTTACCGGGTTCGATTGAGCCAATGTCGGTTTGGCGGCGAATGGCGAGCGCGGCGTTGATGGTGGCAGCTGCCACCGCCTGGGCAGGGGTGAGCTTCAGGTAACGGCAGGCTAAGGCAAGCACAAATTGCATGTTCTCACACCATGCCGTGCCCGGGTTGAGGTCAGTGGCAAGTGCCAGCGTGCCGCCGGCAGCCAGCAGCTCACGAGCCGGGGTGTAATGGGAATCCGCCAGCCCGAAAGGCGTGCAGGGCAGAGCGACCACCACCGTCTCCGATGCTGCCAGGGCTTTGATCTCAGCAAGGGAGGTTTTTACGGCATGATCAACCGACACTGCTCCCAGTTCCAGAGCCAGGGCAGCGCCGCCGAGGTTTTCGAATTCATCCACATGCGCTTTGAGGGCAAACCCTAATTCTTTTGCCCGCGTGAGGATGCGTCGGGTTTGCGTCAGATTGAAGGCATTCTCTTCGCAGAATACATCTACGAAAGGCAGCGGTTTGGCTTGTTGTCTGTTGCCCCACCACGATTTCACTCGCGGCAGCATCTCGTCGCATATCCGTTGCGTGTACTCGTCCTCCCGCCCCCTGTATTCAGGCGGAATGGCGTGGGCAGCCATAAAGGTTGGGACGATCTCGAGGGGTCCTTCGGCGTCGAGGCGCAACAATACTTCAAACTGTGCGAGCTCGGCGTTTAGCTCCAACCCGTAGCCCGTCTTGGCTTCAGCTGTGGTGGTGCCATAATGCAGCATGGCATTGGCGCGTTGCCGGGTTTGTGTATACAACATCTCCAAAGAAGCTTCGCGCGTGGCACGTACGGTGGCATTGATACCGCCGCCTGCCGCCATGATCTCCATATAACTCTTCCCTTGCAGGCGGGCTTCAAACTCCGCGGCACGGTCTCCCGCCCAGACCAGATGCGTATGAGGATCCACAAACCCGGGCATGACGACCTTTCCGCTTGCATCAAGGCGTTCTTCTCCGGGGTATTTTGTCAGCATTTCCGCGCTATTGCCGACGGCAAGGATCGTCTCACCCTGAATGAGGACGGCACCGTCTTCAAGGATGGCGAGATCATAATTCCAATCACCTGAATAGGGTCCAGCAGCGAGGGTGAGTAATTGGGAGGCAGAATGGATGAGCACGGCAAAATCCTCCTTCTAGTATACCGTCATAGGCCTATGCCGGACGGTGAGCCCGGGCGCGGCTTAGTGCCCAGAACGCGACGAGGATAAAAATCACTGCGGAGATGGCATTGGCGCCAAAACCGATGCGGAACACGAAAGGTGCAACCAGGTTGCCGATCATTCTCCCCAACGACAGGCAGGCAACGTTCGCTCCGAGCAAGGTGCCGCGGGCTTCGGGCACCAGTTCGGTCATGAATGGCAGCGTGGAAACAAAAGTGAATTCGTAGGATAGATAAAAGAAAAACAACCCGACGAGCGCGCCGACCTTTGTGCCGCCCACAAAGGGCAGTGCAATGGAAACGAGCAGCATCATCACCATACCCACCATGATGCTGCGTTCTCGTCCCAGTTTATCTGAAACAACCCCGCCGATGGATTCTCCGCTGATTTCAGAAATGCCGATGATGGCTGAAGCCGCCCCCAGGGCAGCCAGTTTCAACCCAAAGGATTCCTCCAGCCAGACCCCAAAGACCAGATTAATTACTTCGTTGGAGGAGATGAGCATCAGGCTCATCAACAGACCAAAGCGCGCTGCCGGAATCTTTAGCACCTCACGGATGCTTTTGAGAATGTTGCCGTTTTGAGTTTGCACCGGTTTGAAATTCGGCACCAGCACCAGAATCAATAGAAAAGCCAGCACTCCGAGCGCCGCGGTGAAGGGAAAAGGTGCCTGCCAGCCATGACGATCGATCAGTGCGCCAATAATTGGCATCCCAACGATGTAACTCACTCCCCAACCGGTTTCAATCAGCCCCAGAGCAGTTCCACGCCTGCCCGGTCGTACGCGATCACCTACGTACGCCTGAGTAGAAGAAAGGTAAACGAACATGCCGAGGAAAGTGAGGCTGATGGCAATGGTGAAGGCGGTGAAGGATGGCCAGACAATCACCAGCGCCGCACCCAGGATGAAAATCGCCACCCCCAGCAACATGCCAGTTTTTCGCCCATGACGGTCAGCCACAGGGGTGATGAAGAGGCTGAGGGCGCCGCTGATGGAGCGCACAGTCATCGCCAGAGAGATTGTTACCAGGTCAACGCCCAACCCGCCGGCAAAAGCATTCAAAAAGGGATACACCATGCGTGTGTTGATGTTAATGATCATCCGCACCAGCGCAAAAAGAGGCACTTGCCCACGCATTGGCAGGTGTTTTTTCTCGTGGATCAACGTTGGCGACGCAGACGACTCTTCGTTCATAAGGTTTCCCTGGGAAGTTTGATGCGTGAGAGGACGAGCAGACCAAGGAGGTCCAGGGCTGCGCAAACGAGGGTATTGACCAGAAAGCCGTTGCGAAAGAGCAGCGGAGCCACCAGGTCACCCAGGGCGCGACCCAGTGAAAGCGCCGCAATGAAAAGGGAAATCATGGTGGCACGGGTGGCAGGTGTGATCTCGGTGATGAGAGGGAGGATGCTGACCATGGCAACTTCAAAGGTGAGGTAGAAAAGAAACAACCAGACGAAAGCTCCAACGAGGCTACCCTCCAGCCAGGGAAGAGTGATAACCCATACGGCGTTCAGGAAAAGGCTCACGCCAACCGTGCGTTCCTTTCCCAGGCGGTCTGCCAGGATAGCGCTGATGCCTTCACCGGCAAGCTCGGAGAAGCCGATGACAATGGATGCTGTGCCAAGCGCAGCTATCTTTATGGCATAGGAGTCCTGCATCCAAACCCCAAACACCACATTGACCAGCTCGTTTCCGGTGATGAACAGGAAACCAGTGATGATCCCGAAGACTGCCGGTGGGTAGGAGATGACTTTGCGGATATCTGAGAATACCGCCAGAGGTTCGATGGTCTCGGGTCTGTCCGCCGGAATTAAAAGGGCGAGGAGTACCAACATCCCTGCTCCCAGCACACTCAACCCAATATAAGGGGCATACCAGGTGGTTTTTTCCATTAACAAGCCGGCGAGCGGCACCAGCAGGATAAAAGACAGCGCCCAGGAAAGTTCCGTGATGGAAATGACAAGTCCACGCCGGTTGTATGGAGTGTGATCGCCCAGATATGCCTGCATCGCTGGCAAAAAAAGGTTATTGCCGAGGTTGCACAGCAAAATGGCTAAAAAGAAGGTGAAGTAACCGGGGAAGATACTGACAGCAAGTGTACCAGCAAGGAAGACTCCCATGCCCATCAACATTCCGATTTTGCGACCGCGACGGTCAGCAATTGGCGCCAGGAAGGGACCAACAGCGCTGGTAGCCATCGAGGCTGCCAGGGCTAGCGAGATCATCCCGATTTCCTTGTTCAAACTAACCGCGAAAACAGCCAGGAAGGGATAGACCATGCGAATTGAAGTATTCAAGGTCAGCCGCAGAGTGGTGAAAAAGGCAACGCGTTGGATCAGTGTTTTCTTCTCAAACATGGTTTACTTATCACTTGAACAAAGAAAAAAACTCCCGTGATTCACGGGAGGAAGTTGCAGCTGGATCCAGCGCTCATTCCATTGTGCGTTGGGTTCTTTCTGGCAGACTATTGATTTTAACGACCAGGGAATCGTAAGAGGCTACCCTGCCGGCTTTTACTAAAATATCCAGCTCATGGTTCAAAATATGATGGCTGTAGTCTGATTCCTTGACCTTAAGAAAATCACCACTCATCACGTCCTGGTAAATATCATCCCCCCAGTCGATCACCGTATTCCCATTCTTCAATACGATCACCCATTGGCGGTTAATCGGGGTTCCACCAGAAGCCATTTCTTTTCACTCCTCGTTGAAAGCAGACTCTATGCGCCTGATTGTGTAGATAAGTAATGATCAAAGGTTGTCTTGCGCAACCTTTCTACCAGTTGAATCTGGGTTTCCGACCAGACCTCATGTAGCGGGCAATTCCCTCCCATATCGCAGGTGCCGGATTCAACCGTGCACTCGTTCAGCGCGATCGGTCCATCTATGGCTTCCACGACATCCAGGAGGGAAATCTCCTTCGTGGGGCGGGAAAGCACTACGCCGCCATGCGCCCCGCGTGTGGTTTTGATCAAACCGGCAACGGATAATTGGGAGATAATCTTCGCCAGGAAGGAGGGCGGGATCTTTTGTGCCTCGGCAATCTTTTTGGTCGCCGCCCGTTCATTGGGACCAAGACGCGCCAGATACAACATTGCCCTGAGTGCGTAATCAGCCTGTCGGGTGATTTGCATAGAAATTTGCCTCTTTCGGTAATTACGGTCGAAATAGTCTTGTTCCAGCTTTATTTTACTACGTTATAGGCAAGCGAAAAAGTGACAATGGTACCTCAAAATGTATGACCGTAAAGCAAGCCGGGCTCCCCGGAACTTAAAGGTATAATCCTGGTATGAGCTCCTTCAAGTACCATTACCCCATTCAAGTGCGCCTGGCGGATATTGACGCCTACTGGCATGTCAATAACACCAAATTCCTGGTTTATTTGGAAGATGCCCGCAGCCGGTATATGATGGAGATGGGGCTTTTTGATGCTGAAAATATCTGGAAACTGCCGGTGATCGTTGGGGACGTGCATTGCCGTTACCTCGCCCCAATTTTTCTGGGGGATAAAGTAATCATCTCCATGGGGGTGACCGCCATCAGTTTTAAGACGATCACCTTTACTTATGAAATCACCGGGGAGAATGGCACACCCCTCTATGCCACTGCTGAGACGATCATGGTGGCGTACGATTACAACTCGAAAAAATCCGTGCCGGTCAGTGCTGAGCTGCGACGCATGTTTTCAGAACGCGAAGGAAAAGAATTCTAATAAGGAATAGGATATGAGTCTGCCTGCAATTGATGAGACCCTGCTGCAGCGATTCCTGGTCGACCTGTTAAAAACACCCAGCCCGACCGGTTACGCTGAAGAGGCGGTTGCGCTCACCGAGCGCGTCTTTCGCGCCATTCCGGGCGTACAGACCCGCCGCACCCGCAAAGGAGCTCTACTGGTCACACTGGAGGGTGAGCGCGATGATGCGCCACGTGCACTGGCGGCACATGTGGATACCCTTGGATTGATGGTCAAAACGATCAAGCCTAATGGGCGGCTGTCGCTGACGCGTATCGGGGGCTTTGCCTGGAACACCATCGAGGGGGAAGGATGCACTGTTTTCACCCGGGATGGCAGGCAGATCAGGGGGTCGATCCTGATTACGTACTCATCCAGCCACGTGCATGGCGAGAAAACCGCGGAAACAAAGCGCAACGAGGAGACCATGGAAGTGCGGTTGGATGAAAAAGTGGCGCAAGCAGAGCAAACGCGCGCTCTGGGGATCGAAGTAGGCGACTTTATCGCCATTGATCCGCGCGTGGAACTCACCAACGGCTTTGTGCGTTCGCGTCATCTGGATGACAAGGCGGCGGTTGCCTGCCTGGTGGAGGCAGTGCGTGCATTGCACGCAGCCGGGTTAAAACCGAAGCAAACCACACATATTTTCATCAGTAATTTTGAAGAGGTGGGGCACGGAGGCGCCAACGGACTTCCCGCGGACATCAGCGAGCTGGTTGTGGTGGATATGGCTGCCATTGGGGAGGGGCAGAGTTCGGATGAATTCCATGCCACCCTGTGTGTTAAGGATTCCAGTGGACCGTATCATTATGGGCTGAGCGAGCACCTGCGCAAGCTGGCGGAAGAGCACAACATTCCTTACAAGGTTGATATCTATCCGTACTACGGTTCGGATGGCAGTGCTTTCTGGCGTGCTGGCGGAGAGGCGGCGGTTGCGCTCATTGGTCCGGGTGTGGATGCCTCACACAATTATGAGCGTACTCATAAGGATGCGCTTGTTGCCACGACGAATTGGGTGTTGGCGTATATTTTGAATTAACTTACGGAGACAAATCACCTGGGCGGACAAATAGCCGCCCAGTTTGTTTTTATTACCTTAGTACTTGTTTTCGTATCCGACAAGGCTGACAATGAAGACAATCTGGGTGATTACCACGATTGCCGCGAGAACCCACCATGCCAGGTCCGGATTGATCGGCTCACGGGTCATCCCGACAACTAGTAAGGTCAGGTACGTGGCAGCCGTCCCGAAGATGAAGGCGTTATTCCCGGCACGATTCCTGATCCAGACTCTGCGTTCATCCAGACTCTCGACCCTGTCCTTTTTCATGGCAGCAGGGTTCTATTTGTGGATGGCGGCTTGAAATACCATGAAAATGCCCCAAAGCGCCAGGAATACCCCGATCCCCTGAACCAGCTTCAGGTAGTTGCCCGGGATGGCGCTGTCCTTCAGTAATACCGTCAGGATAAACAGGATTAATCCACCCCCAGAACAAGGTAGCCCTTTGTGAGAGATTGGTATTTTAGGTGCTGATCATAATTCATTTTCTTTTTCCTCTTCATCTATAAAAATCTGCTCAATTTTCAGACCAAATACCCGCGCAATGCGGAAAGCAAGCCGCAGCGAAGGGTTATAGCGCCCTTGTTCCAGTGAGATCACGGTCTGCCTGGAAACATCTAATCGATCCGCCAGTTCCTGTTGTGTCCACTGATGGCTTGCTCGAAGTTCTTCCAGTCGATTCTTCATGAAACCTCCTTACGAACGGTGTGTAAAGTTGACCTTACATTTCAAGCCATTATTATTTGTGGATTCTTATCTGAAATTTATATTCTCGCGCTACAATATCATCGACAAAAACAGAGCGCTCTTAATTAACGGTACAATGAGGGCGAAAACGAACAACTGAATTTAACAGTTTGTTGATTTTGATTATTGGCAAAGTAAGATCAGGAGGATTATCCTTTGGCTGGTATGGAACGTTTTACACAACGAGCACGCCGTGTGCTCTCGCTCGCCCATCAAGAGGCAGAGCGGCTGCGGCATACTGCGATCAATACAGAACACATTCTATTGGGGTTGGTTGAGGAAGAAAGCGGTGTAGCAGGTCGTGCCTTGCAGGAACTGGGGTTGGAGACCTCGCGCGTATTGGAAATCATTGAGCGTCTCGAACCCATGGGGCGGGAAGAACCCGCCAGCCTGGAACTTTCACTTGGCGCCCAGCAGGTGTTGGAAAATGCCATCGAAGAAGCCCGTCAGTTGGGGCACCCGTTTGTTGGCACGGAACATTTACTGCTTGGACTTACCCATTCCACTGAAGGCCTGGCGCTCACCGTTCTGGCTCGCCTTGGGGTTTCAGCTGAGCAGGTGCGCCGTCAGACACGCCGGGAGATGGAAGAAAGTTCCAATGGTCCGGCTTCTGCCGGAAACGCGCCCCTCGCCCGCCGCGAAGAAAAAAAGGAAGCCAAGACGCCACTGGTTGATCAGCTGGCTGTTGATCTGACGACGCTGGCGGAGGAAGGCAAACTGGATCCGGTGATCGGTCGCCAGCAGGAGATCGAACGGGTGATCCAGATTCTAGCACGCCGCAACAAGAACAACCCTGCTCTGATCGGTGAACCCGGGGTAGGAAAAACCGCCATTGTGGAAGGTCTTGCCCAGAGAATCATCGAAGGGGATGTGCCTGCTCCGCTTATTGGCAAGCGCGTCCTTCAACTCGACGTCGGCTCGTTGGTGGCGGGTACGATGTATCGCGGTCAGTTCGAGGAGCGCCTCAAACGCGTGATTGACGAACTGAAAGCTTCCAAATCGATCCTTTTCATTGATGAGCTGCACATGCTGGTCGGCGCTGGCTCTGCGGGTTCCTCCGTGGATGCCGCCAATATCCTCAAGCCTGCTCTCTCCCGCGGAGAGTTGCAGGTGGTGGGAGCCACCACGCTGGATGAATACCGCAAACATATCGAGTCAGATGCTGCCCTCGAACGCCGTTTTCAACCCATTCTCGTGGTGGAACCAACCGTCGAAGAGACCATCCAGATTCTGAAAGGGATTCGCAAAGCCTACGAGGAGCATCATCGTTTGATTATTTCAGATGAAGCCATCGAAGCTGCCGCCCACGAATTGACTCATAATTAATGTTACTTTAGAAAACGACGTTGACTCAAAAAGAATGTTACCCTAGAGCGGAAATCAGGTCCGCAGAGGGAGAATATGATGAGCCAACGCAGCAAACGTGAGATGATCGAAGCCATACGTCCACGGTATTTAAAAGCCAGTAAAGCTGGCAAAGAACAAATATTGGATGAATTTGTAGCCACAACCGGGTATCACCGGAAGTACGCCATACGGGTGTTGAAAAACGGGCCAAAGCCCAAAGGATTGAAAAAGCCAGGGCGGCGAAAGAAATACCAGGGCGAAGTGGTACAAATTCTGGAACAAATTTGGGAAATCTATGGTCGAATTTGTTCAAAACGGTTGCATCCCTTTCTGTCAGAAGGAATCGCGGTTCTGGAACGATGTCATGAACTTAGCCTATCTCCCGAACTAAAGCAAATGTTATTGAGTATGAGCCCGGCTACGATAGATCGTTGCTTACAAAAAGCCCGGTTTACCCATCCTCAACACGGTCTCTCGACTACCAAACCAGGATACTTGCTCAAAAAAGCCATCCCCATTCGCACCTTTACTCCCTGGAAAGATGAGTACCCCGGCTTTTTGGAAATCGATCTGGTGGCTCATTGCGGCCAATCGAACGAAGGAATCTATCTAAACACTCTCACTGCCACTGATTTGGCCACTGGCTGGACTGAATGCCTTGCGTTACCTAATAAGACCCAATTTGCGGTTTCTCAGGCCATCAGTGATTTGCGACAAAATCTTCCCTTCTCACTTCTGGGCCTTGATTCAGACAATGGCAGCGAATTTATCAATGAGACTCTCTACCGTTATTGCCTTTCCGAGCAGATCACTTTCACCCGTTCCCGTCCTTACCAGAAGAACGACCAGGCGCATGTGGAGCAGAAAAACTGGTCTGTCGTTCGCCATACCGTTGGTTATGATCGCCTGGAAACCCCTGAAGAATTAGCTTTGCTCACTTCCATTTATTCTGACCTTCGCCTGTATATCAACTTCTTCCAGCCAGTTCTCAAGCTGATTTCCAAGCAACGAGTTGACGGCAAAGTCATCCTCACGTATGATCAAGCTGCTACACCTTTTCGCCGGGTTTTGGCTCTTGGTTCCATTCCTGTTCAAGTCAAAGCTCGTCTGACCGACCAGTACTTTCACTTGAATCCTGTAGCCCTGAGATCCAGTATTGATGCGAAAGTGGCTGTTTTATGGAAAATCGTTCGGTAACATTTTTATTTGAGGCAACGTCATCCCTAAAGTAACATTTTATTTTGAGTCATTACGACGGAAATGGAGCTGGTGGAGGGGTGGGATTTTTGGGGACAGTCCTATATATTGCTGTAATCATCTTCTTGATTTACTGTATCTGGCGCCTTTTTGAGAATGCAGGCAAACCGGGTTGGGCTTCTATCATCCCGGTGTATAACTATTTGGTCGAACTGGAGATTATTGGTCGCCCATGGTGGTGGCTATTGCTGATGTTCGTGCCCGTTGTCAATGTGGTCATCGGCATCATCATTACCCTCGATTTGGCAAAAGTTTTTGGAAAGACCTCGGGCTTCACAGTCGGAATGATTTTGTTACCATTTATATTCTACCCAATTCTGGCACTTGGTGACGCCACCTACCTCGGTCCGATCGCCGGTCAGCCATCCTCTCCTTTGCCTCCCAGCGTCGGCACCCCGCTCTAGAGACAATTTTCCCATCTATCAAATAGGAGTTCGCCATGAACTCCTATTTTGCTTATAATAACATAGACATTTTCGTTAAGACCACCAGTGCAAAGACTGGATTATAGTAGAAGGGTATGACGGCAGAATTTCCGGTCATTCGCACAAAAATTCTTATTCCCCGGCGCCGTAGCGAGATTCTTTCACGCCCGAGGTTATTAACCATTCTTGAGAACGTCCTGGATTTAAAACTATTGATCCTCGCGGCTCCGGCTGGTTACGGAAAAACATCCCTGCTGGTCGATTTTTCCCATCATACGCAGGCACCCGTGTGCTGGCTGGCACTTGACCCGTTGGATAGCGATCCAAAACGGTTTATCGCCCATTTTATTGCCGCCATCCAGCAAAAATTCCCCGCTTTTGGTCAAATCGCGACTTCTGCGCTGGCTGATTTAAGTCAGGACAAGATGAATCTTGATCCGATTATTTCAGCGATTATCAACGACGCTTATGAAAATATCACCGAGCATTTTATTTTCGTCCTCGATGATTACCATCTCGTCCGGGATAGCAAACCGATTGAGACTTTTGTAAACCGGCTCACGCAGGAATCGGCTGAAAACTGCCATTACATCATCGCTTCGCGGACACTGCTGACGCTCCCAGACCTCAGCCTGCTGGTAGCTAGGTCACAGGTTGACGGGTTGAGCTTTGAAGAGCTGGCATTCTTACCGGAAGAAGTGAAGCAGTTAATGGCGGTAAATTATCATCAGAATATTTCAGATGAGAAAGCCGATGAATTAATTAGCCGTACCGAAGGCTGGATTACCGGACTGCTCTTGACGGCACAACTATCGCCAAAAGGTGCTCCGGAACGCAGCCGGGTGGAAAAGGTTTCGGGGGTCGGCATATATGAGTATCTGACGCAGCAAGTTTTTGACCGTCAGTCACGCTCCATGCAGAGTTTTTTGTTGCGTACATCATTGATGGAAGAATTCGATTCCAATTTGTGTGAACGCATCATCGGAAAAGCTCTGGGGCTGGAGGGGCAAAACTGGGACGAAGTGATTGACCGCATCCAACGCGACAACCTATTCGTCCTGCCTGTGGGGGATGAAACTGTTTTTCTGCGCTATCATCATCTCTTCCGTGATTTCCTGCAAAATCGCATGCGAGTGGAGCGACCGGAAGAGACCCGGCTCATTGAAACAGAATTAGCCCAGTATTACGAAAGTATTCAAGAGTGGGAACGGGCGATTTCCATTTACTTCCGCATCGGCTCGCCCGAACAACAGGTGGAAATGATTCGCCGCGCCGCACCCTCTATGATTTTACAAGGTCGGATGATCACCCTCACGGATTGGCTGAATGCCCTGCCCCACGGCATGGCTGAATCCAGACCGGAATTGATTTCCATTCGTGGTTCGATCGCCATGTTGCGTGGCGACTACCAGACAAGTTTGTCTCTGTTGAATGAGGCAATTAAGAATCTCAGCCATTCCGGTGCAGGCGAGGAACTGTCCGCCGCGCTTATCCGGCGCAGCGCCATCAACCGGCACCTCGGTCATTACGAAGCCGCATTGCAGGATTCGCAGGATGCCATAGAACTAACCCGTCCGCCATTTGGTGCCCCACAAAAATATGCTGAAGCATTGCGTGCCGAAGGATTGGTTTACTATCAAACTGGTGAACTCAATGATGCCCAGTGGAAACTAAGAGAGTCTTATCGCCGTTTTCAAGACCTGGGATTGGAATCGGATGCAGCCAAAGTACTATTGGATCTGGGCGTGGTATACAACGCTAGAGGTGATCTGGACCAGGTGGAAAAGTGCTTTAATGACTCGCTGGAATACTGGCAGGCTGTTCAAAACCGATTCTGGCAGGCGAACGTTTTGAACAATATTGGCACATTAAAACATCAACGCGGACAATATGAACAAGCGGTGATTGCTCTTGAAAAAGCCCTTTCCTACTCCAGGCTGGCAGTGAATCCACGTATGGAAGGTTACACCCTGACCAGTCTGGGTGATATTTATCGCGACATACAGGCGATCAAAGAAGCCAGACAGGCTTATGAACAAGCCGCAACCATACTCGAAAAGACCAATGACCTTTCGCTGGATGTTTATTTAACACTCGCCATGGCTATTTTGGAAAGGATTGCAGGCAACTTCAGTGCCTCACGCCATCAGGTTGCGACAGCCCTGCAAAAAGCTGAAAAAAGCGGCTCCAAATATGAATATAACTTGTGTTTGCTGGAGCAGTATGCTCTCGATTTAGGCTCCGGAAAAACCAAAGACCTCATTCAATCTTTTCGCAAGGTGGAAGAGTACTTCACCGCTGCCGGTTTTCTTCCGGAAGCTTTCAAAGCCGCGATTTTTCGATTGATCACCGCACTAAAGATCGGCGAATCCGTTTCAATTGAGGAAATCAATAGTACTTTCCAGCCAGGCACTGATTTCAACCGCAACCAGATTCTCATCCAGATCGGAATGGAATTTCAGGATACCCTTTTAGCTGCCATCCCTCGCTTCCCTGAATCAAACGTGCTGCAGAATTTGCTAAATGAGATTCAAGGCTTCGAAAAAAAGATCTCTCAAATCCATCGTGTGATACGGCGCCATTCCTCGGCAGTGGATTTTACCAATCCAAAGCTTACCATTCGGGCACTTGGACGAATGCAGGTTCGTCAGGGGGCAAAAATTGTCAGTTCAAAGGAATGGAAAACTCAGACGGTGAGGGACTTATTCTTTTACATTATTGCCCACCCTGAGGGTGTCACTAAAGAGGAAATTGGTGAAGCCTTCTGGCCAGACGCGGATCGGGATACCATTCGATTAAGATTTAAGAATACCATCTACCGTTTGCGACGGGCACTTGGCAACGATTGCATCCAGTTTGCGGATGACTGCTACCGATTCAACCGTAATCTTGATTTTGACTATGATGTAGATACTTTCCTTACAGAACTTGAAAATGCAAAAAAAGCAAATTCCACCGAAGAAAAAATTGATCATTTCCATGCTGCGATCACAAGTTATCGTGGTCAACTATTACCAAAAATTGATCAGGATTGGGTAATTATTGAGCGGGAAAAACTTCATCAAGACTTCATGACAGCCGCGTTAGAATTGAGTAATTTGTACATCAAAACTGGTCAATACGCTCAGGCGGTAACGGTTGCCAACCGTGCTTTGGAAGAAGATGGATATAACGAGGCAGTTCACCGAACCGTCATGTTGGCTTACTCCGCCATGGATGATCGCCCGGCAGTCGCCCGGCAATTCGAAAAATGCAAAATGATCCTTAAGAAAGATCTTGACATCGATCCTTCAGCCCAGACTATCAAGTTATATACTTCACTCATGCAGCGTTCTTAGAGTGCTATCGATCTTGATGATGAACTTTCAATTACGAGAAATTTCGATTCAATCTGCGGATTGAATTGAAGTTTTCTGGTTTCAAATCCCTTTTAAATCCTATTCTCATTATCACCCTACTAATACATTAATTTCATCCAATACACCCTTGATTCGACAATTTCAAGGCATTTAAGCTCTATTTGGCATGGAATCTGCAAGAATTTTTCAGAATAGCCCGTTATGCATCCTGTTTTGCATCCTGCCAGATGTTTTAATGATCACATAAGATCACTAATTAATAAAAAGGAGTCTCTCATGAAAACAATTTCCCGCAATCTCGTTCTTTTCTCTGGCAAGATGGGTGGCAAGATCCGCTTGATCATGTTCGTGGCAACCCTCGTCCTCTTCGTCCTCGCCGCCGGTGCCCCTATGGCTACTGGAACTGTTGGCGGATAATTGACGGTTAAATGGTCCTCCTGACCGCCGTCCTCTTAGGACTCGTTCTCGGGATTTGCAGAGCATGGATTGGAAAAAGGGAGTATCGGGTTTACGACCTCAAAGCATCGGGTCTGGTGTTTTTAGCGGTCATCCCTCAATTCCTGATTTTCAGCCTCCCCGCGACACGATCAAAGATACCTGACCAATACGCCTCAATTCTGTTCGTTGGTTCTATCCTCTTACTCTTAGCTTTCTCGCTCTTTAATATCCGCAAAACCAGTTTCTGGCCAGTGATCATCGGATTTCTACTGAACGCAGTGGTGATCCTGTTGAACGGCGGATGGATGCCCGTCAGCCCTGACACGGCGCAGAAACTCTTCCCCGGTGGGGAAGTAAATACCTGGAAGCTTGGTGAGCGCGTGGGATTTAGCAAGGATATCCTGCTCACCCCGGAATCCACCCGGTTATGGTTTCTTTCAGATCGCTTTACATTACCTGATTGGATCCATTACCAGGTCGCTTTCAGCATAGGAGATCTCCTGATCTTCATTGGGATAATTTGGTTATTGTGGTCATTAGGCGGAAAAGACAATACAGTTACAAAGGAGCAATACCATGAGTAACATTTTTTATGATTACCATCATCACGATGAGAAAAATCTGCAGCAGGAACGCGAATACAGCAAGATTCTCACAGCTGCTGTTGTAAATGAAAAGTTCCGCAAGCTTTTACTAACCAATCCTGGCATGGCGATCAAAAACGGCTTCGGTGGAGAAGCCTTCCATCTTGCCTCGGATGACGCCCGGAGAATTTCCTCTATTCGTGTCAGCACCCTGGCTGAATTCGCCCGCCAGATGAACGCTGGTGCTTCCCGCCCATCTTTGGGTATTGGTGATTAGTTCTCTTTTCCTTTGCTAATTCGCGCACACGTCCTCGCGTGGGTGCTTCATCTTGCTTGACCCAAAGGTCGAATTAATGGCTCAATTTATTGAAGGTGTCGCGCATTCCTATCCGCATAAAGGTAATGCTCCAAAGACTCAGTCCAAAGAAAAATGGGTGAGTCTTTCTAATCTTAGTCATTTTCTCATGGGTTCTGACACCCTTGAGAACCTGGCGGAGGATGCTTCAAGTTATATTATCAACATTCTGGATTTGGACTATTGCCGCATCATCTTAATGGATCTTAACGGTCATTATTATTGCAAATCAGAATATTCTCGAGAGGCGCCATTCCACCTGAATGGCACCATTTTTGAACCAGCCATTGCGGAAGAGGTTTATTCGCGCTTGCTTGAACCTGCAAACCACCTCAAATTGTTGCTGGCGCATGAACATCTCACCCCGCTTGAACGCGCCAGTCTGGGCATCAAAGAGTCAGAAAAATCATGGATTGTTCCATTGCGCGTGGAATCCCGGGGAATAGGAGTGTTGGTTCTAGGTCAAAAAGGGACCAATGGCAGGCAACCCTTAACTGAAGATTCTTTTTACATGGTGGATTTAATTTCCGATCAGCTTTCCAATGCCATCCACCGCACACAAATGAATGATCAACTGGCAAGTATTTCCATTGAGACAGTTCTCGCGCTTTCCAAGACCCTGGAAACACGCGATTCTCACAGCGCTTCGCACAGTAAATTGATGGCTTCTTTATCCGAAAAAATGGCCGTCCAATACCAGTTTTCCGTTAGAGAGACGCGGGAACTCTGCTGGGCAGCGCTGTTACACGATATTGGCAAGATTGGTGTTGAGGACACAATTCTGAAGAAAAACGGTCCGCTTAACGAAAAGGAGTGGGAAATCATGCGCACCCACCCGGGGATCGGTGCCCAAATAGTGCATGGAGTAACCGGTTTGGAATCCATCGCTCCATTGATTCTGGCACATCATGAGCGCTACGATGGAAAAGGGTATCCGTATGGCTTGAGCGGAGAGGCAATTCCGTTGGGAGCCCGCATTCTGTCAATTGTTGACGCCTATTCCACAATGACGGAGGGTCGCCCTTATCAGGCGAAACGGACTCATGCTGATGCTCTTTTGGAGATCATCAACAATTCCGGCAAGGCATTTGATCCTGAAACCGTCAAAATATTTATCAGCCTATTTGAGACGAACCCGAAAGCGCCTTAAGCCTTCTTTCGCACCTCTGTGAGGTCGATTTTTCTTCGCTAAGGGGGAAATGATGAAATGGATGGCCGTGACTTGAGCCATCCATTTCGTTTTGGTCATGGAAGATCACTGGTGTTTTATTTGATTTGCAACCGGCGTTTGAGGTCGGGAATGACTGGGGATGTCGCTTTCCGACCTTCTTCAGTCATTAGGGGAGCGTCTTTGAAACCCCATGAGGAATATTGGAAGAGTTGCGGACGGATGTAACAATCCCCCCGGTCTTCTTCGGGGAAGGCTGCCCTGCCTTGCATAATATAGGTGGCTGCCATCAGCATTTCAAAAGGATTTTCAGGTTTACGATTTACGTTCTCCCGTTTTGAAACATCGGAGGCAATGACAAAATTGGCTCCCATCTTACGTACTTCTTCAACCGGCAGGTTGTCCACGATTCCGCCATCGACGAGTAACCGACCGTTGATCTCAACCGGTGAAAAAAGACCGGGAATTGCTGCACTCGCCCGTACTGCAGGCGCAAGCGGACCGGAATTCAAAACGACTTTTTCACCAGTACTGATATCACAAGTCACTGCAGCAAAAGGTATCTTGAGATCCTTGAACTCGATATCACCGATCTCCTTGCGCAGAAATTCCTCCATGGGTTGGGTGTCAAAAAAGGAGAGGGGTTTGCGCAAGGAAATTTTCAATAAGGTTGGCCAGCTCATGGTTTTGAAGAGAGTTTCGATCACTTTTAGTGGAACCCCAGCACAGTAAGCTGCCCCAACCAGAGCTCCAGCACTGGTACCGGCAACCACGTCTGGCTGAATGCCATTCTCCTCAAGCGTTTGCATTACCCCAACGTGAGCTGCTCCAAAAGTGGCGCCACCACTCAATGCCAGCCCAATCACCTTTTTTCGACCTGGCAGCGATAAATTCCGGAATAAGTCTTGAAGATTTTTCATAATTACATTATACGAAGAGAAACCGAAAAAGTTTTATCATGGTTCAGAATTGATCTTATTTTATGGATAATCGCACCGGGAAGTATAATAACGGCGGATTGGTCACATTCACCACTGACTCTTAATGAGGAATTCATGACGCTTGCTCACCGATTAATAAAGGAAGTTATACCAGGGGAAATCCTCTCCGTTCAAGTTGGGTTATGGCGTACCGCGGTTCTGGCAAGAAGCGCTTCCGGCATTCATTGTGGTCTGGCGGCATCGCTTTCCAATCAGGATATTCAGCAAAAAAATCAGAATGCCGTCCGGGATGCCGGGATGTTACACACCAAGAGCTTTCAGGATCTGGTAGCCCTCTTTGAATCCCCTAGTCATACCGAAGCCTCCATCGGTTTAGCTGCCATTAATGCCCTCCTTCCCCCGAGCCCACTGGTCTATGCGGAAGTAAACGCCCATGACTATCTAGCGCTTCACGGCAAAGGGAAGAATATT
The DNA here is from genome assembly GCA_018056725.1 of Anaerolineaceae bacterium. Taxonomy (GTDB): domain Bacteria; phylum Chloroflexota; class Anaerolineae; order Anaerolineales; family Anaerolineaceae; genus UBA6107. The sequence continues at coordinate 75,203 of JAGPFF010000003.1, forward strand.
GCTCTCATCGGGCATTTCCCATTTATCGATCAATTAAAGTGCTCTGCCAAGAATTTGTGGGTCTTTGATCTCCATCCCTATCCCGGCGACCTTCCCGCTGAAGCAGCTCCGGATTACCTTCCCCTGGCGGATTATGTTGCTTTAACCGCCACCACATTAATCAACCACACTTTCGAAGATCTTATCCGTTTATGCCGCCCGGACGCCAAAGTGGTGATGCTGGGTCCAAGCACACCCATGACTCAAAGCATGTTTGAATATGGAGTAAATATTCTCTCAGGAACCCAGGTAATCGATCCAATCGCCACCTTTTATGGGGTCAGTCAAGGCGCTTCCATGCACAGTCTGCAGGAAAAAAGGGTTATCCGGTATGTAACGGCGATCAAACCTTAACTAATTTGCTACTGAGGGGGTTGATTCTCTGTGACACCGGAGGCGTGAAGAATGTCGAGAATTCTTTGCCGTAGTGAAGCCAGCATCTCCATCTGAGTGGAACGGGTCATAGTAAAAACTTCCGCATCTGACCAACGGTCAAGTGCCCTGGAAAGCATTCCAGGGCGCACCACAAGTAGTGCACATTGGAAATTTCTCTGATCGACAGATTTTAGTCCTTGCGTCAGTCCAATGCCCCGCTCAAATTCCAGCGGTCCAAATTCATCCACAATCAAGAGCTGGCAAAGATCCACGTGGGAAAGAATTTGATTTCCCCATTTCACCACCTCACTGTCAAATCTCCAGCGTGTGGTGGCAAGATCCGTTAAGGCGTTCTGGTTTACTTCAGCAAAACGTCTTTTCTCACCGGTCTGGAGATTGACCAGGTCAATCCCAATCTTTTCTTCATGTGCCAATACAGGTGGAGAGATCAATCCTTGAATTTGAACCCCTGCCGACTTCAAATCTGAAATCAGATTCTGCAGCAGAGTCGTCTTCCCGCTGCCAATTTCACCGCTGAGAATCAGGAGACTTCCAATTGGGGCGGGCATGCCAGTCTTTCCATCGATTTTACAAACCATAACCCATCCGTATGGACGACTTCAACCGGCGCGCCATACGTCTGACTGAGCTTGCTGCTGGTAAAGGTAGCTTCCATCGTTCCGGCATCCAGCACTTCACCCGACCGCATCAGAACCAGATAATCAGCGATCAGCGCTGCCGCTTCGGGATCATGGGTGGTGAAAATCACCGTTGTGCCATTATGGCGCAAACGATCCATGATGCGCAAGGTGATATTGCGGTTGGCGAGATCCAGGTGAGACGTCGGTTCATCCAAAAGGAGAATCTTGGGTTTTTGTGCCAGTGCTCTTGCCAGTGTAACAAGTTGCTGTTCCCCCCCACTCAAAGCCAACACGGAGCGTTGGATCAGGGATTCAATCCCCACTTCCTGCAATGCTTGTTCGGCAATCGCAATATCTTTATCCGAGGGTTGTTCCAACGGACTCAGGTATGGAGCGCGTCCAAGCAAAACGTATTCCAAAACACTGTACTCAAAAGCCAGATTCTCAGATTGGGGAACCAAACCAATCCACTGGCTGAGAGAACGCCGTGAATACTGGTGCAAAGGGGTACGATTCAAGCTGATGGTTCCGCTTAAAGGTTTCTTAATTCCGAGCAGCAAATGCAGCAAGGTTGTTTTTCCGGCGCCATTTGGTCCCAGAATCGCAGTAGCTGTGCGTGGCAAGATTTCAAAACTCACCCCCTTAACAGCGGAAGGCATGCCTTCCATGTAAGAGAAGCTTAGATTTTGGATGTCAAGAATCCCGTGTTTCATTTGGCAATCCTGAGGTTTTGGCTGGTCATCATGATCAAAAAGACCGCTGCGCCTACCAGAGAGGTGATGATTCCCAATGGAATTTCGCCAACGGTCATCACCCGGGCAAGATCGTCACAGAGCATGGCAAAGACTGCACCCAAAGACATGCTGAAGGGAATAAATTCCGCGGCATTGGCACTGGTAACGCGGCGGGCGATGTGAGGGATGATCAACCCGATCCAGCCCACGATGCCTGCGACCGAAACAACCACCGCCGTGATAGCGACACCTGCCGCAAGCAATAAAGCCCGTTCTCTGCCCACTGCCACACCCAGTGAAAAAGCGGTTTCGTCACTCAACGAAAGGAGGTTTAACCGCCAGCGCATTAAGAAGATGATCAAAAGACCGATCACAACCACTGGAAGAATGTAAAAAAGATCCGACCAGGTGACGGCATACAAACCGCCTAGCAGCCAGAAAACAATTTCCGGAAGTTGGGAAGTGGGATCAGCAACGTATTTTAAAATCCCCAACCCGGCAGAAAATAGAGCTGAAACGGCAATACCCGCCAGTACCAACCTCAGTACCCAACCCCCATAGCGAATACGCCGGGCAATAAAGTAGGACAATACCAGCCCAAGCACGGCGAAAAAAGTGGCGCTCAGTTCAATCATCAAAGGAGAGGTCGCCATTAGAAGGATGCCAAGCGCAGCGCCAAAGCCAGCTCCCTGTGTCACCCCCAGAAAACCCGGTTCAACCAGAGGATTGCGGAAAAGCATTTGCATGACCCCGCCTGCAGCTGAAAGCGACATCCCCAGTAACGCCGCTGTGATCAATCTGGGAAGGCGAAGATTAAGCACAAGCTGCTGCGCAAGTGGATCCTCACGCAATACGTTGAGTGGCATGAAAAGTGGTCGTGGGTACCTGCCAATAAAAAGGGAAAGCCCCAGAACTAAGATTGGAAGCAATATAAGGAGGAGGATTAAGAAGGTTTTGTTTTTCGTCAATGTTTCTTCCAGGAATACGGGGCAGATTTTTTCTCTGCCCCGTATAGTTTTACCTGCCAATCATATCGTTAGAAGTCACCCTTTACAAGGGGGAGAATCGTTTCGTCGATCACACTATCACTGAGACCATAGTAATTTTTATAGAAACTCTTGATTTCATCCTGCATTGAAATTGTCGTAAACAAATCCGGATGGAGTTTTAGCGCGATCCATGTCATTCCCAAGGTCCACCGGGTATCCGGTTGGTCCCAACTCTGGAAGTCCAACGGGAAGGCGAAAAGTTGGTTATTCTTGACGGCTCCGAGCAAAGCCCATTTCTCATCTGCCTTCAATTGGCTGACAATATCCATGCCATTGCCCTTATAATCTACCAATAAGATAACCTGAGGATTCCAGACTGCAATCTGTTCGAGGGTAACGGTTGTCCAGCCATCAGTAGGAACATCACTCCACACCGGGATTCCGCCCGCAAGCTCCACCATGTTGGTCTGCAACCAATCCAAGGGTGGCACCTTGAAGGCAATCTCACCGCCTTTATCCGAATATTGAAGCAATAAAACAGAGGGTTTCTGCTCATCGGTCAGCTCATTGGTGACTGAAGTGATTCTTTCTACGTTCGCTTCATTGAGAGCAACCACTTGCTCAGCCTTGTCGGGATTGCCGAAGAGGGCACCCAGGGTACGAACATCCTGATCAATCGCCTCTGCCGATTCCAGGTTGAGGTACAAGACCTTAATCCCCACCTGTTCAAGTGGATCACCAAGAGTCTCCTTCAAATACGATTTCAGCAGAACAACATCCGGGTTCAAGGGAGCAAGTTGCTCGACACTGGAATCCGTTGCCACCTGGGCTAAACCAGCCGCAGATGGAAAAACGATGCTGATAAAGTCATTTGGAGTTTGGGCACCGGGAACATAGGCGACGACGCGATCCAGAGCTTCAGGGAAGAGGAAAGCAGCGTTGGCAATCATGAACCCGGCTTTTCCGGCAATGACAATTCGGGTCGGGTACTGGTCAAATTCTACTGTCCGACCCAAGGCATCCGTGACCGCAATCTTTTCGGCGGCGGGTGGTTCAGTGGGAACAGCAGTGGCAGTTGGCGCTTCTGTAGCTGGAGGCTCGGTTACCACAGGTGCTACCGTCGGCGTGGGGGTGGCGCAGGCAACCAGAAGGCTGCTTACAACCAGAAGGAACAATATGGTGCTTGTGATTCTTTTCATTGTTTGACCTCGTTTAATGGGATTTATTGAAGCTGGTTTTTCAACCAACGCAACCATTCCACCATGGACTGGATTTGAGAGACCCTAAAGTGATAGGTCAGGTGCTCAAAACTACCTGGAATGGAATGGGAGGTTTCTTTTTGAGAGATAGCACTCAACCAACCTTCGCTTGTGGCAAGCTGGCGGTCAATTAACTCGTGCAAGGCATCGGGCTGGAAACGGAGGAGAAAATAGACCCGAGCCATAAACTCATGCCTGAAATCGCGCGGGTGTTCCACCAATTGAGTCAGCCAACGATCAAATTCAGCCTTACCTTCAACGGTTAGGGTGTATTCCGTGCGTGCAGGTCGTTGATCATTCACCTGCACCTTGCCCACAATGTAACCTTTACGGGCAAGCTTTTCAAGTTGGGCGTACATATTCGCAATCTTAATCCCCCAGATCATACCGAAGCCAGCTGGATCGATGAGCTTTTTATGAAGTTCATAGCCATGGGAAGATCCCTCTGCCAGGAATCCAAGCAGGGCGTATTCGGAGGTAAGGAGAAGGGGTTCGCTGTTGTTCATAAACTAAATATTCAATTATTGAATAATAAAATTATATCATTCTCATCCTCCTTTGTCAATTCTGGTATAACGCTATCTGGCTTCATTCACTCTTTGAAAGGACCTGCCAGCATTTTAAGGGCACCTTTATCTCCCTTTTCTCTTTTCGCCTACCTTTTCTAAATCAGAGATCGTTTCATCTCTCGATCCGCTTTTAGCCGTTATAATTGCCACGGAAATTCGTGTTCCTGAGCCGGAACGCTTTTCATCTATGAAAAACGACGAAACGAAACCCATTAAGTGGAGAAGGCATGACCCTGCATCATCCTCATCCGGTTGAAGCTGCCGAAGCTACCCGTGATCACCTCTGGCTACAAATCTCCTCTCTGCCTTATTTTCGCGGGGTCTTGCGAGCCGTCGAAGCGCGCTTCTATGAAAATATCGATCTTCCCGCCCCGACCCTGGATCTGGGATGCGGCGATGGACATTTTGCATTACTCGCTTTTCCACGTCCCCTGGAAGTGGGTCTCGACCCCTGGGTGGGTCCTCTGGCAGAAGCCACCAAACGCGCAGCCTATCAACGCACCGTGCAATCGGAAGCCAGCTCCATTCCCTATCCAGATCGATATTTTGCCAGTGCCGTCAGCAATTCGGTGTTGGAGCACATCCCCGACCTTGATCCGGTGCTGACCGAACTCTCCCGCGTATTAGCTCCTGGAGCCCCGTTTATCTTTTGCGTCCCTAACCATCGCTTTCTCAGCACCCTCGCCATTGGACGTTTTTTTGATCGTCTGCACCTGAAATTTCTGGGGAATCTCTATCGTCGTTTTTTCAACTGGATTTCACGCCACCATCATTGTGATGATACGCCTACCTGGCAACAGCGCCTGAATGCGGCAGGATTTGAACTGGTGGAGAAATGGGATTATTTCTCTCCCCACGCGCAGCATGTGCTGGAATGGGGACATTATCTCGGGCTGCCATCTCTGGTGTGCCACTGGCTCTTTCGCCGCTGGATCCTTGCACCCTATCGATGGAATTTATTCATCACCGAAAAAATCACCAGCAAAGTGTACAAAGAAAAGTCAATCCAGGAAAAGGGAGTGTATACCTTCTACATTGCCCGAAAAAAGAAGCTGGACGAACCTCATGAATGAACCAAGCCTGCTGGATTACCTGAAGCAGAAGCTCAACCCGCGCCATCTGCTGTCAGATGCCTCACAAGCCGGCAATGAGCATCCCGATATCCCCGGGTCGACCCCACCTGCGACTCCCGCACCCAAACATAGTTGGTCAGAGCTGCCCTGGCGATCTGCCCTGACGCTCCTTGCAGCCCTGATTGGGCAGCGCTTTTTTGAGCCAGGCAGCAATCAACCCTCGCTGGGAATCGGTTTTTACCTGGTTGCGGGTGGATTATTAATTCTCGCATTGCTCAAGGGTGAATGGAGCGTCCCGATCCAGCAGCCCGGGGTGGATCAACATCTGGTATCCACCTTTAAGCCCCGTCCACTGGGGATATTCATCCCTCTTTTTTTGATCAGTTTCTTCGCTTTCAGTGGCAACCGCTTTAGCGGTCTAAATTTACTCCTCTGGCTGGTAACTTTTCTAAGCGCTTTGGCTGCCTTCTGGGTTCCGGAGCAGGAAAACAAAAAACGGATTCCCTTCTCCAGGATCAACGAATTCTTTCATGGCAGGAAGATATCGTTCTCCTTCAATGGATGGCATCTCCTTGTCCTGGTCGTCTTCCTCATTTCCGCCTGGTTTCACTTAAGCCAGTTGTCAAGTGTTCCACTGGAAATGACCAGTGATCACACAGAGAAACTGCTGGATATTCAAGCCGTATTGAATGGAAACACCTCGATTTTCTTCCCCGGGAATGGCGGGCGTGAGCCGATCCAGTTTTATCTCGCTGCTGGTCTGATCAAGTTCTTCGGTTTTGAGATGGGGTTTACAGTCCTTAAAATGAGTATGGCTCTCGCCTTCCTCGCTTCCCTTTATTATGTTTATCGCCTCGGTAACGAAGTGGGCAGCCGCTGGACGGGTCTGCTTTTCATGCTCCTGATGGGAATCTCCTCCTGGGTCAACATCCTTGCCCGGTCAGGGATGCGTCTCGTTCTAACGCCGGTTTTTGTGGCACCGGTGCTTTTTTATCTCTTTAGGGGATTGAGACTTTCACGCCGCAATGATCTTTTACTGGCAGGTTTCTTCCTCGGACTTGGGATGTTGGGCTATTCTGCGTTCCGGGTGATGCCCCTGGTGGTCTTACTCGTCTTTGTGATTTACTGGCTTCACCACCAAAATAAAAAACAATTGGAAAGTTTGAGCGGTGGTTTGGGAATCGTGATTCTTTTTGCCTTGATCGGAGCCCTTCCACTGATCCGCTATATCTCACAGTACCCGCAGGCATTTGCTTATCGCATGGCTACCCGCATGACCGGTGTGGAGCAGGCAATTTCCGGCTCACCGTTGCTGGTATTTCTTCAGAATTCGGTCAAAGCTCTGGGTATGCCTTTTTGGAGAGATGGCAACACCTGGATCCTTTCGGTGGTAAACCGCCCGGCTTTGGATGTAGTCAGCGCAGCATTTTTTCTCCTGGGAGTGATTCTATTGTTGGCTGTCTGCATCAGAAAACACAACTGGGTTTATCTTTCACTTCTGGTTATCATCCCGGTGCTGATGCTCCCATCCATTATGGCGCTGGCTTTTCCCACTGAAAATCCCTCACCCAGCCGTGCGGGCGGAGCGGTCATTCCAATTCTACTCATAGCCGCCCTCACCATGGAGTCCGGCTTCAGCAGTTTGTGGCAAAAAACAAAATCGGGAATTGGGAAGGGCTTCGTTATTCTGGCAGGCGGTGGGTTGATGATTGCCTCGATGATGCAAAACTATGATCTCGTCTTCCGCCAGTACGATCAACAATATAAAAATGCTGCCTGGAACACTTCTGAGATGGGTCGAATCGCCCGTGGGTTTATCGATTCTGTCGGGTCTCCTGACACGGTCTGGGTGGTGGCGGTGCCCTACTGGGTGGATACCCGGTTGGTTGCCATCAATGCAGGATATGTCGGGTACGACTATCAAATCTGGGCGGATAACCTTGGATTTACGGTGAGTGAACCCCGTGCCAAACTCTTTTTCGTCAAAGCGGATGATACAACAGGCATGGAAACCTTAACCACG
>JAGPFF010000030.1 GCA_018056725.1 Anaerolineaceae bacterium
TTTCCGGACTGGTGCGAGGTGAACCGGAAAGGATGGAAGCCTCATAAAGCAGGACAAGCACATTTCCCCGTGGATCCTGGAAATCAGCATAGCATTCCAAGAGCCGTTCCGCTTGAACGGTCAATCCGGTTTCTTCCAAAGCCTCCCGTTCAGCAGCACGGGCAGGAACCTCGTCAACCTCGATATAACCAGCGGGCATATGCCAGGCTCCCTTCCATGGGTCATGCGCCCGTTGGACAAGGAGGACTTTTCCATCCACAATCACCCTCACTCCTGCACTGACGCGCCAGTGTTCATACGCGACATATCCACAGGCAGGGCACACAAAGCGTATCCGCCCGTCCACAAAACTGGAGATCATTTTGGCACCGCATTGATGACAAAATATCTCCCTCAATCCTCCTGCCCTCCCCTACGTTTCATCATCAGGGTATAAAGCTGATACAAACCTTGATGATAAACGCGATCCCAGGAACCGACACTCCGTTTTATTTCACCACCAAATCCACGTTTGAAACGATAAACTCCCCACAAACCATCATGTGAATCCTTTTCTTGAAAGGAAGTTTCCAGTTCGTCCTCTTCAAAATCTGGGATTCCCCAAAGGTCATAGTCGCGGCAGCCATAGGAGCGAGCCCACTTCATCGCCTCCCATTGCAGCAGATAAGTTGGCATACGGTTTCGTTCCAGCTCATAAGAAGCACCATAAAGATAATAAGCTCGCTCTCCGTTACGGGCAACAAACAGAGATGCCAAAGCCTTTTCTTGGTAAAAAGCCATCAACAATTCACACGAGCGGGATGGATGGAATAACTGATAAAAGGTCTGGTAATACTCAAGCGTATGGACACCAAAGGCATCGCGTCTGGCTGTGGCTTCCGCCATTCGTTGAAACCCGGCAATATCCTCTGATGCCCGAACAACCACTCCCTTTTTTTCAGCCAAGCGAATGTTATATCGGGTCTTCGGTTTCATTCTCGCAAGGATCTCCTCCTCCGAGCCTTGCAGAGAAGCAATAACCGTGCGGCGGGGTTGGATGGATTTTGAAGGCACGAGTTTTTCAAACGGAAATGGAGCAGATTTCTGATCATCTTCCCATATGTCAGGTTCAAGTTTGAGAAAAACCGCCCGGTTCTTCCGGCAAATAGCGTCAATTTCATGATAGAGTTGCACAGAGGCAAGCTCGCCTACCGGTCCCTTGGCAAGATAGGCAATGCTGAATCCCAATGGCAACTGCCTGAAGAGCAACTGTGCCCCGCTCCCTCCGCTAACAATGCGCTCAGCTTTCCAACCGAAGCGGGATTTCAACTCCCCCCAGGCACCTGATTGCAAGAGATGGGCATTGGGGAATTGTGTGAGAAATTCATTCCATTCGCTTAACGGAACAATCATGATTATTCGATGGAAAGCAATTCTGGCGGCGGAGTACTGCCCAGGGTTGCACCAGGCAGGTTTGCATCTATGAAGGAGATGATCTCGATCGTTTTGCCTTCATCTGCAAGCGTTAGCAATTGAGCAATTTTTTGCGTCAAATTATCGCCACGCAGGTTGGTCGGATCGTCAAACTGAAAAATATCCGGGTGCTGGGTGGGCTGAAATTGATTGCCTTCTTCCCAAAGGTCTTCCGAAAGTTTTTCTCCCGGACGGATTCCGGTAAACACTATTTCAATGTCTTTGCCAGGTTCGAGACCAGAAAGACGGATCAGATCTTCCGCCAGATCGAGGATGCGAACCTGCTGCCCCATATTGAGTACAAAGGTTTCCCCTCCGCTCCCCATACCAGCGGCTTGCAATACAAGATACACCGCTTCCGGGATGGTCATGAAATAGCGTTTCATGTCAGGATGGGTAATCGTTACCGGTCCGCCAGAGGCGATCTGGTGTTTGAATAAAGGTACCACGCTTCCCCGGCTGCCAAGCACATTACCGAAGCGCACCACACTGTAGGCATTGCCACTTCGATGTGCGGAGTCGAGAACGATCATCTCAGAAAAGCGTTTTGTCGCCCCCATAATGTTCGCAGGGCGGATGGCTTTATCAGTTGAAATCATAACGAGTCGTTTTGTTTTATTGGCTTCGCAAGCTTTAACGATGTTTAAAGTTCCTCTGACGTTATTATCAATGGCTTCGTCGATGTTCATTTCCATCAGGGGAACATGCTTATGGGCAGCGGCATGAAAGACCACATCTGGATGATATTTTTCGAATATCTGATGGATTCTGTTTCCATCCCGGACATCGGCAATCACGGGAGTCATTTTGACAGTGGGAGAACTTTCCTGCAGCTCGAGTAGAGTTTCGAAAATACTATTCTCGCCATGCCCCAGTAAGATCAAATGAGAAGGCGTCCAGCGGTTGATCTGGCGGCAAAGTTCACGACCAATGGATCCGCCCGCACCTGTAACCATCACCACCTTCCCCGAAAGCGTTTCTCCGATTAATTCCTCAAACATATGCGCAGGCTGACGCCTTAATAGGTCGGTGATGTCCACTTCACGCAAACGGTTGATGCTGACCTTGCCACCGATGAGTTCATATATCCCCGGCATGGTGCGGAATGGAACTCCTCGCAGCCGGCACACATCGGTAATCATTCTCACGACCTTACCGCTTGAGCTCGGAATGGCAATGATCACTTCGTCAATTTTTTTATGTTCCAACACCTTGCCAATATCCGGCAAGGTGCCAACCACCGGTACGCCGTGGATTTGCTGTTTTAGTTTTGCCGGGTTATCATCCAAAAAACCAACCGGCGTCAAGTTTAGATCAGGATTTTTCTGTAATTCACGCACCACCAGCGCACCTGCATCCCCGGCTCCGATAATCAAAGCGCGTTTTGCCTGTTTGCCCTGAATGGAACTTGAAACCGAACTGATGCTGTCCGAAATCAGGCGGATCGCGAAGCGAATACCCCCGATCAGGATCAGGGATAACAACCAATCAATGATCAGTACTGAGCGTGGAAAACCGGTAAAAACTTTGAAGGTCAGTAACAGGATCATGACCACAGAAACAAGCACGGAAGCGCTTGAAACAGCCACCAAAATTAAACGCAATTCTTTTGTGCTGGCATACCCCCAAAGTCGACGGTACAAGCCAAAGAAGTAGTAAACAGGCAACTTGATCAGGACTGCAATGGCAATCATCCAGTAAGCGGAGGGAAGGTAGAAGAAGAACAGCGCACCTAATTCCAGCCGGAGGGCATAAGCGCCCAGTACCGAGACAACCGTCAACAAAAGATCAATAAATACGAAATAGCGATTGCGCACGTTGGGTTTTGTTCTCATCAGAGTCCTTTTAATCCCAAAACCCTGCCAACAGTCCGGAGGACGATGGTCATGTCGAGCAAGAGGTTTCTGTTTTTGATGTAATAAAGATCATATTCCAACTTGATGGCAGTTTCTTCCAGCGTGGTGGCATAGCGCTGGTTAATTTGCGCCCAACCAGTCAATCCTGGTTGGACGAATAAGCGCGCGCGGTAAAAAGGCAATTGTTCCTGGAATTTGTTCACCAATTCAATCTGCTCGGCGCGCGGTCCGATCATGCTATTTTCACCAATTAATATGTTCCAAAACTGTGGAATTTCATCCAGATGACTGCGGCGCAGGATCTTTCCAACCCGGGTGATTCGGGCATCATTGTGCGTAGCAGTACGGGCTACGCCGTCTTTTTCAGCATCCTGGTACATAGTACGGAATTTGTAGATGCGATAAGGACGCCCATACTTGCCAACCCGCATTTGTGAATACAAAATCGGTAAACCGGAATCCAGGATAATCAACAATGAGATGAGCGGGAATAAAAGCACAGAAACAAGCAGACCTGCAATACTAATCAATAAGTCGATCAGACGCTTTACACTTTCATAGACCCCGCTGGTATGGGTTTGGTCAATGAAAGTACGCAGGATCCAATCCGAAGGCAACAAAAAGATTGGGATCCTGCCAAACACTTCTTCGTAGAGCGCGGGCAGTGAGGTAACTTCAACATCATTCTCAGCAGCATGCAGGATCGCCCTGAAAAGATCAGGGTTGAGTTCGCCGGATATGGCAAAAATCAGATCCGTTATATCCAGATCACTGATCAGAGTGGTTAATTGCCCCCCATTTCCCAGAACTTTGTATCCGTTGATGATCTGATCTTGTTTTGAGGGATCATCGTCAATGTAACCGGCAAGCATGAATGGACCCGTATGGACCTCTTTCAGCATTCCGGCAAGCGTGGAGCCCGCTTTGCCTGCACCGATCATCAACGCGCGGCGCATGAAGAAAGGTGCAGTAAAGATTTGAATGTAAATCAGCCGCCAGGCTACAGTCAATATCGTAGCAGCGATGATAAAAATCAATACGCCACGTCGAGGCAGGGAATTCGGTTCGGAAATGAAGAAAACGATCAAATAGATGCCTAAACTGATTCCGGCGGCGGTGGCAATCCCGCGGATTACTTCATCGCGGCGATTCGCTTTACGAATATCATATGTTTCAACCAGAAACAGAATCCAGAGGATTGGCAGCAGATAAAACCAGATTGGTGCGCGCTGATTGAGAAACTCACCGCTAAAATTCAGCCAATCTTTCTGTGACCAGAAAAACAAGCCTATCAGCACCGATAAATACGAAAGAATCAAGTCCCCAATGAAGAGGATTGCCTGCCGCTCACTGTTGCGAATACGCCAGCGTCTTTTTAATTGGGGTTTTTCAATCGCCATTGGTTTTACCTGAATGTAAGGACTTCACCATGCTCCACAAAAAACCGCTACCCCAAGAAAAATGCATTGTCATAATTGCCAGCGGTATTCCAATCACCAGTAAAAATGTTTTTTGTTTGAGCGCCGGTGGTATTGATCCCAGGATCAGAATTCCCAGATAGAGGGAGAGCACACCACCAAGCAGAATACGTGCCGGCAACCAGAATCCAGATAATAATAATAACATCAAAACGCCGGAAACAAAAAGTGGGGGTAATGCTTGCCGCCAGCGGAGAGTTCCAGGATAACGTTTTAACATGCGGAATTTCCAGTAGCCGTAAGAAAAGTATTGTCTGGCAAGTGCCTTTAGATCGGGGCGAGAGTAGTAAACCGCGCGTATCGCCGGATCCACCCAGATGCGTCCGCCACTCCTACGAATGCGGGTATTAAACTCATAATCCTCATTGACCAGCAAAGTCTCGTCATAAAAGCCGATGCGGTCGATCAATTCGCGCCGATACATGCCGAATGCCACCGTGTCTGCCTCAACAGCTTTCGTCGCGGTACGGTAGCGGGCATCTCCTACCCCCAGGGGGTGGGCTGTGGCGATGGCGATGGCTCTGGCTAACCAACCGCTTCCTCCTGGTTTGACTTCAATCACGCCACCTACGTTCTCCCCGAACCCCGCTGTAAGCGCTGCCAAACTTTTTTCAATGTAATCGGGCGCGGGAATAGCGTGTGCATCCATTCGAACGATGAGCTGACCGGTTGATGCGCGTATGGCTTGATTGAGCGCTGCCGGGATCGTCCGTTGAAGATTATCCACCACTCTAACATCCAGCTCAGGATGGGCGTGAGAAAATGCAGTAATTCTCTCCCGCGTATGATCTGTTGACATGCCGTCTGCGATGATTACTTCAAGCCATTCAATGGAAATCGTCTGTGAGAGGATCGCGGAAAGTAATTCTGCGATGGTTTTTTCCTCGTTTAAACAGGGAACGATGACTGAAATTCTCACAGGATTCATCAGTTGTCAATCAGGTGCCAGCTTGAATGGCTATTCACAATCACAATCGGAACAAAGTAAGGCGACGAGATCAATTTCCACCAGGGCATCCTTGGGCAAGCCCGCTACAGCCACGGTTGTCCGGGCTGGAGGATTTTTCGGAAAGAATTCGGCATAAACCTGGTTCATCGCTGAAAAATCCTGCATATCCCGCAGGTAGACGGTCGTTTTTACCACATTTTCGAGACAGGAAGAGGAAGACTTAAGCACCGCCTGAAGGTTGCATAGTACCTGGCGGGTTTGAACTTCAATGCCGCCCTCCACGAGATTGCCTGTTGCTGGATCAATGGGGGTTTGACCAGCGGTAAAAACAAAAGGACCACCGCCTGCCGCAACAGAATACGGACCGATGGCTGCCGGAGCTTCCGGACTTTGATAGACTTTTTTATCGTGACAGGGCATGGAATCCTCCGATTTCTGGTATTCTCCCATTTTAAACGAACTGGCAAAAAAGGTAAATGAAAGCCTGAACATTTTCCAACCAAACCGCCCTCCTAGCCATTCAAGTGATCCAAGGCTGGTATAATCGGCATGGGAAATTTTGATTTCAACAGGTTGATCATGCTTGAAAAAATTGCTTCAATTGAGCACCGTTACGCTGAACTCACCCAGATGATGGATGAGAATAGTCAGGACTACCAAAAAGTGGTGGAACTAGCCAAGGAGAGATCGGAACTTGAACCGGTCATTCAACTTTCCGCCAAATACCGTTCTTTGCTCGATCAATACGAACAAGCCAAAGAGTTGGCTGCGTCCAGTGATCCTGAATTGAGCGCTCTGGCGAATCAGGAACTGGAAGAATTACCCACGCAAATTGAAACCCTTGAAAAGCAGTTAAAAAGACTATTGGTTCCCAAAGATCCTCGGGATGATCGCAACGTGTTTATCGAAATACGCGCTGGTGCTGGAGGAGATGAGGCAGGTCTCTTTGCCGCAGAACTGATGCGCATGTATATTCATTATGCCGAGGCTCGAGGCTGGACTGTGGAAATGATTTCAGCAAATGAAACCGGCATTGGCGGGTATAAAGAAGTCATCTTCATGGTAAAAGGCAAGGGTGCTTACTCCAGATTCAAGTTTGAATCAGGGGTACATCGGGTGCAACGCATCCCTGCCACTGAATCGAGCGGGCGTATTCACACCTCCACCGTTACCGTTGCCGTAATGGCTGAAGTAGAAGACGTGGATATTCAGATTCCTGATTCAGATATTAATATCGATGTATTTCGATCCTCCGGCGCTGGCGGACAGAATGTTCAAAAGAATGCCACTGCTGTAAGGATCACCCACCTGCCCACCGGGATAGTGGTTGCCTGCCAGGATGAACGATCACAGCTGCAAAATAAATTGCGCGCGATGAGCATCTTGAGAGCACGCTTATTTGAAATGGAAGAAGAAAAACGACGCCAGGAACGGGATGCAAACCGCCGCTCTCAGGTAGGCACGGGTGACCGTTCTGAAAAAATTCGCACCTACAATTATCCTCAGAGCCGGGTGACCGACCACCGGATTAACCTATCTTCTTACAATCTGCCTGCAGTCATGGCGGGAGATATAGACATGTTTATCGACGAACTCGCCATCCGCGACGAGACGGAACGTCTGGCAAGCAGCGGAGAGAATGACGAACACTGACCTCGGCAGTTGGATGCGCGCGAACCAGGCGAAGTTACGCGATTTCAGTGAATTTCCAACCGTCGAAATCAATGCCATTCTTTCTCATACGCTTCAGAAACCAGTCTCATGGATTTATGCCCACCCCGAAACAATCCTTGACTCCCAAATTCTCCTTCAATTGAATGATTGTGTGCAGCGTTTGCAAAATCGGGAACCGCTTGCCTATATCCTGCACAAACAAGCCTTTTTCGGGCTGGATTTCTATGTAGATTCGAGTGTGCTAATCCCCCGCCCTGAAACCGAACTGCTGGTCGAACTGGCAATATCCTGGCTTGAGGAACACCCGGAGCGAAAAAATGTGCTCGACATTGGCACAGGTTCTGGAATCATCGCCATTACGCTTGCGGATCGCTTCCCGAATCTCTCGGTTACGGCTGTAGATACATCGCCAGAGGCTTTGCAGATTGCCCGATTGAATGCCGCCACTTACCACCTTGAAGAGAAGATCAATTTCCTGCAATCCGATTTATTTTCGAATATACAAGGCACCTACGATCTGGTGGTAGCCAATCTCCCTTACATCCCCTCGGCTGATCTTGAATTACTGAATGAATTAAGGTTTGAGCCTGCCTTAGCCCTTGATGGTGGAAGCGATGGTCTGAATCAGATTCGCCGACTTGTCCAAACTTGTGCTGATTCCCTTGCCCTTCCAGCCTGTTTATTCTTGGAAATACAATATAATCAAGGAAATAAAGTTAAAGAAATTTTTGCCAAATTTTTCCCCCAGGCAGAAGTAACAATCTATAAAGACCTGGCTGATTTGCCGCGTGTGGTAAAAATTCTAATCTAAAGGTGGTGCAAATGCAGACAATCACACTCCCAGCAGATAATCCAGCTTCCATTCAAACTGCGCTAGAACTGCTGCAGGAAGGTGAAATCATCGCATTCCCCACCGATACGGTTTATGGCTTGGGAACCAATGCCTTTTACTCCCCCGGGATCATTAAGTTATTCGAAGCGAAAGGCAGAGATGCCAACAAAGCCATTGCGGTTTTAATCGGGGATATTGACCAGGTACCCTTACTTTCAGATACGATGACCCGCAATGCCACCATTCTTGCCAAAGCTTTCTGGCCTGGCGGACTGACAATTGTCGTGCCAAAGAGGAGCGATCTACCGGAATTGCTTTCCGCCGGCAGTTCCATCGGCGTTCGCGTGCCCAACCATCCAGTGGCGCTGGAATTGCTGCGTAAGTTTGGACCCATTGCTACCACATCTGCGAACCTGTCAGGGAAAAACAATCCGCACGACGCCCAGGACGTTTACCAGCAGCTTAATAAACGTGTCCCATTGATTTTGGATGGCGGGAGATGCCCGGGTGGAGTGCCTTCAACGGTGGTGGATTGTTCTACAGATGAAGTCAGGATTCTAAGAAACGGAGCGATCAGCCAGGAAGCCATTGAACGTGCCCTGGCTGAATATCACGAGTAAATATCACTCTTTTATTGTTCAACCAGTCTATCCAGCTCCTGTTGATAGAGTTTGCGAAATCGACTGTTTTGCGATAGTAAAGCCTGATAAGTCCCGCGTTCAATTATCTTGCCATGCTCCATGACAAGAATCTCATCCACCACTGGAAACCAGTGGAGATCGTGTGTAATCACCAGCATCCCCATTTCAGATTTTTCCTCTAGAAAAGCGTTTATCACCCGTTGCGAATTGATCGCATCCAGGCTGGCAGTAGGCTCATCTAAAATAAGGAAGGGTTTATCCTGAAGGAAGACCCGCGGCAGTGAAAGACGCTGTCGTTCGCCCCCGCTCATCTTTTCTCCATGTTCCCCAATCCAGGTATCCAACCCCTGCGGGAGAGATTGAACCCATTCGCTCAACCCGACCATCGCCAGCACCTGAAGCAGGCGGGTGTCAGAGGCTTCGGGCGCAGCAAGCAGCAGGTTCTTGCGCACGCTATCACTAAACAAATAGGGTGATTGGAGCTGAACCGCCAGAAATGGACGAATTATTTCTGCTCCCGGGCGAAGTGTTTCCTCGCCAAGCAGGAAAAGGTTCCCCTCCGCGGGCTGAACAAACCCTAACAGCATGGAAACCAGGCTCGACTTTCCGGCTCCATTACTTCCAACTACCGCAATCTTTTTGCCATAAGGAAGATCAAATGTGATTTGATCGAGAATCTTCTCCTTCGCCAGAGGGTAAACGAGCGACACAGAATCGAATCTGATCAGAGGGCTTTTGATGTTTCTTAACCCGTCCTGCTCCGATGGAGGCTTAAGTTCCTTTTCACCGATTGAAAACAAACGTTGAGCGGCTGCCTGGCTCGCGTTGAACTGCTGCATGGCTGCCGACATGGGATTTACAGCTTCAAAACTTGAAATGGCTACCAACGCCACCACTGCCAGTGTTACTCCATTAATTGAACCTTGATTCACGAGAGGGATTGCCAAAACAAGCAGCGCCAGCAAGGTTAAATTTGTCAGCAGAAAGACCATGCCATTATTGACACCGGTTAGCCAACCCAGCCCGACCTGCGTCCTCGCACTCTGCTGAAATTCAGTCCTCAAGCCCTGATAAAAATGATCCTGTGCATTGCCAGCCTGCAGATCTTCAAGGCTTTGTAATAGCTCAACCAGTTTGGCGGAGCTTTGAGCCCTTGCCTGAACTTGTTGGCGCGCTAGCTTCCGGGTGAGCAGCAGAGAAACCAGCGGTTGAAGAAAACCTGTAAGGATCATCCCCGCCGCAAGTAGAATCCCCAATTCAACCGCATACCCACCCACAAAAAGGCTCACCCCCAGAACGACCACTGCAGCCACCACAAAGGGGGCGATCACCCGTACGTAAAAATTCTCAAGCGTTTCCAGATCGCCGATAACCCGTTGCAACAAGTCTCCAGAGCGATAAGAAACCAGGTTGGCAGGAGCACCCGGCTCGATACGGCGGTAAAAATCTTCCCTCAACCTGGCGACAACACGCAGGTTTACAGAATGAGAGACAATCCTTTCAAGATAACGAAAAATACCCCGGCTGAGACCAAAAAATCTCACGCCCACAATGGCAACCTGCAGAGTGGAGATGGAGGGTTGCAACGCCGCACTGGCAATGATGTAAGCAGAAGTTCCCATTAAGCCAATCCCGGCTCCAATCGCCGCGATACCCAAAGCAACGGAGAGGAGAATTTCTCCGGTGAAGGATTTAAAGATCTTAAACAAAGGTGAAAAGGTCTTCACTTTTCACCTCCCACAGGAAAGACAAAACTCCGATATTCAGGACAGGTTTCGAGCAGATGAGAGTGTGTTCCAAATCCCATTAATTGACCACTTTGCAGAAAAATGATTTCATCCGCATGCAGGATCGTTGAAAGACGATGGGCAATGGTGATTGAGGTTTTTCCGTGCATAAAATCCGAGAAAGATCGGCTAAGCGCTTCACTTCCTTCGGGATCAAGATGTTCCATAGGTTCATCCATAACAATGAGGCGCGGATTTCTCAAAACCCCTCGGGCGAGAGCTATGCGCTGGATTTCTCCGCCACTGAAACGGTATCCGCTTTCCAACAGCGGAGTTCTTCCACCTTCTGGAAGGCGGGCGATCAGGTCGGATAAACCAGCAGCTTCAATCGCCTGCGCCAGGTCCGCTTGTGAAAAGCAGTCCATCCCCAACGTGATATTGTTGATTAAGGAATCGTTTAACAGGGCTGGTTTTTGTGGAATCCAACCTACCAGGCGCCGCCACTCTTCTTTGGACCAGGCATGGATATCCTCGCTATTCAATAAAATTTGACCCCCATCTGGTTCGATAAAGCGAAGCAAAAGCCGCGCTAGCGAACTCTTACCCGAACCGCTCGGTCCGACCAGCCCGTAGTGTTTTCCCCTTTTGAGGCTAAAGGAAATTTGGTTTAAAGCAGCACTCACCTGTCCTGAATAAGTGAGCGATAGATCCCTTACCTCGAGCTGATAATCTCCCTCCATAAGGGTTGCCAGGTTGTGCTTGCTGGCAGGAAGGTCGATCTTCCTTTCCGGCGTGTCGAGCAATTGATAGATCTTCTCAGCAGCGGTGACGCCGGTCATTCCGGCATGATAACGAAGGCTAAGCGTGCGCATGGGCAGGTAGAAATCCGGGGCAATGAGGAGGATAAAGAAAGCCTGCTGAAATTCGATACGCCCGTAAAGCAGGCGTAAACCGATTTCCACGGCAACCACAGCAGTAGAAAGAGTGGCGACCAGTTCCAGCACCAATGCGGTTAGAAATGTAATTCTCAACACATTCATCGTTATGACCCGGTACTGATCACTGGTCTCCCTGACTTCAAGCGTGCGCTTCTGGCTTTGCCCAAGCGCTTTAAGCGTCGCAATTCCCTGCAATGTGTCGAGGAAATACACCCCCAGTTGGGTCAATGCGCGCCACTGATGACTGGTCTGCGTCTGCACGGATTTGCCAATCAAGATCATGAAGATCGGGATCAGTGGAGCAGTGAAAAGGAATACGAGCCCTGAGAGCGTATCCAGCGGAAAAACCACGATCAGAATTGTCAGCGGGAGAATGGCTGCCAGGATAACCTGAGGAAGATATTGAGAAAAATAAGCATCGAGAGCATCCACTCCCTGCAGGGCAGTAGTAGTCAATTCTCCGGTGGTCTCATTTTTGAGAAATTCCGGTCCCAAGTGATCGATTTTTTGAAGCAATAAATTTCGTAATCGCGTTTTGATCGCAACTGCCAGTTTTCCAGCTAACCCATCGTTGAGAAGGATGAATACTGCTCTGGCGAGAACGATGAAGAGAATCATTCTCAAGACAGGAAGCACGTCAATAAGGGACTTGCCTTCCAGGAAAACCTGTGAGATCACTCCGCTCAATTGAAAGGATTGCAGGATAGCTAATCCGCCTGCCAGAAATGAAGTGAGAACAATCGACGCAAATAAAAGGCTGCCGGTGTGAGCTTCACGGAATAATCTGGATGAAAGATTCATTAAATAAGAATTGCCTATGCGAAGTTTAGCAAAGCCAGAATATCCTGCACCGCAGCATTGAAGACTTCGTCCATGATTGAGTCGCTCACCTGATAGGCACCTCCATAAACTCCATCCCCCAGAGCACCTTTCACTTTCCGCGAAGGAAGAATCGCTGCCGTTTGAAACGGAGTTTTTTCACCTGCCGGCATGCCGTGGGTGCGCAGGAATGGAAATGCTTCCATCCAGGATGCATGATACGTCTTGAGTCCGTGCGTTTCAGCCACCACCTGTATGGAAGGAGCCTTCCACCAGTCATACCAGACGAGGTGAAGGTCGTTTAATTCATTCACCAGTTCTCCCATGGCAACCTTTGCCGGATCATTGCCACCATGCCCATTGACGATCAGGATCCGCTTGAATCCATGGTGGTGTAATGAGCGCAGCAGATCTTCAACAACGCTTAACAGCGTTTGAACTCGCAGGCTGATGGTGCCGGGAAAGTCGACAAAATAAGAGGAACAACCAAAATTCATTGGTGGCGCCACCAGAACCCCGGTTTGTTCCGCAGCTGCAGACGCCAACCGGTAGGGAATTTCTGTATCCGCTTTCAGGCTGATATACCCGTGCTGCTCAGTGGCACCTAACACGACTATAATGCGATCTTCATTCTTCAGGTATTGCTCAACTTCCATCCATGAAAGATCACCCAGATTCATTTCATACCTCCTCTTAATATCCAAATACCTCTTAAATTATAGCGGAACAGGGGAGGCTTTGCCAATTAAAGAAAGCAGCCGGAGATGGTAGCACCTTCCGGCTGCTGTGCTGATCATGGTTGAACTCAAAGGACAATATTTACCAGACGCCCTTTTACGTATATCACCTGTTTGGGTGTTCGACCCTCAAGGAATTTCTTCGTCATTTCACTGGCAAGTGCCGTTTCGCGGGCTTGTTGCTCTGTCACGTCAGCCGGGACAGTAATCCGGTCCCGCACCTTTCCGTTAATTTGAATGACGAGAGTGATTACGTCTTCAGCTGCTGCGGCTTCATCCACCTTTGGCCATCGGCTGGTGTGGACGGAATAAGGCAAGCCAAGTTGCTGCCAGAGCTCCTCAGCCAGATGAGGGGCAACTGGCGCCAGCATTTGAATGTAAATCTCCGCTGCCTCCTTCCAGGCAGGGTCCTGTGACACTTTAGGCTTGAGATGGACCATTTCATTCGAGAGTTCCATCAAACTTGAAATGATGGTGTTGAATTCGAATTCCTCAAAATCACGGGTTACAGAGCGAAGCGTTTGGTGTACTTTCCGACGGAGAATTTTTACATCATCCGTGCCCGCTGCAACTGAATTTGCGTCTTCCAGCACCATACTCCAGACACGCCGCAGCCAACGCATCACTCCATCAATCCCCCCACTGCTCCACGGACCGCCCATATCCCAACGGGCAAAGAACATCAAGTAAGCCCGCGTTGTATCGGCTCCATAGGTGCGCACCAGATCATCCGGGGCGACCACATTACCCCGGCTCTTGGACATTTTTTCTGAATCCTCCCCCAGCACCATGCCCTGATTACGCAGTTGGATCATCGGTTCATTTCCTCTGGTAATTCCCATATCGCGTAAAGCTTTATGAAAGAACCGGGTATAGATGAGGTGCATATTTGCGTGCTCAATGCCGCCGGTATAAATGTCCACGGGCATCCAATAATCATACTCTTCCGGGTCAAAAGGACCCTGATCGTAATCCGGGCTAAGGTAGCGCAAATGGTACCAGGAGGAACACATGAAGGTATCCATTGTGTCAGTCTCCCTTTCCGCAGGTCCACCACATTGCGGGCAAGTGGTGAAGCGCCAGGTGGGATGCAGCTTCAGCGGGCTTTCTCCGGTGGGTTTCCATTCAACATCATCAGGCAGGGTGATGGGTAGTTGATCTTCAGGTACTGGCACAATCCCACATTTTGAGCAGTAAAGGATAGGGATGGGAGTGCCCCAATAGCGCTGCCGGGAGATAAGCCAGTCACGCAGGCGATAGTTGGTAGCGGGTTTGCCGACACCGAGCTGTTGTATGTATTCGATTGCGCGCCTGAAGGAATCCTGCGCCGATGTCCCCGAAAGCAACCCGGAATTCACCATCATTCCACTGGCTGGAACGGCTGCCGTCATATCTTCACTGCGCAGCAATTCAAACCCCTGAGGTTGAATGACGATCTTTACCGGCAGGTGGAAGGTACGGGCGAAGGCAAAATCCCGCTCATCATGAGCGGGTACAGCCATGATGGCTCCTGTTCCATAAGTCATTAATACATAATCGGCAATCCAAATGGGAATCCGTTCGCCATTTACTGGATTAATGGCATAGCTGCCAGTGAACACCCCGGTCTTTTCCTTATCCGCTGCTTCACGCTGAATATCTGTCTGACGGGAAGCGTCCAGAACATATTGTTGAACTTCAGCCTTCTGTTCAAGCGTCGTTAGCTTATCCACCAGCGGATGTTCTGGTGCCAGTACCATGAAAGTCACTCCCCACAGGGTATCCGGGCGGGTGGTAAAAACTTCCAGTTTATCGCCAAATTCAGTGGTAAACGTCACCAGGGCACCTTCCGAGCGTCCAATCCAGTTGGTCTGCAGCGTGCGCACCCTTTCGGGCCAGTCAATTTCATCATAATCAAGCAATTCATCCGCATACCTGGTGGTGCGGAAAAACCACTGTTCAAGATCCTTCTTGATTACCGGCGTACCACAGCGTTCACAGTGGCGGTCCTCACCCCATACCTGCTCGCGCGCCAGCGTCGTGTTGCAATTGGGACACCAATCCACAGGAGACATTTTCCGGTACGCCAAATCATGCTTAAGCAATTGCAAAAAGAACCATTGGCTCCAGCGGTAATATTTTTCATCCGAGGAAATAATCTCACGGCGCCAATCGAACATCGCACCCATGGTATGAAACTGCCTGCGCATTCGGTCAATATTGGCATAAGTCCATTGCCTGGGGTGAATGTTATGCCGGATAGCCGCATTCTCGGCTGGCAAACCGAAGGCATCAAAGCCCATCGGGAAAAGTACGTTATAACCATTCATACGTTTATAACGCGCACGCGCGTCAGAGGGTGCCATGGCATACCAATGCCCGATATGAAGGTCACCAGAGGGATACGGGAGCATGGTTAAAGCATAGAATTTGGGTTTGGTCCTGTCGATGTCCGCATTGTAGAGTCCATCGTCTTCCCATTTCTTCTGCCATTTCGGTTCGATCTCACTCGGGTTGTAATTTGGAATTGTTTTAGCCATTTTTTTCTCCGTTGATTAAACAAAAAATCCTTCTCCCTTTTCAGGGACGAAGGAAACCTCCGCGGTACCACCCTGCTTGCCTGCAGTTTTGCGCAGACCGCTCAAACGCGATAACGGGCGTCTCCGTCACCGGTTACTGTTTTCACCGGTAAAGCTATCCAAGTGGATTCAGGCGAGTTCAGTCTTTGTGCTCCGTAACACATGCCGGGCTTTCACCTCACTCTCCCGGTTCGCTGGCGGATGACCTAGTACTCCTGCTTTTGCTTTAGTGGACCCAGGGGGATTCGAACCCCCGGCCTTCTCAATGCCATTGAGACGCGCTCCCAACTGCGCTATGGGCCCAAAGATCATTTGGTTTGTTGCTCGAGCCTGCTGCTCTTGTGGACCTGGGGGGATTCGAACCCCCGGCCTCTTCAGTGCGATTGAAGCGCGCTCCCAACTGCGCTACAGGCCCGTTCACAAATGTAGAAAGATTTTAATCGAGACATAGCCGCATGTCAAGAAAAACAAGAGAAAAAATCTGCTGAGATAAACCAGTCTCAGCAAGCTCTATGAAGAGACATAAATTGGGTTTGATTACAATTGTGCCCCTCAAAAGTACATTTATCATGCCATGAAAATATTGACTTCAAACTTCGCTTTGCTATAATAAAAAACGATTTCATTTCAAGTAGACAATAAATCATAAAGAATGCCTAATCCTTTTGTCCAATCTATTGCACCATGGATCTTCTTCCACTTGACGACCAATAGTCTGCAAAACTAAGAGGATTGGGAAGAATCCAGATACCTCTTAGATAATCTACTTGCGTTTAGAAAAGGAGAATACGATGGAAGGTGAAAAGAAGCAATTAAGTCGCAGGAGTTTTTTGAAAGGCACCGCAATGGGAGCCGTCGCCATTGCCGGAACTGGCGTCCTTGCTGGCTGTGGGGCTAAACCTGAAGCCGCATCCGGGCTACCTGAAAAATGGGACAAGGAAACGGACGTGGTTGTAATTGGGTTTGGCGGAGCCGGTGCTTCCGCGGCAATTGGCGCGCGTGAAGCTGGCGCTGAAGTCGTCATCCTTGAAAAGCAGGCGGTAATGGGTGGAAGCACTGCTGTTTCTGGGGGCGTCTTCTATGCTTCCAACACATCTGTGCAAAAAGCCTTCGGTATTGAAGATTCAGCAGACAAAATGTACGAACACTACATGAATGCTGGTATGGGCTTCAATGATCCGAAACTTTCTCGGATTGCTGCCGACCAATCTGCGGCTAACGTAGAGCGCCTAATTGCCCTCGGCGTGACTTTTCCCACCGCTCCTACCGTGGCGGGTGCTGAATACCATGTGGGAAGCGAGCCCATCGCCCGCGTCCATTCGGTTGTCTATGGCGATATGAGCGGCGGTGGTGCCTATTTTAGAGCACTCGAAGAAGGTGCCAAAAATGCCGGAGCGGAAGTTTTAACCGAAACCGAAGCTAAAGAATTACTTGTGGATTCTGCAGGTCAGGTCGTTGGTGTAAAAGCCGTCAGCGGTGGAAATGATATGTACATCAAAGCGCGCAAAGGTGTAATTATCTCCACTGGTGGTTTTACCCGCAGCGAAGAGATGTTGAAAACCTATAACGAGCAAGCCTATTACTGCCAACCCCTTGGCGCCCCGAATCTGACTGGTGACGGCATCCGGATGGCTTTCATGCTCGGTGCGGCTGCATTCAATATCGACGAAGTCCTCGGTATCCCGGGTCTCACCCTGCCAGGTAAAATCGCTGCAACTTACGCTTTCTGGACCTTCGGAACCGCTCCGGCAATTCTGGTGAACAACCGCGGAGACCGTTTTGTGGACGAATACGGGTTCTATGATTGGAAGAATACCGAACTCCTCAAACAACCCGGAAGGTATGCGTTCTCCGTCTTCGACGCTGCCACCCGCGATGCCGGCAAGGGCATGATTGTAGCCGGCTTTAGTGACGATCTTGAACAGGAAGTCGCTGATGGACTCGTCTTCAAAGCAGACACCCTCGCCGATCTCGCAGCTCAGTTGGGTGTTCCGGAAGATCGCTTTGCTGCCACCATTGCCAAGTGGAATGAGGATGCCAAAGCTGGAAAAGACACCGATTTCAACCGGACTCTCTTCCTTAATCCCATTGAAACGGCGCCGTTCTATGCATTCAAAACCTTCCCGACCATGTTCGACACCATGGGCGGCTTGAAGATCAATGAGAATGCCCAGGTGATTCATTTGTCTGGCAATGTAATACCCAGACTCTACGCTGTGCCAATGGCAGCCGGTGGGGTTCTTGGGGAACACTATCCTGGTAGCGGTTCAGCGCTGAACGCCGGTATGACTTTCGGTCTGATTGCAGGAAAACACGCAGCTGGGCTTGAAACAGTCAGCTAATCTGAAATAACCATTATCGTTATTTGAAGCGAAATGATAAAATCATTTCGCTTCATTTTTTATTTCTCAAGACGATTCAAATCAGGGAGCCCTCCTATGACTGAGATCAGAATGAACCATCTTCAGCAACTGATGAGCCAGCATAAATTGGATACGATAGCGATCAACCCCGGTCCAACCCTTACATACCTGACTGGCTTACATTTCCATCTTATGGAAAGACCAACCGTTCTCCTGTTTCAAAAGGGTCATCAACCAGTTCTCATTCTACCTGAACTGGAATTGCCAAAAATCGCTGATGCACGCATTTACCTGCAAACCATTCCTTATGCAGACGACCCCTCAACCTGGCAGGAAGCTTTTCGGAAAGCGTTTAAGCACCTCAATCTGGAAGGCGCAAAAATTGGTTTGGAACCAACCCGTTTTCGCTTTCTGGAATTAAGTTACCTGCAAATGGCAGCGCCAACCGCCTCTTTTGTGAATGCGGAACAACTTTTTGGACAACTCCGCATCCAAAAGGACGAGGAAGAAATCAATGAAATGCGCCGCGCCGTTCAAATTGCCCAGGATGCTTTAAAGGCAACCCTGCCCATGATCAAAGCTGGAATCAGCGAGCTTGAAATCTCGGCTGAATTGAGCATTAATCTCCTCAAAAAAGGGTCTGACTCCGAGCTGCCATTTCAACCGATCATCTCGGGCGGACCGAACAGCGCCAATCCTCATGCAGCCCCTTCCAACCGACCGCTGGAAGCGGGCGATTTGTTGGTGATTGATTGGGGAGCCCGCTCGAATGGGTATTGCTCCGACCTCACCCGAACGTTTGGCATCCAGCATCTGGCTGATGAATTTGTTGAGATTTACACTGCTGTACAAAACGCCAATCTGGCGGGCAGGAATGCTGGAAGATCAGGTATATCCGCTGGCGAAGTGGATAAAGCAGCACGAAATGTGATCGAAAAAGCTGGCTATGGGAAGTTTTTCACTCACCGAACCGGTCATGGACTGGGCATGGAGGATCATGAGACCCCTTACATCTTCAGCGATAATCCCGTACTGCTTTCGGAAGGCATGACCTACACGGTGGAACCGGGCATCTACCTTCCGGATCGGGGGGGAGTGCGCATCGAAGACAACATGGTGATTACCTCCGAGGGATCGTTGACGCTCAGTGATTTTCCGCGTGAATTAACTCTTTTACCCTAAGCTGTGTCATAAGGAGGAGAAATGAAAAAGTCATTCATTATGCCAACCGCAGAGCCATTTTTCATTCCTGGAGGAAAAACCGGGTGCCTGCTGTTACATGGCTTTACGGGAACGCCTAAGGAAATGCGGATGTTGGGGGATTCGCTTGCGAGTGATGGGCATACTGTCCTCGCGCCGCGTCTTTTTGGTCACGCCACAGATCCTGAGGATATGCGGCGGGCACGCTGGCAGGATTGGGTTGCCTGTGTAGAGGACGGTTACCATATTTTGAAAGGCTGCACCGAAAGGCAATTTGTCATGGGGCTTTCCATGGGAGGGGTATTAACATTGATCGCCGCCTCCCGGCTACCTTTTGTCGGTGCAGTAACTTTTTCAGCGCTGAGCAGCCTGCCAAAAGATCCCCGCCGGGCATTGCTACCGCTGCTTGGTCCTCTCAACCTTCACATCAGCAAGGGAAAATCAGACTGGCATAACCCTGAAGCGGCAAAGGATCATGCCGACTATCCCTACTATCCAACACGACCGGTACTCGAACTGGAAAAACTGATTGACCAGATGCATTCGGCATTGCCGAATATCACCTGCCCAGTTTTGCTCGTCCAATCTCATCAAGATACAACCATCCCTCCCACCAGCATGGTTGATCTCTATCAGCAAATTGGCTCCTCACACAAAGACCGTTTTTGGGTGGAAAACAGTGGTCATGTCATCATACGTGAACCTGACCGGGAAGCCATCTTTGCTGAGGTGCATCGATTCATGCAACAGGCACTTGCATGAATCGTAATCTTCTTCTGGTAGCCCTCTCCCTCTTTACCTGGGGAGTGGGAGAGGGTTTGTTTATTTATTTCCAACCCATTTATTTACAGCAATGGGGGGCAGATCCACTGATGATTGGAGCGGTTTTCGGTGGAATGGGGATTGCCATGGCATTATCCCAGATTCCAGCTGGCTATCTTTCCGACCGGTACGGTGCCCGCACGTTGATGCTGCTTTCCTGGATACTGGGTACTGCTTCCGCGTGCATCATGGCGCTGGCGAACTCATTGCCCGTTTTTATTATTGGCTTAATTCTTTATGGTCTCACCGGCTCCGTTCAGGCTCCGATGAATAGTTATATTACCAATGTTCGTGGTAATTGGGGAATCGGTCGGGCACTTACCTTCACTTCCGGCTTGTTTAATGTCGGTGCCATTATTGGTCCAATCAGCGGGGGAGCAATCGCCAGCCACCTGGGATTAAAAACAGTCTATCTCATTGCGGCGTTGGTTTTCATGATCTCCACAGCCATCATCTTTTTTGCGGGGAAGAATCTGGAAACCCATCAGGCGGATTTAGAATCCTTGCATAGCGGGAGTTTGACTCATAACCCCAGATTTATGACTTTCTTGGTGATGACCTTTTTAACAATGTTCGCGTTATACCTTCCGCAACCCTTTACCCCTAACTTTCTGCAAAACCAACAGGGGCTGCCGCTTACTACGATTGGATTGTTCGGCGCCATTGGCAGTCTTGGAAACGCGGTTGCCATGCTCGCGCTGGGTCATTTGAACGCGGTGGCAGGATTTTTAATCTCTCAAGGATGGCTGCTTCTTTTTTCTTTCATTTACAGCAAGGCTGAATTACCAGTTTGGTTTGGCATCGGGTATTTCTTCATTGGCGGATACCGGTTATGCCGCTCAATGGTGCTGGCAATCGCCCGTTCCCTGGTACACCCTCGTCAAACCGGTCTGGCGTATGGCATGGTGGAAACCATGAACGCCATTGCTGTAGTGCTTGCCCCCGCATTAGCCGGTTACCTGTATAGTCTGAATCCATATTTAATCTACCAGACAGCCTTAGGATTGACCCTGGCTGTCCTGTTGCTCAATTTTGGGATGCTGGTACTGGTAAGGAAAAAACAAAATGGGCTTGCAAATTGAAACTATCACATCCAGTCCTCTTGATAACAATGTGATCTTGATTCATGAGGACCAATCCCATCACGCGATTCTTGTCGATCCCTCCTTTGATCCAATCGCGGTCTTGAATCGGATCCACGAGAATAAATGGATTGTGGACACCGTTCTCGTGACCCATGGGCATTTTGACCATTACATCGGCTTGCCCTTTCTGCTGGCAAATCTTGACCCAAGACCATTTATTGGTTTGCATCCACTGGACCTTCCGTTATGGCGTGAGGGCGGTGGGGCAAAAGAATTCAGAGTGCCAATGGAAATTCCTCCCGATCCCGACCTGATGCTGGCGCATGGTCAGGTCCTGCCTTTTGGCGATTCCACCATTGAGGTAAGGCATACACCGGGTCACTCACCGGGATCGGTGACTTTTTACCTCCCTTCCCTCAAAACAGCCCTGACAGGTGATTTGATCTTCAGACAAGGGATCGGCAGAACAGACCTGAATGGCGGAAATTTCGACCAACTTTGTGAGAGTATTCGAGATCAAATTTACACATTGCCACCTGACACTGTGCTCATCCCAGGACATGGGTTGAATACCACCGTAGCAGATGAAATCCATTCCAATCCGTATGTTCGCTGATGGTGTAGAATACAGAACAAAAACGCAGCCTGATTCGTCTCTATACACATACTCATGAAGAAGACTGATTTCTCCTTACTGATATTGATCACCTGCTGCCTTCTTACACTCCTATCAGGCTGCCAGATAAACGCCTCTCAGAATCTTCCACCTGCACCCATCCTCTCCCCTACACCCTTCCAACCCATTCCTCCAACGGCCACAGTCACTCCGCCTCCCACAGCCACCCTCACTTTCACACCCCAACCCACAGTGACGGAAACGATGAAACCAACCAGTACGGATTCACCTGAACCAACAGAAGCCGATACCACCGCACCTGAAGAGGACCAGAGCTTCGCTTCTGTCACCGTCCCGATCCTGCTTTATCACCATATCTCCGATACGATTGATACCCAGTACAACGTCCAACCTGAAACCTTCGCCGCTCAGATGAAATGGCTCCACGATAACGGCTATCAGACGGTCACCATTGCGGATGTAGCAAGCGCAATCCGAAAAAATAAAAGCCTTCCCAATCGACCGGTGGTGATCACTTTTGATGACGGGTATCTGGATGTTTATCAGAACGCATATCCAGTGATGCAGGAATATGATTATGTGGCAACTTTTTACATTATCGCGAATACAGTGGATACGCGAAAAAATTTGAGCACCAAAAAACTGTTGAATTTGATCCAGAGCGGTTGGGAAATCGGCTCCCACAGCATGACTCATGCAGATTTAAACGAAAATGATCAATGGGAGACGGAGATCGTTGGTTCAAAAAATCTCCTCGAGGAAAAACTAGGCGTTAAAATAGAGACCTTTGCTTACCCGTACGGTCTGGCGAAACCCTCTGTGATTGCTTACACAATTGACAGTGGGTATATCGCGGCTGTCGGTCTCGGTTCAAGTGTCATCCAGGATGGAAATTCACTCTATTACTTAAGCCGGAAAGAAGTGAAAAGTTGGTATGACCTGGACTTTTTTGAAGATTTTATGCCCTGGAGTAATTAAAGAGGCTCTCCACTGCTGGAAAGCCTCTTGCAACTTACATTAGCAATTATTTTGCAAATTCTACTGCCCGGGTTTCCCGAATCACTGTTACTTTGATCTGCCCAGGGTACTGCATCGTCTCTTCGACCTTTTTTGCGATATCCCGTGCCAACCTGGTGGAAGCCAGATCATCAATTTCCTCCGGTTGCACCAGAATTCTCACTTCACGCCCCGCCTGGATGGCGTAACTTTGGGCGACACCTTTGAACGAGTTGGCAATTTCTTCAAGCGCGCGCAGCCGCTTGATATATTGTTCAAGATCCTCACGCCTGGCACCCGGACGCGCGCCTGAAATGGCATCGGCTGCCTCTACGATCACTGCTTCAATGGATTCCTGTTCGACTTCATGATGATGAGAAGCCATGGCGTTAACCACCTTGGAGTTAACCCCATACCGCCGGGCAAAATCAGCCCCAAGTTGAGCATGAGTCCCTTCCGTATTATGATCCATTGCCTTGCCGAGATCGTGGAGCAGACCGCCAGCGCGGGCAATTTCCACATCAGCACCTAGTTCAGCGGCTAGCACCGCTGATAAACGGGCAACCTCCACCGCGTGCGCCAGCTGATTTTGACCGTACGAGGAACGGAATTTCAATCTTCCCAACATCTTGAGAATTTCAGGGTGCAAGCCTGGAACACCAGCATCAAATGCAGCCTGTTCGCCTGCTTCCACGATTGCCTTTTCCACTTCTCTGCCCTCTTCGCTAAGAATTTTCTCAATATGGGCAGGATGGATGCGACCATCAACGATCAAGCGATCGAGTGAACGTCTGGCAATCTCTCGCCGGACAGGATCAAAACAGGAAATTGTAACCGCCTCAGGCGTATCATCCACAATGACATCCACTCCCGCTGCCTGTTCAAAGGCGCGAATATTGCGTCCATTTCTGCCCACGATTCGACCCTTCATTTCCTCATTTGGCAAAGTGACCAGAGAGGTGGATACGCTTACAACATGTTCCGATGCTACCCGCTGAATGGCATCGGTAATGATTTCACGTGCGCGTTTGTCGCCTTCGGCGCGAGCTTCAGCTTCAATCTGGCGAATAATGCGAGCCATGTCATTGCGTGCTTCTTTTTCTGCTTCATCCAGCAAAACTTGTTTGGCTTCCTCCATTGACATGTGGGCAATGCGCTGCAATTCTTCAAGTTGGTCTGTATAGAGTTTCTCAATTTCATTCGCCCGTTTATCAAGAGCGCTCTGGCGTTTATTCAGGTTTTGTTCCCGCAGTTCCAATCGTTCCAGACGATGATCCAATTCGGCACGGCGTTTTTGCTGTCGGTCATCCTCGCGTAAAATATCCTGGCGCCGCCTGGTGATTTCCATTTCGGCATCCTGCAGAATCTTGATCGCCTTGTCCTTGGCTTCCAGTTCAATTGACTTGGCTTTTTCGATTGCCGATTGAATGATGTCATTTGATTTTTCTTCCTGCTCTTTTTTAAAGCGTTGAATTCTCGCCCGGCTAATAAAATAGGTTAATACCCCTGCTAGAATCAACGCCCCAAAGATCACACCAATCAAAAATAAAATTTCTGGAGGTTTCATTTTCATTTATCCTTATCAATAGTTAAAGTATTGTCTCTTAAAGCGGATTGATGTTGCCAGATTTCCTGAACCACCTGAGTGATAATGGGGTAAGAAAAGCCTCTTCTGGCAAGAAAACCTGACAGCCGCCTGGTAAAAGTAGGCTTGTCAAGCCCCGTCAGGCGGCGGGCAAATTGATCTCCAGCCTGCCTGGCAAGTTTCTCATCCGTCTCCGATTGTCCGAGGGCGGTTTCTATAATGGTTTCATTTACTCCTTTGGTGGATAATTCACGCTTCATCAGTCGCTGGCTGCGAGGGTGAAATTCATTCCGGCTCTCCACCCATGCTTTCGCAAACCGTTCATCTTTAACCATGTTCTCGGAGCGTAATTTTTCAATCACCAAATCGATCTGTTCCTCTGTGTAACCCTTATCGCCGAGTCTGCCGCGAATTTCACCTTCGCTTCGCAGACGATGACTGAGGAGGCGTAAAGCCTGTTGGTAAGCCACTTCAAGCGCATCCTGTTGGAGAAGGGAGGTTATCCGCTCCTCGTTAAGACGGTCACCTGTCTTCAGCCAGGCAGCGGTAATTCGTGACAGACCAAATGCAAATTCTCCGTCCAGGTCAATGCTTACCCGTTGGGAGTTGTGTTGTTGAACTTTAATCGCCGTTATCACTTTTTCCATATTTCTTTAAATCAAAATGCCCGATTCATCTCCGGGCTGATCGAAAAATCTGGTGGATCTTAATCTTGAGAATTAAGAAATGGAAAATATTTTATTCAGTTTGGATGTATCAAATTCGTAGATTTCCCTGATCTCCGGGAGTTTGATCCTGAGATTGAATTGAAAAAGGAACAGGAAATTTTACCCAGAGATATTGTTTTCATCTTAATTAATGAAATCCCGATTCA
>JAGPFF010000031.1 GCA_018056725.1 Anaerolineaceae bacterium
AGCCAATCACTTTTACCGGAATTCCAAATTCTGCCAGCTTTCTTTCAATCACCAGCGCATTTTCTTTGATTACTATTTCATCAGGTGTTCTTAGTTGCTCATCCATCAATAGAGATAAGGGAGGCACCTCCTCGTCGATTCTGAACGGAGGCACTGTCTTCTCAGCAGGAGGCACTGTTTTTAGTGATGCCTGGTTATCTTTGGATCGGGTGTGAGTGTCCGTGATTAGACTTTGAGCCGGGAGAGTGGCTGCCATACTTTTTGGAGATTCCCCGCTGGTTACCATCAGGGTTTTCCTCTGCCCGATCATTTTTCTCAAGAAGCCGGTTGCAACTTCCAACAGCGCCAGAAAGCAGATGCCATAAAATAGAAAAGTACCCGTTCGGGTAAATATCGGCACGAGCAGTTGTGCCAGCCCCCAGCCGAGTACGCCCCCATCCAGTCCTTCTGTCGCTCGTTCGACGGATACTCCCCCAAACAGCGATAATAATGGAAAAGATAGAAGAATCAGCCCTTCGTATGCCAGAATACGCGAAAACGGCAGGGTTAATTTTTTCCCCACACTAAATTGAAAGACCAGAATGCTGCCCAAACCAAACAGGAGGGCAATTAAGAAGCTACCATAACCAAAGCTTCGCTTTAAAAACTCAACCCACGAATTGATCCAAATTCCCCGGCTTAATCCCAGTAAGCCCAAAATCGACAACACAGCCAGCAGGACGAGAAAAGTGCCCAGCAAATCCCAGGCAAACGGTTTAATGTGCTCAAATGCTGATTTCGCTTTTTTCCACACGGGATCGAGCGGGAGAGGTTCCCTTGCGGCGATATTAACTGACGCTTTCTGCCGGGCTTCAGCGGCGGTTGGAGTTTTGCTTTCCTTTTGGGTTGTCTTTGGTCTTGCCGCGGTAGTCTTCTTGAGAGGAGGTTTGGTGGTCATTCTTCTGAGATCAATCCCAACCCCAGCCGCCTTCGATCCACATCTACATGTAGGATTTTCACCTGCACATGTTGCCCCGGAGTGAAGTCTTTAAAAATGTCTCTTGAGCCAGTTTTATCCTGGAACGAAGACACATGTATCAACCCTTCAACCCCTTCATCCAGGCGGGCAAAGATGCCAAAACGCATGACCGAGGTTAATACTGCTGGAACAATGTCCCCCGGCTTGTAAATTCTCGCCAGCCTGTCCCATGGATTCGGTGAAAGCCGTTTAATACTCAGGGCAATCCGGGAATTGATTTCATTGACCTGAAGTACCACCACTTTGACCTGTTGTCCAACCTTCAGCAGATCGGCAGGTTTATCTACCCTGCCCCAGGAAATTTCAGAAACATGGACCAGACCTTCCACCCCGCCCAGATCCACAAAAACACCGAAATCAGTGATATTGGTGACAATACCGCAGGCGATCGTGCCGGGGCGTAAATGTTCAAAAACCTCCTTGCGTTTTCCTTCACCTGCCTGCGCCGCCCTTTCGGAAAAAACAATCCGATCATTCTCCTCTTCACATTCGATGATCTTCAAATAGAGGGTTCTGCCGATATAGCTTGAAAGATCAATGGGTTTTGTCTGTGATTTTTTTTCGGATGGCGGATCAACGAGGTGCGAGAAGGGTACAAATCCCTGAATACCATCATTCTGCACCAATAACCCCCCTCGGTTGAACCCTGTAACTGCCATCAAAATCACTTGATCTTCGTTGAAGATCTTTTTCACACAATCCCAATTAATCTCATGACCATTCTTAGTATCACAAGGTCGGCAGTTTAATTCGTTGACTTCATGGAAAACCTTTTCCTCATCCGAAAGGATAGATGCCCACCAGCCTTCATCAATTTCCTCATCTCCCCCCCATTCTTCCACATTCTTATTTGCAACCATCATGCGTTACCCTCCCCTGCCCATTAATGCTATCGATAAGCTTTTATTCTGGATTGCGCCCGGTGGCTTGCATTTCCATCTGGACAAGAATATCTGCAATTTTTTCGATGGCTACTTTTTGTTTCCGGTAAAGATCTGCTTCCGAAACAGCCAATTTAATCGCAATTTCTCGTACTTTTTTCCCTTCCATGAACTTCATATCTAGAATATTATACAATAACCATTCGCCAGTGTATTTCTTTTCACCCGCTGGTTTTAATTGGTCAAGTGCTTTTTTCAAAACGCTGCGTAAAGCGTTGGTCGCATTCTCTCCATTTTCTGCCAGGGCATTCTTCACTATTTCCATCCGCATAAGTGGACTGTCGGTAAGCTTCGGACCTCCCCAGTAGTGAGTCAATGCCCCTTTGACCCAGCTGGTCATTTCTTTTTGCTCCATCCAGTCTGTATCGACGAGGAGAGCTTTTTGATTAAACCTGCCTGTGGCGCGTAATCGTTGAATCAGTTCCTCCTGCGGATCGATTCGCTCCAGGGTGTCAAAAACCTGTTCCAGCAATTCGCGGTCGCGCAAAGCGACCCCGGCTCGTTCCGCCAGCCGCTCCAAGGCTTTTTCGGCTTCAGTGTCTTCCCGCTGATCCTGCCGCACACCTGCTACTCCTAAAAAACCAATCAGGCGAAGCGCGGAACCGTTGTTAGGGCTCCATAACGGTATTAACAGGTCTTCCCCAACGGTGAGCTGTCTGACAGAATCCTCCAAATTGGAGGTTTCAGCTTCAATTCGATCCATCTGGTCCAAGTTGAGGCGAATTTCCGCAGTCCGGTCCACCAGGCGCAGCCCATCCTCCGAAGCTTCTAATAAATAAGCTCCCACAGCCTGGGTTTGATCGGTTACCGCAGAGAGAATCATCTCGATAAACTGCTTCAAATCCCCTCGCGTGATGATGCGCTCCTCAAGCGAGCGCAGGATGTCAAAATCATGCTCATCCTGATCGTATACGAACCATTTTTCAATATAAGGGAAAAAGAGCGTAATTGCATATTCGGATAGTAAAACAGTTACTACCATCATAATTGGCGACAGTGCCTCAAACGAAGCACCAAGCGCCTCATTGGCACGTTTGACAATCGTCATTAACCCCAGGGCAAGACTGGCTGTAATCGGTCCGCGCAATGTCCATTTGACCAGACGGCTCTTCACTACACGATCCGGCCACGGAACACCAAAGAATGCCACTGCGTAAGCCATTAAGAAGATGCACATTCCCAGACCGGCAGTGACAATAATCGTGATAAACCAAAAGAGCAGCGTACGGCTGGCAGCGAAGTTGGAACTGTATAAAAGGAACGGAAAAGCGCCGACCACTGGACCGATTGCGCTGATGGTAAGGTAAAGCATCCTGCGTTTGCTGGTTCGCGTAAGCGTGCGCTTATAGGCGCGGTAGAAATTGATCCAGGCAAGGATCAAAATAACCCCATAGTACACCGTGAAGAGTTTCGTCAAAATGGTTGGTTGGTGATGCGGTGCAGGCTGTTGACCGGTGACTAGATTGCCCAAAAACCAGGGCGTGAAAAGTAAACCAATCAATACCAGAGAAATTACAAAAGTGATCCGAATTGCCCATTTACGCCGCCAGCGGGATGGCAATCCTGTGGTAGCCAGCAGGGCGTCCGAAAAATTCAGATAGGCAGCCGGCAAAAGAATAATTCCAACCCACTCTGCACGAAGCCAAAAATCGATAGTGGCTGTTTCCTTGCCGGTACTCCCAAAGGATTCCGCTGAAAAGGCAATGACAAGGCAAACCATAATCAGCATAAATGCGCGCGCCACTCGCTCACGCAAATTAAAGGTCAGACTGTATAAAAGCAAAGAAAAAGCTGTGATCGCAATGCCAGCCGTCAAAATCTGGCTGATTGTTCTGGCGATCGGGATCACTTCATTCGTCCAGGGTTCCAAATGACCTCTCTACTTGAGCGTGTGAATGTATATAAACGCCATATCGTGATTGGGATAATAGCCATCCGCCAAACCACAAAACTCAAATCGCAATTTTCTTAACATTTCAATCATCGGATGATTCTTCGCCGGAACTACCATCATCAACCTGGCGACCCTTTTTGTTTTAAGCCATTCTTGAGCGGCAAGGAGAAGGGCACTGGCAATACCCTGGCGGCGCATAGGTGGTGTCACCACAATGTCACTGATCAATGCGGCAGCCAGGTCCGGTCTGTCATCCAAAATCAAGTATCCCACCAGTTGCTCCTCACATCGCGCTACGAGGAAGAGAGAATGTCGTGTCCACGTGTCTTTCAGGGACTCCATTCTTGGCGGATAAGGTAAACGCAAGATCCTTGGAAGACGGGCTTCCTTGAGTTCATAGGTAATGTGGTCTTTACTCAAATGACTGTCTATTTGCCAGACATGTGTGGTTTCACAGCTAGTATCGAAACTCTCCAGTGCAGCAATATCATTTGAGATCGCGGGTCGAATTTCTATCTCTGCCATGGTTTACTCCGCAGCTTTTATGGTTACCTGAATCACACATGGGGTTAATGGATTATTAAGATTATCATTTACCAGCAACCGGAGTTCATAATTTCCCGGCGTGAGGTCACTGGTATCCCAGGCACCACCCAGATTCGCGTTCTGAACGGTTGTGTTCCCGGCGGCGATGGTTGTCCAGTTATTGCTTCCCGAAGGCGCGTACTCGTACTTGTAAAAACCCAGATTTTCCACATTCACGGTTCCTTTAAGCTCCACGATTCCGCTGATCATGTCTCCATTCTTTGGGTCCGTCCAATCCAGTTGATCAGGGATACAGCCGCGGCTTAAGTATGAGGCAATGGTTGGGATCAGTCCTTCGCCCGTGATTTGCAGGGTGGGACGAGGCGTATTGGTTGCTGCCTGCCTGGTCATATCAATGGTCGGTGTAGGAAGCTGCTGCACGCCAGGCACTGAAGGAGTGACGAATGTATTTACGATAAACAATCCAGCGACGATCAATACTCCAAAGACCAGGATCGTAAGCCCCTGGTTGAATTTCTGTTGAGCTTTTTCTTTTTCCAACCCAAAAAGACTTGCTGACCATTCCCGCCAGGATCGATAAGTCGTTCGCGCTGAGATAAAGATGGTCAATCCGGCGATGACATAAATAAGAATTTCGTACTTTGATAGAAACCTCAGCAAACTTTCCAAGGGTTTTTACCTGGTATCAATCTCTCAGGTTTCCTCTGTCTTTGACATGGATTCCAGAACGCCACGAATAATACTGGTCAGTTTTGGGACGATAATTTTGCCGGCTTCAAGCACTTCTTCATGGCTGGTAACCGTACGTCCATCCAGGTTGGCTTTATTGCTAATGCCTGAAAGTCCCAACACCCGGGTCTTGCCATGCCGGGCGACAATCGTCTCGGGCACAGTTGACATTCCAACAGCATCCGCGCCGATCCGTTGCAGGAAGCGTAAATCTGCAGGGGATTCAAAGGAAGGACCGGCTAAACAAACATAAACCCCCTGATGCAGGTTTATTTGAGCCTTAGCGGCTACTTTGAGCGCTGACGCGATCAGCGCATGATCATAAGGCTGGCTCATGTCAGGGAACCGCTCGCCGAATTCATCCAGATTCGGACCACGCAGCGGATTCAGTCCCCCCATACCAATAATATTGATGTGATCGATGAGCACCATCACATCCCCCGGCATATAGTCCGGGTTGATCGCACCGGCGGCATTGGTGAGGATGAGCGTGCTGATGCCCAGCCGTTGCATTACCCGGACTGGAAAGGTCACGCGATCCATAGAGTAGCCTTCATAATAATGCACCCGCCCTTGCATCACCATCGTCGGTACGCCAAATAAATCACCAACCACCAGGCGACCGGCATGCCCTTGAATTGTGGAAACCGGCCAGAATGGAATCTCATTGAACGGCACAATCACGGCATTGTCCACGGCATCTGCCAGTCCTCCAAGACCTGAACCCAATACGAGCCCAACCTCTGGCATACCTTGGATCCGTTCACGAAGGGTTTGGACGGCTAAATCAATCTCTTTTAAAGTTACAAAAGAATCCATGCACTCCTCTTTTGACTGTGGCTGAAAAACAATCTTATTATATCAGAAGGGCTCTAAACCCCTTTTTAAGCCTTTCGACTGTCAAGCTGTCAGCACTTTTTCAAATCCCTTAACCACTGCCGTCACATCCTCTTCGCTAATCCAATAATGTGTCACCAGCCTGAAGCGGCGGCTAGCCACAGCGCTCAATCGAATCCCCATTTCTCCCAATTTTTCAATCACCTGTTGCGTTGAGAGAGAGACTTCGGGACTGAGCGAAGGAAACACCATATTCGTTTGCGGAAAACCCATTTCAAATACAATCCCGGGGATTTTCACCAATCCCTCAGCCAATTCCTTCGCCTTTTCATGATCTTCCTGCAAACGGGTGGTCATTTTTTCAAGCGCTACGATCCCGGCTGCAGCCAGAATGCCTGCCTGACGCATCCCGCCACCAAGCATTTTCCGAATCCGCCGTCCCTGTTGAATAAAATCTCGGCTCCCACAGACCACGCTCCCCACTGGCGCGCACAAACCTTTGCTCAGGCAGAATGTGACACTATCCGCCGCTTCGGCAGCCTTTGCCGCGGGGATCCCCAAGGCAACGGCGGCATTGAAGACCCGCGCCCCATCCAGGTGGAGATGTAAATGATGGCGATGCGCCAGCTCTGCCACCGCCTGGGTATATTGCGGGCTCAGGACCGTTCCACCACAGCGGTTATGAGTATTTTCCAAAATCACCATTCGGGAAATCGGATCGTGAATGTCATCCGGTCGGATGGCATCCTCGATGTCCTCCAGGCGCAACGAACCATCCGCCTGGTTGGGCAAAGTATGCGGGAAGACACCACCCAGAGCGGAAATTCCTCCAGCTTCGAATAGAAAAGTATGCCCCAAATTCCCCATGATCACCTCATCGCCTCTGCGGCAAATGCTCAGCACAGAAAGGAGGTTACCCATTGTCCCGGAAGCCACAAAAAGACCCGCTTCTTTGCCCATCGTTTCGGCAGCCATTTGCTGCAGTCTGTTGATTGTAGGATCCTCATCATAAACGTCGTCTCCCACTTCGGCTTTAGCCATTGCCTGCCGCATTTCCTCTGTGGGTTTGGTCACTGTATCAGAGCGCAAATCAATGATTTTCATTGCCTTCTCCATAAACTGAAATTAGATCGTTCAGCACCTGTTGCAGCTCCTGCGGAAGTGGTGCCTGAAAAAGGGTGGATTGTTCATCTCCGGGCAGCACCACTGAGAGCTGAGCAGCATGTAAAAAATGTCTCTCCAGCGGTAGACTGGGCTTTTTCCTGCCGTAAACGACATCTCCGACGATGGGGCAGTGTAAAAATGCCATATGCAACCGGATCTGGTGAGTACGACCGGTGAGCGGGTGAGCCTCTATCAAAGTATGCTGCGGAAACTGACGCAAGGTTCTATACTCTGTGATGGCTTCCCTTCCTTTTCCATCAGGAACAATAGCCATTTGTTTACGGTGCGCCATGTCTCTGGCAATAGCAGCTTCCACCCTGCCAGAGGGAGTGGGTGGTTTGCCATCCACCAGTGCCAGGTAGATCTTCCTCACCTTCCGCAGGCGAAATTGATCTTGCAACCAGCGGAGGGCATGTTCGTTTTTCGCCAGCAGGATGATTCCAGAGGTATCTTTGTCCAAACGGTGTACGATGCCCGGTCGCAATTCCCCGCCGATCCCCTCGAGATCTGAAAAATTCCCCAAAGCCGCATGAACCAAGGTGCCTGAGGCATGACCCGGCGATGGATGAACCACCATTCCCGCAGATTTGTTAATCACCACCACATCTTTATTTTCAAAAAGAATATCCAGGGTTGTTGTTTCCGGCACCAGCCCGGCAGCTACCGGTTCTGGGATCGTAATGGTCACCCTGTCACCAGCTTCGACGGAAAATCCGGTCTTTTGAATCAGCGTACCATTAACCTGAACCATCCCCTCTTTGACCAGCGCTTGAAGCCTGGAACGGGAGGTATCAGGCAGATGTTGAGCCAGGAACTTATCCAGGCGTATCGCTGTTGCATCTTCTACAAGAAATTCATACTCGCGCAGACTCAATTTTTGTTCTCTACGATTGAATCACTTGCCTCAGCATGGATTTGGCGGGTTTTTTCCCTTTTTTCTTGCAGCCACACTCCAAGCAGCAAAATAATAACCCCGATGGTAATACAACTATCGGCGATATTAAACACAGGGAAATTTCCCACAGAAATCATATCCACGACGTGACCATAACGAATACGGTCGATCATGTTGCCAAGAGCTCCCCCCAACTCCAGCGTGAGTGCCAGTCGGATCAGCCAGTCCTGTTGATCGATCTGCTGGTAATAGTAGATAATCATGCCGGAAACGATTAACGCCAGAGCGATAAAAACCGGGTTCATCCCCTGCAACATGCCAAAAGCGACGCCTGTATTGCTCCAGTGGACAATCCTTGCCACCGGTGTCAACCATTCCCAGGGAGACCATACGCCGCCATACGGAATATTTATGACCACCAGCCATTTTGTAAGCTGGTCAAGACAAATAATTAATAATGAACCGATTATCAGCCAAAAGTATTTTCGTAAGAATTTACGCAAATTTTTTCTCCAATGCTCAAAGTGATTGAATTTTACCGCAGATTGAATTAGGAAGAAGAGAGGGGCTCCATGATTGGAGCCCCCTTCTATCGGTTAGTGTTTAGCGATGCCAATGATCACTTTTTCACCATCAAAAGCGTCCTCCGCTTTGAACATTTCCTCACCCGGTTCGCCGTTCACCATTTCTACCGCCAGAGTTTCCGTCATGATGTAGTCGCGGTAATTTTCTACAGCCCCTTGAAGTTTGGGGGTCGCATTGTAGACGATTGTGATGCGGTTCGCAATGTCCAGATCCGCCGTTTTGCGAAGATCCTGAACCCGGCGAACAAATTCCCGCGCCAGACCTTCAGCGATCAATTCCGGAGACAGATCGGTCACCAGCGCTGCCAGATAAGCTCCTTCAGAAGCTACAGAGTATCCTTCATGTGCCTTGAGCCTCACTTCCACTTCCTCGGGAAGAATTTCCAAAATCTGACCGGCGACTTCCACCTGGATCACTTCACCAGCCAGCAGCTTCATTGCCATTTGTTCAGCATTCAACTCTAAAATCACTTTGCGAATTTCAGGATACTGGCTGCCATATTTCTGACCCAGTTGCTTGGGTAAGGGGTTGAGCGAATAATCGACTGCCTCGCCTGCAGCATTAAGCAAACGAACTTCTTTTACATTCAATTCATCCGCCAGCAGATCAGCATAATCCATTACCACTCGCTCTTCGTCGGCATTGCCCACCGAAAATGCAACCTCCGCCAGCGGCTGCCGTACTTTTCGGTTAGCTTTATTTCTGGCGGCATGACCGAGCGAAGTCAGTTTCATCACCAGTGCCATATCGCTATTTAGTTTCTCGTCAATCGCGCTCTCATCCACTTGCGGCCAGGCTGCCAGGTGCACGGATTCCGCCGCTGTTGGATCCACTGAACCTACCAGATTTAGGTAGAGTTCATCCGCTATAAAGGGCATGGTAGGCGCCAGTAGCTTACTCACAGCAACCAGGCACTCATATAAGGTGGAATATGCTGCGTTCTTATCAGCGTCCGATTCACTCTTCCAGAAGCGCCGCCGCGATCTGCGCAGATACCAGTTGGAGAGCTGTTCGACAAATTCCTGAATGGGACGAGTGGCGCCGAGTACATCATAACTCTCAAGAGAGTGGGTAACATCGCGGATCAGGGCGTGCAGAGAGGATCGTACCCAACGATCCAGGGCACTATATTCGATCACCGTACCGGATTCGGGTTTCCACTGGTCTAGATTGGCATAGGTTACAAAGAAAGAATATGTGTTCCACAAGGTAAGCGTGAAATTCCGCAGCACTTCGCCCACCAGGTCACTGGAGAAGCGCCTTTCCTGCCCGGGAGGACTGGCAGTATACAGATACCAGCGCATGGCATCTGCCCCATGTTGATCAATAACCGCCCAGGGCGTTTCCACATTCCCGCGCGATTTCGACATCTTCTGCCCCTGACCATCAAGAATCAGTCCCAGGCAGATCACATTTTTATAGGCCTGGGTATCAAACAACAAGGTGCTGATGGCATGTAAGGAATAGAACCAACCCCGGGTTTGGTCAACCGCTTCACAAATAAAATCCGCCGGAAACTGATTTTTAAAAGAATCGAGATTCTCAAATGGATAATGCCACTGGCTTACCGGCATCGACCCCGAATCAAACCAGACATCAATCAACTCAGGCACCCTGCGCATCCTGCCGCCACATTCACCGCAGGTCAGAGTGATTTCATCCACATAGGGTCGGTGCAGATCGGCATTCACCA
Organism: Anaerolineaceae bacterium; assembly: GCA_018056725.1. GTDB lineage: Bacteria > Chloroflexota > Anaerolineae > Anaerolineales > Anaerolineaceae > UBA6107. The sequence goes on from JAGPFF010000031.1 coordinate 10,303, forward strand.
GGCTTCTGCCTGAGCGCTCTGAGAGTTCCGCGATGGATCCAATACAATCCTGCGTGTGGCAGCTTTCGCATTCCCATACCGGAAGAGGAGTCCCCCAATAGCGCTCGCGCCCGAGTGCCCAGTCCACATTATTCTCCAACCAGTTGCCAAAGCGCCCTTTGCGGATATGCTCCGGGTACCAGTTGATCTCGTTGTTCAACTCCACCATACGGTCTTTGAACTGACTTGTGCGGATGTACCAGGTGGGTCGAGCGTAATACAGCAATGGCGTGCCACAGCGCCAGCAGAAGGGGTACGTATGGACATAGGTTCCTTCGCGGAAGAGCAATTCCCGGGCGCGTAAATTCTGCATGATTAACGGATCAGCATCCTTTACAAATAACCCCGCCCATGGCTGCACCTCTGAGATAAATGTGCCATCTTCTGCCACGGTGTTCAAAATGGGCAGGTCGTTTTCAATTGCCACTTGCATGTCATCCGCACCAAACGCCGGGGCAATATGAACCAAACCGGAACCGTCCTCAATGGTGACGAAATCACCCAGGACCACATAATGAGCGTTCTTCTCAACAGGCAAAAAGGTAAACAATGGCTGATAGCGTTTGCCTTTTAACTGTTTGCCCTTCATCTTGTTGACAATTTTTACCTTCTCCTCGCCAAAAATCTTTTCCAGCAAGGCTTCAGCCAGAATAAGTCGTTCAGAGGTGCCATCTTCGAGCTGACGTTCAATCGTCACATAATCTACTTCTGATCCGACTGCCACAGCCACATTCGCCGGTAAAGTCCAGGGAGTGGTCGTCCACACCAGCAAAGAGGTTCCGGGGTTATCAATCAGGGGCATGCGCACAAACACTGAAGGGTCGGTGGCTTCATGATAGCCCAACGCCACTTCATGATCTGAAAGAGGTGTCCCACAGCGCGGGCAATAAGGGACTACCTTGTACCCCTGGTAGAGGAGATTCTTCTCCCAGAAGTTCTTAAGAATCCACCAGACAGATTCCATATAGGTGTTGGTGTAGGTGATATAAGCGCTGTCCAGATCCACCCAATAACCGATTCTAGCAGTAAGTTTTTCCCATTCCTGTATGTACGTGAAAGCAGATTCGCGACATAACTCGTTGAATCTGGCAATGCCATATTCTTCAATTTGTTGCTTGTTAGTAATACCAAGTTTCTTTTCCACTTCAATTTCGACTGGAAGTCCATGGGTATCCCACCCGCCTCGTCGCGAGACGTGATAGCCGCGCATGGTTTTGTAGCGCGGAAAGATATCTTTGAAAGCGCGCGCCAGCACATGATGCACACCGGGTTTGCCATTCGCGGTAGGGGGACCTTCATAAAACACATATTCCGGACCTCCCTCGCGTTGTATCATGCTTTTATGGAAGATGTCATGGTTCTGCCAGTAATGTAATACTCTCATTTCCATGTGATTTACATCAAGTTTGGGCGAAACTGGTTTAAACATTCTGCCTCCGTTAAAAAAACATCCCCGTCCCATCAGGGACGGGAGTAAAATCCCGCGGTACCACCCTGTTTCTTATCCATCGAAGCTCTTTACCAGGTCCATTCCAGCAGAAGACCTGAATCTTGATAACGGTTGAATTACCGGCTTACTTACTTGCCACCAGGCGTTTAGTTCGCAGCTCCGGAATGATTTTCAGCTTATTAACCTCACCGGCTCACACCACTCCCGGCTTCGCTGCAGGTTTCGCTAAGCTTACTCTTTTCCATCATCACTTTTGTTGGCTAGATTATCCCATAACTATTTCGAATTTTCAACTACCAATCCTAATTATTGAATGACTTCATAAAACAATGGCAATGGCGGGCAAGGTTCTGCCTGCCAGCCGCAGGCAGAAAGGCATTGCTGCTTCGCTCTTTCAAATGAATGTTCGTCGGCAGCGTGCAGTGTGAAAAGGTGATCTCCTTCCTTCACGTGATCCCCAACCTTGTGATGCACCACAATGCCCACGCGATGGTCAATCGGATCTTCCTTCCTGCTGCGTCCCGCGCCCATCTCCACTGCCGCTTCACCGATCGTCAAAGCGTCTACCGCGTTCAAGTAACCTTGATGAGGGGAAGCCACGTCGCGAATCACGGCTGCAGGTGGAAAGAGCTCCGGTTGATCTACGTATCGTACATCTCCTCCCTGGTTGATTACCAATCGGCGAAGTTTTTCAAGCCCTTTCCCTTCCTTTAAGGCATTTTCTGCCAGTTTCCGTCCTTCTTCTAGTGTAGTGGCTTTTTCTCCAATAACCAGCATGTGTGCTGCCACCACAAGACAGTGTTCGGTAAAATCCTGTGGACCTTGATTGCGCAGCGTGTTAATCGCTTCCTTCACCTCCAAAGAATTGCCAACTGCTTTTCCAAGCGGTTGGTTCATATCTGAAAGCAAAGCCACCACTCTCCGTTCACTCAATTTTCCAATCGCCACCATCAAACGGGCAAGCTGTCGCGCTTCATCAAGGTTTTTCATAAAGGCGCCGCTGCCTACTTTGACATCTAGAACAATCCCTCGTGCTCCACCGGCAATCTTTTTGCTCATCACAGAGGAGGCAATCAAAGGAATGGATTGAACAGTCCCGGTTACATCACGCAGCGCATACAACTTACCATCCGCCGGAGCCAGGTCACCGCTTTGTCCTGCCAAGACCAACCCTTCATCCTTCAAGAGACGGATGAATTCCTGCTGTGAAAGATTCGTCCGGAAGCCGGGAATGGATTCAATCTTGTCCAGTGTTCCACCGGTAAATCCCAATCCACGACCTGACATTTTGCCCACCGGCAAGCCACATGCTGAAACAATAGGTTCCACCACCAGGGTGGTCTTATCCCCAACACCCCCGGTTGAGTGCTTATCCACTTCAATGGGAACAATTCCTGAGAGGTCGAGAACTTCACCCGAGTGAGCTATTGCCATGGTCAAATCAGTTGTTTCCTGGTCCGTCATCCCGTTCAACAACACCGCCATTGCCCAGGCAGAAATTTGATAATCAGGGATTTCGCCACTGACAATCCCTTTGACAAAGAATTCGATTTCCTCTCGGGTGAGTTCCTGCCTGTCTCTTTTTTTAATAATGATATCTACGGCTCTCATTTCAACTCCTGATGTTTATTCGCAAGTGATGCAATTGTACTACACCCATTAAAACCAAAAACCCCAGGCTTTCGGCAGCCTGGGGTTTAAATGATTGTTCTTAGGATTGGTTTTTAAGTAAAATAGTTACTTTCCGATTGGGTTCCTCACCAACGCTCTCGGTGTAAACCTGAGGGTGGTTGCGCAATTCCATGTGGATCACCCGGCGTTCATTTGCCGGCATGGGCTCCAATGTTTGCTTCCGTCCGGATTGAACTGCCTGCTCCGCCATACGCCGCCCAAGCTGCCGTAACTGGCGCTCTCTGCGGTTGCGATAACCCTGAACATCAATCATTAACGGAACCCAGCGGTTCAATTCTTTGCTGACGATCAAACTGGTAATGTATTGCAATGCGTTCAAGGTCTCAGAACGCCGTCCGATTAAAATGCTCAGATCCTTGCCCTCAATATCGACCAGTACAAGCCGCTGATCTTTCTCATCTTGCGGTTCCACATATTTTGTTGTCACTTCCGCCTTGATCCGCATGCGTTCCAACAATTCTGCTACAACCGACTGAACGACCTTGAGATTTTGAAGGTCCTCTTCACTTAAATCAGCGCTATCAATGACATGGGTATGCGAAGGCTCGTAGTCTGGCAGTTCTTCACGGTCAATATCGGCGGCTTCTGGAGCATGCTCATCAATCATCGTCTCAAATGTTTTTACGGTAAGCCTGACGCGGGATTGACGTCCACCCAACCCCAACAGACCGCGCGAACCGTTATCCAGAATCTCGATTTCCACCATGTCTTCCGTCAAGCCTAATTGTTCAAGACCTTTTTCAATCGCCTCTTCTGAACTGGGGGCAATGATCTCAAGAGTGGTTTTTTCCGCGCTCATGATTTACCTCGCGATGAAGATTTGGAGTCGACTATTTTTACCGGTTCTTTTTTCTTCCAAAAGGCGATGTTTTCCCAATGGACAGTTCCTGAGATGGCGTACTGGACAATTTGAACCAGGTTGGAAACCACAAAGTAAAGTGCTAAACCGGATTGAAGCGACCAGGCAAGCCATCCCATCAGAAATGGCATGTACAGGTTCATCATTTTGGACATCATGGCTGCCTGGTCGTTTGCACCAGGTTGAGAGGGGGGAGTCATAATCTTGGAAGATATGAACGTTGTGATTACCACGATGATTGCCAGAACCGGGATGCCGAAATTCAAACCCGGAATAGTTAATCTTTCCGGAATTCCAATGTCCATCCAAAGAAATTGACTGTTGAGAGGCAAAACTTCAGCCAGATTGAGGAAACTCGGATAAACATGCCGGGTGAGATTGAGCAAGTCAATGGGTCCGGAAGCCATCGTTTGAATCAGCGCCTGATAAAGTCCTATGATGATCGGGAACTGGATCAGGGTTGGCAAACAGGATGCCATGGGGTTAATTTTTAACTCCTGGTAAAGTTTCATCTGTTCCTGTGCCAGTTTTTCGCGGTCGTTCTTATACTTGGTTTGAATCTCGATAAACCGCTTGTCACTTTGCAATTTCTGCATTGCCGCAGAGCTCTTGATTTGCTTCGCAGTGAGAGGGTAAATGATCACCCTGGTCAAAATTGTAAAGAGGATGATCGCGATGCCGAAGTTACCAACAAGCTTCGAAATCCACAACAAAAGGTTAATGAAAGGCGCAATAATAATGGTATCCCACATAAGATTCCGTCCTTACTTCTGCTTCTCAGAGAACTTCCACACTTCATTGCCATTTTGATCAATCGCAATAAGTGGAATTTCTCCCTTGGTTAAGCTGAGCAACAGATGGTCACCGCTTTTCTGAATATGAGCATAAATATTCCCGTCAAAGGGGCGCATCCACTGCCGGGAACCATCGAAACCAATCACAATCAGCTCCCCGGCTTCATTGCCAAAAGCCAGACCGTTTTCAAGCACCACTCCCGTGCCAAGAATGGCGGATTCGGTTTCAAGCGTTGAAACAATCTTGCCATCCGCAGCGTTCAGAATGCTGATCCTGCCAGATTGATCGCCGAGATAAAGCGAACCTTCATGGAGAACCGGTGCTGACCAAATCCCGCCACCCAGTTTTTGCGTCCAGACTACACTTCCGTCCTCGGTATTGATGGAGAAGAGATCCCCGGTTAATGTGCCAATATAAAGGGTGTTGTTGTCCAGTAACCCTCGGGCAACCGAAGAAGATAGTAGGGGGGTCTTCCAAACCAGTGACCCATCGGTCAAATTCACCGCGTACAAATTATGATCCATCGAGGAGAAATAAACATTTTTCCCATCATTTACTGGTCTCGCCCAGAGCGCATGACCTGCCTTGAATGACCAAACCAGGTTTCCGGAAAGGTCAATGGCATATAGGGTATAGTCGCCATTTGGAGCCAGGATCAAATCATTCACCACCAGAGGGCTGTCAACATACCGCCCCTTGGCATCCGTAAACTGCCAGATTTCCACGCCAGTTTTGGCGTTTAAACTGGTAAGGGTGTGCGCGTAATCTCCTACGATCAATTGCTCACCAGCCAAAACAGGTTCAGCATAGAACATACGCTGGGCAGACCCCTTTTCAGGATATTGCCAGACGATATTGCCATTATCACTGCGCAGGGCGTACACCATCATCCCGGAGGAATAATAGACAAGGTCATCGGTTGCCAGTACACCTGACCAGCTATTCGCCTGCGTGCCACCACTGCATGCTGTTAACAATAGGGCAGCTAAAATCAGGATTAAGACCAATCGAATCGGGTTCTTTTTCATACAATTACAAATTCCTTTATATTAGTTGGCTCGTAAGAATAACGTTCTACTCGTGCGATCAGGGAACAGGATCGAAACCACCAGAGTTGAATGGATTGCATCGTAGCACACGCCAGATAGCCATCGCACTCCCTTTAATGGCGCCATATTTATAAATTGCCTGATAACCATAATGAGAACAAGAAGGGTAAAAACGACAGGTGTTAGGAGGAAGCGTGGGAGAAATCAACCATTGATAAAGCCGAATCAAGCCCAATAATGCCATACGGGGGAGGTTCCACAGAGTAAAAGGAAGATCCCTCAGCCTGGGCTCAGTGACATGAATATGGTTATCTTCCTGCATCATAATAACTTGTGACAATTAATCCTGCTTTTCCCAGCAAATGAATGATTGCCGATTGAATTTCCTGAAAGGATGCCTGTGATGCACCCTGACGGGGAATTACAACGAGATCCACATTCGTTTGCAATGTTGGAATTATGCTGGTAAAGATCGCTCGCAGCTGTCTTTTGACATGGTTTCTTTGAACCGCCCCGCCTACTGACCGGGTGACAAGAATCCCAACCCGCGAGTTTTCTTCCTTTCCTTCTCCAACTACGATGATTGCAAGCGGGTGCGCGTAGGACCTGCCTGAACGGCGCACCCGCTTGAAGTCATTTGTCTGGGTTAATCGGAACTTCCGTTTCACCCGCCATCCCGTCCAAATTCCGGAACAACAAACTTGTAATTCGTTGCAACGGGTACATCAAACTCTACCAGCTGACCTTCTTAACATGATTATTCATTGATACAGTCAGCTTATAACGTCCCTTGGCACGGCGCCTCTTCAACACCTCGCGACCATCTCCGGTGGCCATGCGGGAGCGAAAACCGTGCACACGGACACGGCGACGAATTCTGGGTTGATAAGTCCTTTTTGTCATTCCAATTTCCTCTCAGATATAATGCAGATAGTACAGACGCAGAGATGGATTATACCTTAACCTTCTGGTACGGTCAAAGGATTCGTCTATGCTTCTTCCAGTAATTCAGCAATCTTCCGCGCGCCTTCATGATCCGTAATCGCCAGTACCTCATCATCCGCTAATAACGTCGTCACTCCACGTGGAATCATCAGTTCTCCATCGCGAATGATGCCCGCAATGACACAATTGGCAGGCAAATTCAGGTCTTTGATTGCTTTGCCGATAGCTCTGGCATTTTGGGGCACTTTTTCTTCTACAATGGAATACTTGCCACGACGAAGTTTCATCAAGGTCATCATATCCCCCATGGAAATTTCTTCCTCAATCAAATGAGCAAGAATATCCGCCTGATTCACTGCCACATCAACATTGAAAAATTCATCAAACAACCAGGCATTGCGCGGGTTATTCACCCTGGCAATAATACGTTTTACCTTGTACCGCTCCCGAACCAGATAACACAATGCCAGGTTTTCAGCATCATTCGGTGTGGTGGCAGCAAAAACCTGGGCATTCTTGATATCTGCCAGTTCCAGAACTTTCACATCCAAAGGGTTACCGGTAATAATCGATTCAGTAGGGATCTCCTTGTGAATGCGGGAAAGGATTTCCTTGCGTTGTTCCACCACGCGCACTTTATGGTCGATGGCAATGAGTGATTTTGCCAGTTGAGCCCCAGTACGACCTCCGCCTGCGATCACGATAAACATAGTTACGCCTCCTTCCCCATCCGCAGGTTCTTGCGGGTATCCTGAATCCCTCCCAGCGTTGCTGCCACAGTGAGGATATCATCACTCCGAAGTACGGTATCCGCATCAGGCAATAATGCTTTCCCGGCACGGGTTACTGCCAGCCATTTACAATCTCCGCAGGTAATCAGCTCTTTGACCATTCTGCCATCCCAGGCAAGGGGAATTCGCAGTTCGTAAACCTCTACCTCACCATTCCCCATCGAAAAGACGGTTCGTCCCTCGGCATCAAGCAAAAGCTCCTCAATGCGTTGTGCTCCCCAACTTGTGGAACTAATGATCTGAATATTGAAGGCTTCATAAACCGGGCGTAAATGAGGATCGTAATTCCTCGCCACCACAGTGGGGATATTAAACCGTGATTTGGCGATATGGCACACCACCGCATTGAGCGGATCATTATTGGTGACCGCAGCAAATGCATCACAATGTTGAATACCAGCGCGCAACAATACATCCTGATTTAAAGCGTCGCCTTCCTCGTTTCTACCTTCAAAATCCGGCGGCAGGTTGTGAAACGAATTAACATTTTCATCAACAATCGATACCTGGTGCCCGAGTTTGAACAGGCTGTATGCCAGCTCAGCTCCGATCCTTCCGCAACCTACAATAATGATTCGCATTTTCTCTCCACCTTGTTTCAAAAAAACTTCCATACCATATGATCTTGCAGGGATAATATCACGAATGCCGGTTTTTAATCATGTTTAAACGCATCTGGCAGTCAAGTGTTTCCCAAGGCATCGCAGTTTAGTAGATTTCATTCAGACCGTGGTTTCCAGCAGTTTAAATTGTTGGTTCATATCTTCCCCTGGCTCACACGTTCTGCCAAGCAAACTGGAAATCAGCAATGAATCCTGTTGAAAAATCATTGCACGTCCTCTTTCGCCGAAACCTCAAGGAAACGGGTAGCCCGGAAAGACGCCTACGGAATAGTAAAAATCCATTTATTCAGAAAACGGGGCGGTTTTATTCCAGGTGGATTCTCCAAGGTGCCCCGAAACTCACTCAAAATACCCGTTTTCTTGATTATCCTCTCGCAACACTGCCTTTTTCACATCAAATGTAGATCTCTTTTATCAACAATCGAAAAATGGAATCATATCCTCTTTCGTATGTCTCACGGCAAGTTAAGACCCTTATTTTCCAACCGCGTACACCACACCCTGGTAAGGTAAAAATTCCGGCGTGGGATCTTCAATATGTACCCAGTTTTTATGAGTATTCAGCAGAATTTGAGTGGCTTTGCAGGGGAGTGTCACCTTTTGCGTGGATCCAGTCAGGTTCAAGACGATCATCAGCTGTTGATCGGGCAAGGTGCGGAAATAAACCAGCACTTGCGGGTTCGTCGTCACAACTTCCTGATATTCTCCCAGTTGTAAAGCCGGATACTGCCGCCGCAGGGTCAGCGTGCGGCGATAAAAATTGATCATCGATCCTGGCTCACCGATCTCGTCCATTACATTGATTCCCTGCTGAAAATCCGGATTCACCGGAAGCCAGGGTTGCACCCCTGCCGGGCAAAAACCGCCATGAGGTGCATTTGACCATTGCATCGGCGTGCGGTTGCGATCTCTTCCCATCCAAGCACCGCGAAGGGTAGCCGTAGGTTCATCTGACCCGTTGATCTGTTTTTCCATTTCGTAATACATCCGGCTGAGCGGATCACGAAACTGCGCCGGATCGTTGATCAGCCAGTCTGACATGCCAATTTCTTCACCGTTGTACAAAAATGGTGTTCCCTTAAGGGTCAGGAGCAGCAGCAAATGAATCTTTGCCTGGCTGACCTTATTTTCCCCCTCCCCAAACGCCGAAAACATTCGTGGTGAGTCATGATTTCCCAGGGTGTTGCAAGCCCAACTCTTTTCCGGCAGCGCAGCCAGGCGTTGCGATTGGTTGGAGCGCACGTGGGCAGCTGTGATCTTGGTTGTATGCATTAATGGGAAATTAAAAACAAGGTGGAGTTCATCCTCGCCATTTCCATAAAAAGCAAGATCATCCGTCTCACCAATTAATACCCGGTCATCGTATTCATCAATTACCTGATGTAATTCTTTCATGACCGAGTGAACTTCGGGGCGGTCCACCTGATAGTGGAACATTTTTGAATAATAGTCCACCACTTTGGCATCGCCATCCGGGTTCGCTGCTGCACTTACCAGACGAAAAAGTTCTTCCTGATTTAAATGCTCTTCGATGCCGGGGTAAGTTTCATCCTCGAAGATCGTCCCGACGGCATCCAGCCTGAAACCATCCACGCCCATGTCCAGCCAGAAGCGTACAGCATCGAACATGGCTATTTTTACCGCAGGGTTATGCCAGTTAAGATCAGGCTGTTCCTTAAAGAAGAAGTGGTAGTAATACTCACCCGTAGGTTCATCCAACTGCCAGGCGGATCCCCCGAAAGCCGAAAACCAATTGTTCGGGGGTTCCCCATGAACACCAGGCTGCCAGATATACCAATCACGTTTAGGATTATTCCGGCTGGATCGTGATTCGATAAACCAGGGATGCTGATCCGAGGTGTGGTTGAGGACCAGATCCAACACCAGTTTCATCCCGCGTTGATGCACCTGATTCAGAAATTGTTTAAACTGGTCAAGAGTGCCATATTCTGCCCCCACACCGCAATAATCCGCTACATCATAGCCACAGTCAATGAAGGGGGAAGGATAATGGGGCGAGAGCCAGATGGCATCCACCCCCAACTCCTGCAAATACTCCAATCTGGAGATCATCCCCGGCAGATCGCCAATACCATCACCATTACCATCCGCGAAACTGCGGGGATAAATTTGATAAAAAACTGCTTTTTGCCACCATTTTGTAAGCGCCTGCCCGGTCATGCCACCGCCATTCATCCATCGAGAATATCCGCCACAAGGATTCCTGCCTCATGACTTTGGATTTTAACCCGGTCGATTTTATTACAACGGTTCGATTCTGCCAATGCAAAAACCTGTAGATAATTATCCGTTAAACCACCCATTCTCCACGTCGTCGCAGTCATTTGGCTTGCGGTTTCCCACAGAACGGTAGTTTCATGATTAACATGGTTGCGGGCATAACGGCTGGCAGATACCTCCAGCACTTCCCGCATCCGCTGGCTGCGTTCATGGGCAAGGCTTCCATGAACCTTGTTCGGAAGGTTTGCCGCAGCCGTACCCTGCCGGAGCGAATATTTGAAGACATGCCCGGAGGCAAAATCCATTTCCTGAACAAACCTCAGACTTTCATTAAATTCATCCTCAGTCTCACCGGGGAAGCCAACGATGATATCGGTAGTGATCGCCACGTCCGGGATTTTCTCGCGGGCAGTCGCGACTAGTGCCTGAAATTTTTCGGGTGTGGTGTGGCGTGCCATCCGTTTGAGTACCTGCGCCGATCCGGATTGTAGAGGCAAATGCAGATGACGGCACATCCTGGGGTCTTGCCATAAGGCAAAAAATCGTTCGTCCAATCCCCAAGGTTCTGTGGAGGATAATCGCAGGCGTTCGATGGCAGTATGCGCCAGCAGGTAATGCACCAGATCGGTCAGGGTTTCCTCCCCTCCCAGATCCTTGCCCCACGAACCGAGATGAACCCCGCTTAGTACAACCTCGTGGGAGCCACCTTCTACTGCTGCCGTCACCTCACGCAAAACGTGTTCCTTCGACAGACTGACACCTTTTCCCCGCGCCAGTCGTGTAACACAGAACGTGCAAAAATTATCACAGCCATCCTGAACCTTGATGAAGGCGCGCGTGCGTTTTCGGTCACCAGGCAGTGGGATGCGTGCCAGAGGTTCGAGTTCGAAGTCTTCGTTTTTCCCGATTAAGAGCGAAGGTATGAGAGCCTTTTCAGAGTTGCCGAAAACCCGGTTTACACCTGGCAGCACTTCACTTGCCTCCGGTTCCAGCGTTGCCAGGCAGCCCGTGAGCACAATTTGTTTTGCCCCGGCGCGATGCGCCTGCCGTACTTTTTGACGGGAGTCGGAGGCTGCAGCTGCGGTGACCGCGCATGTATTGATAATCACCAGATCAGCTTCCGCCGCGCTTTCAGCAATCTGGTGACCGGCAGCCCGAAACTCGCCAGCCATCTGCTCAATTTCCGCCTGATTCAGCCGGCAGCCAATGGTATCAAAGAACACTTTCATCTCAGGGTTGCGTTACCTTGAAATTATCAAACAGCACGACCACTCCCGGCTCATCATACGCCCCCGCAATCAAGCCCGACTTCCCTTCCTGGAAGGAATCATCGCTTACAGAAGCCAGTAAAACATCGTTGACAATCAGGCTGAGAATGTTATCCTGGCAGACCGCCTGGATGTGATTCACTTCGCCGCCTGTGTGGATTGCTTCGCTGAACGTCATATTGCCATCCGCTGTAGCGCTGACCATTTTTCCATCCAGGTATTTGAAGATGCCAAAATAACCATCATGGCTTACTAAAAAACTATAAAAATTCTCTTCATCCTGATAACGGCAAATGATGCCGAAATTGTCATTGGAAGGACCCTCCACCAGGATCGCATCGACGTCGATTTGCGTATCCCTGAAGGATTTGCCGTTCACTGACCAAAACATGAAGTTTGGCAGATAAACATGAAACAGCATGCCTCCATATTTTGATTCGATCTTTCCGCCTGCCCAATCAGCCACTCCCCAGCCATTCCGGGAATGTGAAAAATCATCTTCGAATAAGATCGATCCGGAAGGCACATCCGTAGAGGAAGTAAGACCCGTCCTGCCTCCACAGGAGCTTAATAATAACGTGGAGAGCAATAAAAATGTCAAAATGGCAGGAGAGGGTGTTTTTCTCATTGTTGAATCCAGTAAAAAAGTATTATACCTTTTCCGGTTTTATGGTGCGCCATTTTCTATCAATAAACGCTCCGCCATTTCCTTCAGCCGTTCATCCTGCGCCTCATCAGCTGCCTGCTTTAAATAGCCAAAGGCTTTTTCAGTTTCCCCGGTTTGCAGATACAACTGCCCCAGATGAATCAAAATTGCAGCTTCCCCTGGATCTTTAAGCAAGGCTTCGTTGAAGAAACGCCCGGCGCTGTCGAAATCCCCCAGGATCATGTACGCCGTACCTGCCAGATCCAATGTGACAGGATCTTCTCCATTCAACAGTAAAGCCTGGCGCACTGCTTTCAGCCCCACCTCCTCCACCTGGAAGTTGCGGGTGAGGCTGAATTTTGCCAGAGCCACCCAGGGTTGAGGATCTTGTTCATCAATTGCTGCTGCGGCTTCGTATTGTATTAGAGCCTCCTCCAGTCTACCCATATCTGCCAGTACACCCCCCATTTCGATGCGCCAGGCGGGCGCCTTTGGATTGGCGACAGCGGCTTTTTGCAGGTAAACCAAAGCTTCTTCCAGCTTCCCCTGGTGATGATCATAAATGCCCAGCATGGCATTGGGCATTTCACTCTCCGCATCCATGTCCAGCGCCTGTTGCAAGGCTGCCAGACCGTCCTCGCCCGTTTGCTGCTGGGCAAAGCCCAACAGCGCAAAAGCAAGAGAATTTTGCGGGTCAGCCAGCACAGCGGATTTAAACGTTTTTACCGCCACATCCCACTCCCCCACCTGCTCGAGCGCTTTCCCTGCAGTGATCAGCCATTCTGCATTAATTACGCCATCATAATAGAGATCGATCACCCCCGATAGATAACTGGCGGCATCACTTCGCCCCTCTGCGTTTTGGGCGACGGAAAAGTGATTCCGCGCCGCCTCCGGATCTTTGGCGATCAGCATCAGCCCGAGCTGATAATTTATCTCAGGATTGAGCGGATCAATTACATAAGCCAGCTTGATTTTTTCTTCCGCCTGTTGGATGTCGCCAGCCTGACGGAGCAATGCAGCCGCCTGGTTCAAAAGAAACGCATCCTTTGTTGGCAGATCTTGTAACACCTTCCGGCAAGCCTGTTTTTCCCCATTCTGCAGCAGGGAATCCGCCAGCCATAACATCCCCTGCGCATCCTGTGCTCCAAGAGTATCCGCTTTCTCGAACGCCTCCACAGCCCTGCCCGGCTGGTGCGTATCCAAATACAGGCGACCCATTCTCTGCCATTGAGAGCCTCGCCAGGGTTCATATTCCAAAATCAATTCCAGCCCGGTCAGTTCCGCGGAAAAATCATCTGAAGCCCGCGCATTGCTGACCTGCGCAAATTTTTGGGCAAGTTCCTGCGGTCGTGGAGAAAGAACTCCGCCCAGCCCCAACCCCAGCGGCAGGATCAATAGTAAAAATACGAGCATTTTCTTTCTCACAGGGTTATTATATTGCATGGTGATCAGAATTTTCCCCCCTCAAATTCGCTTGACATGCATTTCGGGGCATGGTTAAATCTATTTATCGCAAGCGCTCAGGGATCCATCCCTCCGCTATCAAACATTTCTAAGATGGAGAGAAAGAGTATGGCAGAACGTTTTGTTGGAACTGTTAAGTGGTTCAATCCCGCTAAGGGGTACGGTTTCATCGGTCGTGAAAATGCAGAAGATGTTTTTGTGCATTTTTCCGCAATTGAAATGGAGGGATACAAGGTCCTCAAGGAAGGTCAACAAGTTGAGTTTTCAATCGAAAAAGGTCCTAAGGGTCTGCAGGCTGCAGGCGTAAAAACCAAGGAATAAAATCCAAAGTTGAATCATAACCACCCGTAAAACGGGTGGTTTGCTCTGAGGCTATAAGCCTCTTAAACCTGCCAGCGCCTAAAGGCGCTGGCTTTCACTTCGTTCAAGCCCCTGTGCAATTGTCACCTTCGCCTGCCCC
>JAGPFF010000032.1 GCA_018056725.1 Anaerolineaceae bacterium
GGAACCCCTGCAGGAGTATCCCATCCTGCTCATCCTTGCAAGCCAGCCGGTGAAGTTGAACAGGCGCCCCGACCAGAACGTTTATGTGGTTTTGGACAATAAAATCAAGCACCTGCCGTTCATTCTGAAAGGGACCAAACTTAAACGGCACACAGTCCGTCTGTTGCAGTGCGGTGGCAAGTAAATCGCCAACACTGCCCGGGCGCTCGCAAGGTAACAGAATCAGTACCCGGTCGCCTTTTTCAACGAGGGTGGACATCCCGACAGCAAAAAAATCAATGGTGAGCGCCTGATCCGCTTCCGTGAAGAAGATGCGCTTTGGTTGACCGGTTGTGCCTGATGTGGGCAGGGTGACGATGCGATGAATCTCTTCCTGTGAAACGCACACGAAACGTGCAGGATTGAGGCGAACATTTTCATCCGTGGTGAATGGTAAATCGGAAAAATCATCCCTGGGATGGATGTCGACGGGTAGCCTCGCATAAAGATCCCGATAAAAAGGACTATGCTGCCGGGCATAAGCGATGATGGCTGCCAAACGCTGAAATTGAACCTCAACCAGCATGCTGCGGTCAAATTCAGCTGGTCGGCAGCCAATCTTCTGCATGATCCACGGATGGAGCGGTGTGATTCTCATGCCAGCTTAAGTCAAAGCAGGTCGATACAAAGAATGACCGTCAACATTGGTTAAGTTATATGCACAGAAAGGAATCAAACGACCATCCTCGCTGGCGATATTGATGCAGCAGTCGCGTAACAACTTCAAGTCAAGATTCCAGGCATCTTGAAAAGCCATACCCGAAATTGAGAACAGGTGGGTCCTGGCGCGATCCAGAAGCAGATCCCATTCCCCCATGGACGAGCTGCAACAACTCTCCTTTTTTTCCTGCTCCGGGTGATAAGGCCAGTTCTTTGCCACAAATTCTCTGCTTTGTTTAACCCCCTGACGCGCGTCATCCGGCTTCCGGCATCCACAATCCTGCTGAGCATCCTTTTTGATTGGTCTTAAAGAATTGTCAGGCATGATAACGTAAGTGGCATGAAATGAACAGTAAGAGTTTTCGCTTCCCTTGGGTTGAAAATCAGCAATGTGAACCCTTCCGTCTGTTTGTTCCTCAAGGGCTCGTAGAATTTCAGGAATCGTGATGCGATCCGAATTTTCCGGTGGATGGAGATAGCGCCCAAAGTAGCAAACCGGTTGAAAATGAATACTGCGCACAATCGGGTAGTTTTCCAGAGCGAACTGTACAATGGCTCCAATGTTATCGTTATTGCAACCTGGCATGATTGTGGGTACGAGCACCACTCCCAAACCAACCTGGCGGCAATTTTCAATGGCTTGCAATTTAGCCTTAAAGAGGTCCCTGCCCCGTAACTGCCGATAGATTTCATCATTGGTGCCATCAAATTGTAAGTACACCACCTGCAGCCCGGCGCTTTTCAAGCGCTGTAAATAATCGAGGTCTTTTGCTATACGCATCCCATTGGTGTTGACCTGGAAATAGGAAAATCCCATTTCCTTTCCCATAGTAATAATATCCGCAAGGTCCTCGCGTAGGCAGGGTTCACCACCTGATAATTGAACATTGAAGGGTCCGCCTGCTGCGAGCATGCGAGCATACCAGGAGCGAATCGTCGATAGATCTGCATCCGCGCCCCGATCGGTTTGAGCCGAGGCAAAACAAACCGGGCAGCCCAGGTCGCATCGTTGGGTCACTTCCAGCAACACACAACATGGTGTCTGCCGGTGAGCTGAACATAAACCACAGTCGTACGGACAACCTTTATCCACCTCGGTAAAAGGGTTGGCAGGGTGGTTGGGAATTTTCTCTCTCCCCCAGGTAGCATAAGGCGGTGATCCACGCCAGAGGATGGTGCGCGTGAATCCGTGTTGCGGACAAGTTTTTTCGAGGTAGATATCCTCGCCATAAGCCACCCGGCTTGCCGGGATGCGCGCCAGACAAACGGGGCACACACTGGTGGTCTGATCTACCAGTTTTCCTCCCAATTCATTCTCTGCCTGTACTAAGGTCGAAGCCATAATCCACCAATAACTCCTTGCACTTTTGAAATACGGAATCCACAATGAAAGGACATCTGAGGGGATAATTTTCCCGCTTTCCTTCCAAAATATCATCACAATTGATTCCCCCATATTTTTCTCCGACACTACCTTTGAACCAATCCACCAGATCAATTAACATAAGGTTGAGACGTTCATCATCCTCTTCCTCAGGTTTACCTCTTCCGGCATAAAGACCCAGCAAACAGGCTGCGCCGGTTAAAGACCCACAACACAGCCCATTAAACCCAACCCCACCAGCCAGTGAATTCATGGCACGTACAAGATCAGGATTTTCTTTTCCCAGTAAATCCAATCCCATCAAAACGAGAATTTGACTGCAATAAAAGCCCTGGTTTTTGTAATTAGCCATTTGTAGCATATTATCCATATCGACTCCTTCTACCATTCAATTCTTTATGGGAATTTTCTTCTGGGCAACGAGAATGTAATAGCCTAAAGAAACCGGCTTGGGGAAAGTGGCATTCGTTCCACCATCACAGTCCTCTCCCAGCAAAGAGGCAAGAAATGATCGCACGGATACCCCGCTAAAAGTCATCTCCCAAATCCACTGTTTTAATAAATCATCCTGGTCAGCCCAAATTCTGGTAGTAAACCCGGCGCTTTCTACCACTTCAACGATCCGTGACCGGGTTTGAATGTTTGACAGACAATTTGAGGTGGAATGTTGCTGAACAGGATGAATGTCTTCCGCTGTACGCACATAGAGATCTGAAAGAATCAGATAGCCATCCGGTTGCAAAATTCTCCTCATTTCCTCAAGCACTGTCATGGGGTTGGGATCAAAATGGAAGGCACATTCCATCATCACCGCATCCTGCGTTTCATTCTGTAACGGGAGGTGAACACAATCCCCCTGCACCAGATTTGCCACCATGGACCGATTTTTGGCTTGCTGCAAAATCCTCCCGGAAAGGTCGATACCCATGGCGTTGTAGCCATAAGTCTCCTCCAATAATTGAACTGTGGCTCCCTTGCCACAGGCGATATCCACCACATTTGCCCGGGTTGGTAAAGAACAATAGGATAAAGCCCTTCTCGTCCCTTCCAGACCACCAGGGCGGTTGGTGGGAAAGCGACGATGATTCTCGTTGGGGGAACCAAAGTAAAGGCAATGCTCGCAGTCTGGATTCACTTATCTTCCAACAATTTTTCCACTTCCAGCATTTTCCCCAACGCCATATCCGCAGGAACAAGGGCTCGTTTACATTTTCTGCATACCAGCAGATCTACCGGATAACCGGAACCAAGGTAACTAAGATTTACGGCTTCGATTTGCAGTGGGGAGCCGCATTTACCGCAAATCCATTGAGGAGTCGTGTTGCTGTTATTCTCTGCGCTCATACGTGTGTCTCGCCTCCTACCTGCATGCGATGGCTGTAGGCGTCAAGGATGGTGAAAACATCACCCTCCCGGGTAAACTCAACCCAGTAGGTGATCAGGTTTGGACGGTAGAAACCCAAGGTATGACCGGTGGTCGGGTTTACGAAGCATTCACCACTTTCAAGGATATGCTCAATGGTTTTTTGCACATCCTCCACCAGGATCAAGCGGTCTTCCATCATCTTCTTCACTTCATCACTCATCGCGAGTTTGATTTTCAAATGACTTTCAGACATCTCAAAATCCTTCCGGCTCATCATTTTGAGCATTTGCTGCTTAACACGATAGCGGTTTTCGTGGCGTTGTGAATAATCGGGGGAACGCCGCTTCATAAGGCGTTCTGGATCTTCTCCATACAGGAGGTCAAGGATATGCAAAGTCGGTTTTCCTTCTCTGGTGAAAAGATCCCGGCACATGACGCAATAGGTAAGATAATCAATTTCATTTTCATGGATGCGCCGTTGAATAATGCGGTGAACCATTTCCGGGTTTGCCAGCCAGGCAACTCCACCATACCCGCAACATTCTGTTTTATTGCGTGATAATTCCAGTTCAATCCCTTCCACACCCATGCTCGCAAGCTGGCTGCGAATGGCGTCCTGCCATTCTTTTTCATACCGGCTGGTGCAGGGATCGTGAATGGCAAATTGTTTACCCTTGAGGTTCTTGAAGGCGGTCTCTGGCTTATCTTTTTGTAATCGACCCCAGATGGGCAGGGTTTCTACTTCGGGAAGTATTTTTTTGATCATCTGATGGCAACTTGAACAGGCGAGGAGAAGCTTGGGTTTACCGAGATTTAACCAGGCAGTTTTCAATTCCTCGGCTGCCTGACTGAACAAGGCTTCCTCTCCTGACCATTCTGCGGGAGCTCCACAACACCGTAGGATCACGCCCAAACCGGGGAATTGTGCCGCCAGATCCTGATAGATTAAGGGAATATATTCCGGGTTGGAAGCAGCAAGCTGGCACCCCGGGAAGAAGGCATAGCTGCACGGCTCCCCATCTGCCGGGGAAATAGTGGCGGAAAAATGCTCGCTGTTGCTGTATGCCATGTCCCGCAAGGCAAAATCATGGGCTGAGATTGGCATTTTTTTCGCCTCCACCATCGAGCGGCGTGTCTCCAAATTCACCTCCCCCATATCAAAGTCAGTCGGGCAGACTTCTTCACACAATCCACACAAGGTGCAGGAATTAATGAACTTATTGGCGGTGCGCTGCCTCATGATGATCGACATGTTGTTATAGACATCACGCACATACTTGCCCGGGTAACTCCCGTAAGCTTTAAGGTATTCGCAAACTTTTACACACTCCATGCATTCGCACTGCAAACACCTGCCAGCTTCCTGCTGCGCTTCCGGGACTGTATAGGAGTCTTGGGAATGGGCTGGGACGACCGCGGCTTGGGGGCGAATCCCATCCAGCCGGGTAAACAATCGGGTTTCATACGAAGCTTCGTGAACCCGAGAAGCTGTCAATGAGACTTTCTGCAGGAAACGGTCAATACTGATGGCAGCTCGCCTTCCATCCGAAAGCGAGTGGATGGTTGAAGGAGAATGAATCGTTCCACCGCCGGCAAAAACACCTGGCTGGCTCGTTTGCAAAGTAACGGGGTCAACTTCCAGAAAACCTGCCGCGGTTCTGTTTAATCCAAAATCGGTCTGGTGTTCCTGCCCGGTGGCAATCAGAATGGCATCATAATCCTGAAAAGGAAACGTCTCAGCTTGAATTGAAACATGAAAATGGGTTTCGAGACCTGATTCAAGGATCAGGGCTGTTTCCCTTCGGATAATCTCTGCCGGTAATTGATCCCTTCCCAGCGACCATAATCTCCCACCAGGTTGATCTCCCGCATCGAAGATCACAACCTGATACCCTTTACGGAACAGTTCCAACCCAGCCGTCATACCACAAATTCCAGCGCCAATGATTGCCGCTCTGCCCCGCCGGTTTGGCAGCCTCGTTATGCCTGCTGCTGGTTTTGTGGAATTTTCGCAAATTGCCCGTTCAATATCCGCCACACGGATAGCTCCTCCCAGACTTTCCCGGTTGCAGCCGTTCTGGCAGGGTTGTTCACACGTTCTGGCAATGATTTCAGGAAAAGGGATGGATTTGTTAAGAATTTGGTAGGCTCCGCTAAAATCCCCCTCTTGCGATAATTGGAGCATTTTGCGAATATTAACATGGACAGGACAATGCGCTGTACATGGCGGATCGCAATTCTGAATACACTGTTCCTCAAGTTCGTGTAAACGGGTTTGGTCCATTTTGAATCCACATAATTTAGTGATGAAAAGGGGTATGCCCGAAACGTTCAGACATACCCCCTCATGAGGTTAAGTTTACTTTGTAAGAGAACCTAATGCCGCCAGTACCTTTTCAGGGTAAGCCGGCAGCTCACGGATGCGAACACCAGTAGCCCAATAGATGGCATTGATGATTGCCGCATGGGGGGCGGTGTTGGGTAATTCACCCACTCCTGACGCTCCAAACGGTCCATCCGGTCGTGGTGTTTCCACATAAATCAGCTCAATATCATCCGGAACATCCCTGGCAAACGGGATTCCACATTTGACCATATTGTTGTGCTTGTGCAGGTCTTCGAAGTCTTCCCGTAAGGCAAAGCCAATTCCCTGGGCAAGCCCACCATAAAGCTGCCCATCAGTAACATTTTTGTTGTTGATCTTTCCAATGTCTGCGACGAGTGTCATCTTATCCACATTGGTTTTTCCGGTCCTCGTATCTACTGTGACTTCAGCCATGAAGACACCATACATATAATTCAGAATGGGTTTGCCCTGTCCGGTATCCGGATCTCCAATCTCGGTGGAGGATGTCCATACCCCGGAATAGCGCATCGGCATATTGTCTTCAGCCATCTCTTCATAAGTGAGGTAAGTTCCATCCGATTTGCGGATTGCATTCAGGAAGTTTTCGCAGCAGACCTTGATCGCATTGCCAACAATGACCTGGCTTCGACTACCACCCGCCGCTCCGCCATCTGGAGCTTTGCCAGTATCATTGAGCTCAAGTCGGATTTGATCCGGTCGTAGCCCCAATGGACGCAGGGCTTCATGGGCGGTGCCTAAAGCGCCAGCATCAGCTCCCTGTCCGTGATCGCTCCAGGTGGTTGAAAGTAATACCCCGGTTGGTGTCCGCTCAATCCAGACTTCAGCGGTATCAGGACCATCTCCACCTGCGCCATAAATTCCGATTGCCACCCCAACCCCTTTCTTCTTTTCCGCGGTTGAATTCTTGACAGCTTTTTTCTTCGCCTCCAGATACTTAGGACGCATCGTTTCAATTAATTGAGGCAAGGAGAATACTTCAGGAACCTGACCGGTGGGAGTGGTGGCACCCGGGCGATACACATTGAGGTAACGAAATTCGAGCGGATCCATACCAATTTTTTCCGCCAGTTCATCCACCAGACATTCAGAAGCGAATTCACTTTCAGGGGCTCCATAGCCGCGGAACGGCGCCCCCCAGGCATGATTTGTGCACACGGTGCGTCCTCTGCCACGAATGTTCGGAATATCATAACCGGCACCAATAAATTGGGCACCTTTATGGGTCAACAGGTCGCCGAATTCCGAATAAGCGCCGTGGTCCACAATCCAATCCGTTTCCATCGCTACGATTTTACCGTTCTTATCAGTGCCAAGTTTAACATTCGTAAAGAAAGGAGAACGTTTACCCGTGTAAGTGATGAATTGTTCATAATCGTATTCAAGGTACACGGGGCGTTGGGTGGCAATACAAGCCGCACCCACCAGCGCTTCAATCGTCGGGCAGAACTTATACCCGAAAGTCCCTCCGGCAGTGTTCTGCACCATGCGTATCTGTGAAGCGTCCAAACCAAGCCCCTCAGAAATCATCAAAGCGTGGAGGTAAAGGGCGATGCTCTTGGAATGAATGGTTAATCGCCCTTCTTCATCAAAATACGCGAATCCCATATCCGGTTCAATGGTCAAATGTGGTTGCCTTTGAGTGTAGTAGGATCCCTCCGCTACAAAAGCAGCAGATGCCATCAGAGGCTTTGTCTCCTGCCCTTTCACAACCCCCTGGGTAAAGTAAATGTTGGGCGTTCCAGGATGGATTTCGATGGCATCATCTGCCATTGCTTCCAGAGCGTTTATGTAGGCAGGTAGAACCTCTAGATCAACTTTAACTTTTTCAGCAGCAGCCAGTGCCTGCTCCTTCGTATCCGCGCACACGATGGCAATCGCATCGCCATATTGAAAGACTTTACTATCCGCCAGGATTGGTCGATCCCAACCATCACACTTGTTACTTGCCCAGGTGACCAAACCGTTGATTCGATTTTTGCCTTTGATATCCCGATGGGTAATCACTTTGAAGACACCGGGCATCTTTTCGGCTTCGCTGGTATCAATCTTGAGAATGTTGGCGTGGCTCACCTTTGCCTGGACCAGAGCGCACTGCAATGTATTCGAGGGCAGCCTCTTTCCCAGATCCGCTCCATACTCCGCTGTTCCAGTTACTTTGGCAACCGCAGATGGGCGGGGATATTTTCCACCCCAAATTCTGCCATCCGCCGGTAAGTGATAATCCAAACTCTCTTCGGGCTGATCACCCCGCATCACAGCAGCCGCATCCATGACTGCATCCACAATCGGCTTGTAACCGGTGCAGCGGCAGGCATTAAGGTTTTTCTGGAACCAGTCGCGAACATCCTCCCTTTTCGGTGAAGGATTCTGCTCCAGCAGGGCTTTGGCTGAAACCACAAAACCTGGCATACAGAATCCACATTGGGCTGCGCCGTAGAGGACGAGAGCTTTTTGAATTGGATGAAGCTTTTCGGGAGTTCCAATCCCTTCCACCGTTGTCACACAAGCCCATTCAGGAATCTTCTTAAATTTCGTCACACATGAACGAACCAGCTTTCCATCTAAAATGACGGAACAGGAACCGCATACCCCTTCATTACACCCCACCTTGGTTCCGGTCAGTCCCAGCTGATTGCGTAAAATATCCGCCAGTGTTGCTTCCGGATCTGCAATGACAATATGCGGAATACCATTTACCATAATGCTCTTCTTGATCATGAATTCCTCCTGAATGAATTGTGGAAAATTGAAGAACAAATTATTTGTTCGGGGTAATTATTCTTATTTTATATGAATTATGAAATTCAGGAAAAGAAAATGCAGGTGGAAATTTTAGATTGAAAAGAAAAATGAAAAGTCAATCGACTAGGAAAATAATTTTAGAACCGAAAGACCACCATAGGCAAATAATAACATCTTGCCTACTTTGCCAATCCAACTAAAGATAAAATACCGCCATAGAGGCATACGCAAGGCACCCGCCACCATGCCAGCAATATCAAAGACCGGGTTGGGGACGAAGGCAAGTCCAAGAATGACGACATCGCCATATCGCTTCATCCATCCTGTCACACGCTCGTACCATTGACGGTTTTCAATCACCGCCTGTCCGCTGAAACCTGCCATGTAACCGGTGATTTCGCCCAAAGTCGCGCCTGTTCCCGCAGCTAGGGCAACCAAAAGAGGATTAAACACAGCCCCCATCGCTGAGGTAAATATCACGCCTGGAACAGGGAGGATCAAGGTAGCGTTTGACAGTATCGAGACGAGAAAAATCCCCGGGTAACCAAACGCTCCGAGTTGGGAGACTTTGTCTTTGAAAACGAAAAGGACAATAGTCAACCCTACTACGGCTAGGATCACGGCGATTCTTACTCCAGTCAATCGCCAGCCGGTCAGTTTTTTCATCAGATGCTGTTTTCTTCTTTTAACATTGATTCAATACGTGCAATAACCATATCCATGGCTACCTCATTCAATCCGCCCTCAGGTATGATGACATCCGCGTAGCGTTTGGATGGCTCCACAAAATCGAGATGCATTGGGCGTACCGTGGACAGGTATTGCTTGACTACCATCTCGGTCGTTCGCCCTCTCTCTTCAATGTCTCTCCGCAGCCGGCGGATAAAGCGGATATCAGAATCCGTATCCACAAAAATTTTGACATCAAAAAGGGAGCGTAAAGCTGGCTCGGCAAAAATGAGGATCCCCTCCACCAGAATGACACGCTTCGGCTCTACATGGATTGTACGGTTTGTCCGGTTATGCGTCGTAAAATCATAAATAGGTACTTCAACAGGTTTCCAATTTTTCAGTTGAAGGATATGCTCCATCATCAATCCCGATTCAAGGGAGTCTGGATGGTCAAAATTAACCTCCCGGCGTTGATTTTGCGGGAGGTCAGAAAGGTCGCGATAATAAGAGTCATGCTGCAGGTAAGCAATGCGGTTTCGTCCAACCTTTTGCAGGATGATATCTGCTGCGGTGGTCTTGCCGGAACCTGAGCCGCCGGCTATACCAATAACGAGAGGGGTTTTATGAGTGGGCATGCGACAATTATATATGAAAAGTAGGTCATTTCGAAATCACTTATTATTTAAAAAAAAGAGCCACCGGTGGGAGTCGAACCCGCGACCCGCCGCTTACGAAGCGGCTGCTCTGCCAACTGAGCTACGGTGGCTTTCTGCAATCGCCGGAATTATAACAGCACAATCCGGAGGAAAACAAGTCAATTACAAAACATCAGGTTTCATTTCCTGTTTTTTTTGGTTTTTTTAGGTGATCTGCCCATTGTACCGCTTTTTTCCCATATTTCTCACTCAAAAGATCCAGCGCGTTTAGCAATTTTCTTTCTTTTTCTGTTGTGGTATCAAATAAGGAGAGTTGATGGACTGTTTCTACGAAGCGCGTTCCACCTACTCCTATCAAACGCACCGGACGGTCGGATTGCCACAATTTCAGCAACAAGCTTTCAGCGGTCTCGTAGATGATGTGATCCTGGTCCGTCGGAGTGGCAAGCACAACCTGGCGGGTGTGTGTGGAAAAATCAGACCAACGAAGTTTGAGCCTGATCACCCTGGCGCAAACTCCCTCACAACGCATTCGGTAACCCACCCTGGTCGAAAGGTCTCTCAGCACAGTCCGTAAGACAATCAGGTCAGTGGTATCCTGCGCAAATGTGATCTCCTGGCTGATGGACTTGGCTTCGGTTTCGACAACCACCGGTCGGTTATCGATTCCATGGGCATGGCGGGAAAGATCAGTGCCATATTTTCCAAACCGCCTTTCGAGGGTTTCGATCGGGCAACGCGCCAGATCGCCAATGGTCCGTAACCCCATCTCCGCCAGGCTGGTTTCCAGCTTAGGACCTACTCCCCACATCGCCTTGACCGGTAAAGGGGCGAGGAAGTCCTCTTCAGACCCCGGAGGGACGCAAAGAATCGCGCGTGGATAATCATCCCCCATGCTGCGGCTTTTTCCAGTGTCGGTGGCAATCTTGGCAATTAATTTATTGCCTGCAGCTCCAACGGAGCATGGCAATCCGGTTTTTTCCATCACTTGTTTCTGCAGCGAGCGCGCGATCTCCTCAACAGGTTGCGGTAGATCACTCACATCCAGAAAAGCCTCATCCACTGAAATCTGCTCCACCAACCCACTGAGTTGATGCAGGATAGCCATTACCTCGCTAGACTTGCGTGAATATTCTCCGAAATCACTGGAGATGAGGATCAGACCCGGGCAAAGCCGAAGTGCTTGCCCGGTGGGCATGGCGGAATGCACACCTGCCCTTCTAGCCGGGTAAGAACAGGAGGAGATGACACCACGTTGCCCGGCTTTGCCGCCAACAGCAAAGGTTTTCCCTTTCAAAGAAGGATTTTTTAATTCTTCCACAGCACAGAAAAATGCGTCGAGGTCAAGGTGTAGAATCTTGCGTGGGCGGTCAGAAACGGTCATCAATTCTATTATAGCAAATATGTTCTAATTGTCAATAAAATACACAGGTTGAATATTAATCTTGGTCTGAACGGGATTTACCGGGTTAAGAACTCTTTCAAAGCCGCAATGGGGGGGATGGAAGTGGGATCGGTGTCATACGCCAGAGCCATATAGTAGGCTACGTAGTCTCCGAACAATAAAGTGCTCCACATCTGCGCCAGCCGGGTCTCGCCTTTCGCCACAAAGATGTCGGTGGCAATCCCTTCCAACATAAAAATTTCTTTCGTCTTGGCAACTCGTGTGCGGTTGCGGGGATGATCGGTGGAGGCATCAAAAAACATTGCGTATTTTCGTTCAATTAATTCTTCCGGATGATAGATTCCTGCCAACGTGTTGTGATCCGCCTCAGGGAGCATTTCAAATGAAGCAAAGGCTTTGGCAACTTCATTAATCTGCGTTTTCCAACGCCGCGCGACCGGTGCCAGAAAACCACTCCCAAATACCGTTACATCACGCCCGATGAACTGTCCAGCCTGGCGCTTCGCCGGGTTTTGGATAACAGGAACTTCTGCCTTAATTTGGGTCTGTAATTCCGTCATCACATTCACAGCATCAACGATATCGGTATGCTTATCCGTTACCAGACCGAGCCTATCCAGCAGCGCCAAAAGTAAACCAAAGGAGTAGCCAACCGCAGTTCGTGGTTGACCGGAATGATCGAATTTCCAGAGGGGAATATGGTGTTCTTCAGCCTCCCTTGCCAGCTTCCCTCCGGTGCAAATGGCAAGGAGCTGACAATCATTCGCTCTTCCCATCTCAAAAGCTGAAAGGGATTCTTCGGTATCACCGGAATGGGAGGAAATCACCAGCAAGGTTCTCTCTCCCATGGCAAATTTCGGTAACCCATAATCGCGATGGACATAGAAAGGTACTACAAGTTGGTCGGCGAGATAGGCTGCCAGCAGGTCTGCACCAATTGCGGATCCTCCCATCCCTGCCACCACTACCCGGTTTACCGGTTGCATCGGCGGAAGTTTGAGCTGCGACCCCAATTGATACGCCATCTGGAGTTGAGCGGGCAATCCATCAATATGACCGAGCATATCCTCTGTATCTACATCGGCAAAATGAAGAGTATCATTTAAATCCATATTCATTCCTTATGTGTTGGAATTTCTCGCAACCATTTTACTCTATTTGAAGAATTAAATCCGTACAGAGCAGGTCGCCCTGCTCTGCACGAAAACGAGCGCGGGATTATTTAAGTTTCTTTACCAGTTCAAGGAATTCCTGATATTCTTCCTCGAACATGTGGATGGTAACATTGTTCAATTCCAGGTTGTATGTCGTCTCACCATCCGGCTCTTCAGCTGACCAAACTGCATAACTGTCTGTCTCGGCTATCGTCTTAATTTTGGGTTCAATATTTTCACTCATTTTTTTCTCCTTTCGAGATTGGTTGTTTTTTATTAAAAAGATGAGTCAGTCCCAGCCAGAATTTCTGCAATAATTTCCATACCTTGACGAAAAAATCACCCCAACTCTTAATCAGCCGGTGAATGACGATGTGAAAAGGTTCGGGAGGAGAAATTACACGCAAGCCCGACCAGGGATCCTGGTCCATTAATTTACGGAACAGATAAGTCAGGATCAGTTTTAGAGAAGCCAACACCGGAGCAGCAAGCAGCATTCCCAATACACCAAAGAGATTCGCAGAAATGATCACCATGACCAGCACGGCTGCCGGATGAATTGAGAGGGCGTCGGACATAACTCTAGGGACCATAAAATTGTCGAGCAAAAGATCCGATACCCAGGCACAACCCACCACCAGCAGGGCAAATGGGAATGGCGACATTCCGAAATAATTAGTCTGAAAGAGCGCTACTAGCCCATAGGTCGTCCAGGCGATGAAAGGACCAACGTAGGGTACAAATCTCGCCAGCCCAGCCAGGAGGGCGAGGAGAAAGAAATAGCGCACGCCCAGGATGCTTAGAAGAATGGAATAATAGACGACGGTGATGAAAAAGATTAACAACTGCCCCCGCAAAAAAGCATTCCAGATGTGACCGAGTTGTTGTCCCAAGCGGGACAGATCCTCCTGGTATTTTGGCACCTGCAACTTGATCAGACTCGCCTGGGCGGCATTTGATTCGGCGAGAATAAAGTACGAAATCAATAGAGTAAACACCAGCCAAATAAACGTATTCCCCACTCCCGAGGCAAGTGAGCCAATTAATCCACCTAACTGGGTCAGGATCGGTTGAACGATATTGAGCAATTGCGTCCAGAGGCTCTCTAAATCCAACCGGGAAAGATCGAAAGCAAAAGGACCAATCATCAACGGCTTGCTGGACAGTTCCGCAAAAAAGGTCGGAATCTGGTTGATCAAATCCTGCAGATAGGTGATGAGATTTTGAATTTGTTCGACAAGTGAAATCCCCCCCCAGGTTAACAATCCAATAATTGCCGCAAAAACAAACAGATATATCAGGATGGAAATTAATCCCCAGGGGATTTTAAGACGCCGATTAAAGAACAAAGCCACGGGATGGAACAAATAAGCAAGCAGAAAGGATATCAGTAAAGGCGCCAGTATATTCTGAAACCGAATAACCAGCATCATGGAGATCCCGGCGAGCGTCAACCCAACGATTAATTTAGTCGTAGAGGACCAATTTGGAGAAGATGGTTGTTCTTTTAAGGTCATAATTCAATTATACGGGAAAAGGTGTCAAATTCAAAAAGAACTGATCGGTTGATCAGTTCCCTTCGTGATTTGGAATTTATGGACAAACCCCTGGTTGTATTGAATTGAAAAGTCCGGGGAAGAGTGCGCAGTAACTATTGGTTACTTCAATAATGATCCACGGAATCACGCAAAATACGAGTAGAATGCCAATAACGACTAACAATGCCACTACCCAACCGGAACGCTTTTTTTGTTGAGGGTGCAAGTTACCCTCTTCAGGAGCTTCAACGGTTACGGGGGGTTGGAAAACCGGTTGAGGTGGAACGGCAGGAGCTGCAGGACGCGGTGGCTGGGCGGGTTGGAATGAAGGCTGCTGGGGGACAGCTTCAGGAGCTGCAGGACGCGGAGGTTGTGCGGGTTGGAAAGAAGGCTGCTGGGGGAGGGATTCCGGAGCTTCAGATGAAGAGATAAACGGTTGAACCGGAGGGACGTTTATCTGCACGGGGGATTCGCTTGGCGCAGCAGGGACTACCGGGTGAACAGGTTGAGGCGCAGAAATGGGTTGAGCACGAAATGTGGCAACAGTGGCATCAGGATCAAATTCAACCAGGTCAAATTTGAGGATTACCTTTTCTCCTAACGTGATCCAATCACCAGGGCTTAGTAAAAATGGTCCGCTCAGTCGCTGACCATGGACAAACGTACCATTTGTTGAGCCAAGATCCTCAATGGCATAGGTGGAGCCGGTAAAAAACAAGCGCGCATGTCGGCGTGAAACTTCAGGATCATTAATTACCAGATCATTGCTTAAATCCCGCCCCAGAAATATTTCGTCTTTCTCCAACCGGTATTCCGTTCCAGCTGCCTGGCTGGTTTGCAGGATCAATCGATATTTCATCGCTCAAGCCTCCTTGATTAATCTAAAGTGTAGTGATGGTTAATCAGGCTGTCAAGGATTTCTTTGCAGAAAATTAACGGAAAAATTATGGAGCAGCAAGAATGGCGGTATTTTCCGCCTGGCGGGCGAGGTCTATGGCATCTGCAAGGATTCGTAGCGCTTCCTCAGGGTTGTGAAAGCCCATACTATTCTCCGCCGCGATAAAATCCCACCGCAATTGAGCCTGGCGGTGAAGCTCACGAGCCTGATCGATCATTTCAGTATTTACACCGGGTTCTGCCGCAGAGGTTTCAATGGCAGAAATCGCAGAGACTATGGCATCCTCGGCTTTAATCATAGTCTCATAGACGGAATCCTGAATGATTTTTACCCGCTCCGCTACATAATCCACATCTGTGTGGCAAACACCGCACGTTTCTGGCAGGCGCAAGAGCGGGCTCTTGATATCATGTGTGGAGAATTTGGCTGACCCATCCCGTGTGTAGGGCATATGGCAATCCGCGCAGGCGACGCCGGCATTGTAATGCGTACTGCCGGCTGTGTACAACTCATAATCAGGATGTTGCATTTTAATCATGGCTGTGCCACTTTGTGGATGTGTCCAATCAGTGAAATCAATCTCATCATAATAGGAGGCGATTTCCTCAATGTGCGTCCCATTCTTCCAGGGCAGTGTGAGTAATTTTCCATCTCCGACCATGAAGTACTCCACATGACAATTGGCACATACAACTGTGCGCATCTCCTGGCGGGTAAATTTCGTCCAGTCCACCCCCTGCGATTCAAAAGCCGTTACAGTTGCAGGGTTCGTGAGGATTAACCGCATGGTGTTAGCTTCATGGCAGTTGGCGCAACCAATCGTGTGAGTGATTTGCCCGCCAAGCTCAGAAAATTTTGTGGCGTCAAAAGCTTCCATTCCCATCTCAGACCAGAGCCTGGGATTATCTGAACTTTTACAGGAATAGCAGGTTCCAGCAGTGGTCTCGTTCACCCGGGGGGAATGACGCACATCTTCCAAGGCATTCTCATGTCCACGGTCTTCGTCGTACCCCTTGCTGAATGGGTATCCTGCGAAAAGGGTCAATAATCGGGGATCTTCAGCAAGTTTGGAAAAGTTTTCAGATCCGCCGTACATCGTACGCTGATTATTTTGGGCAGTTAACAACATGGTGGAGTATTGATTGGGAAAGTTCTGCCCCCAGATGCTGCTATCAGGTTCCATCTCTGCAACAGTCACCATGGGTACCACACCGCGAATGGGCTCAGGCTGGTTCTTGATGAAAATCAACAGGGCTATGACTAATCCCGCAAGTATGACGATTATTGCAGTAACAAGAACAGCTTGCCAGCGATTCGTTTTCATTTCGTTTCCTCCGGGTTCTGGTTGGAGTAAACCCACTCCTCGCGGTATGGGCTGATCGAAATTCCACGTTCTCCATGCGCCACGGTACGGTGACAATCAAAACAGTAACGACCACTATCCATAGTGCCATCTGCAATCACAGAAACGGTCTCTGAATGACAGCGGATACAATTCGCCTGAATGATCCTGCCTGTCTCCTCATGAGCTCGAAGAGGATTTGGGATGTCACCCAGTGTAAAGTGGATCACATCATTAAGCCCGGATTTCATTTTTATGTAGTACTTCGGTATGAAAGCGTGTGGGGCATGGCATTCAGCGCAGGCTGCATATTCGCGGTGAACGGCATTATTCCAGCCCTCGTATTGAACATCCATTACATGGCATTTATTGCACGCATCCGGATCACTGGTCAGGAAAATCGTAAAATCTGAGAAATACATGCCTAGCCCGACTGCGAAGACTAGCAAGACAATACCAACGATGATTGGAACTCTCATCCGGTTCACCTGTTAAAATTATAGCAAAGATGGATTTTTGTACAATAGTATGAAAGAGGAAAAAAAGACCCCGCTATGCCGTGTGCTGCGTAGTTTTGAACCTGCCGAAGCAGGTGGGTCCCGCCACAGAGATTCGCCTTGGCCTAAGCCTATCGCGTAACCCTGATGAGTGAAGGATCCCTTTTGTTAGTGTTGGCTCAAAACCGGTGTCGCAGCATCACGAACACAGCAGGGTAATGTTTTTATACCATGATTTAGGTAAAATGTGTAGAGAGAGGCAAATCATCTGTCAAGGGTAACCATGAAAACGATCATCCGCGCTTTCATCGCAATTCCGTTGTCACCATTAATACAGACCAATCTGGCTGAATTTATTCACCGTTATGGCTTGGATTCCCGGTCCTCGGGGTTCAAAGCCGTAAAACCGGCTCAGATTCACATTACATTGAAATTCTTCCGTGAAATTCCGCTTGCGCAAATTGAACCTGTCAGCCGCAAGCTCCAACAAAACCTGGCAGGGTTGAATCCATTTCGTATCCACGTTCACGGACTGGGCGCTTTTCCCGCCTGGCAACCCCATCCACGTGTCATCTGGGTTGGGCTCGATCCATTGGAATCCATCCAATCCCTCTTCGAGAAAATCGACGCCGCTACCGTGAGCCTTGGATTTCCCTCCGAGACAAGGCAGTTTTCCCCTCACCTGACGCTAGCCAGGGCAATGAATTCTTCTTCCCAGTCCACCAGGGAGGGTTTAATTCAACGGCTTGCTTCGTTATCCCAGGAGCCCGATTTTGGTAATATGACGGTTGACAGGGTGAACTTTTACCAATCGGAGTTGTTTCCCGAAGGTCCAAAATACACTTTGCTTTCCAGCCACGTTTTTTCCGGCACTACTGATTTATGTTAGAATTCTGCAAAACCTGATTGGAGAGGTGACTTCTGGAAACAATTGAAAAAGCCCATCAAATAGTGAATTTCCTTGAAGAGAAAAAGGCTGAGAAAATTCTCTTGCTTGATATTCGTGAACTCACAACTTTTACTGATTACTTTATTCTCTGCAACGGCACCAGTGATCGTATGCTTCAGGCGCTCTCAAATTCACTGCGTGAATTTGTTAAGCAGGAATATGAATTTAATGTCCAATTGGAGGGGGAATCCCGGGATGGTTGGATCGTCGCGGATCTGGAAGATATCGTGATTCACTTTTTCTCTCCCGAATTGCGTAATTACTACAAACTTGAACAACTCTGGTCAAAAGGTCGCGTAATCCTGAACCTACAATAGAAGAAGCGGAAGGTTAAACCTTCCGCTTCCGTTCGGTTCTAGAGCTGTGCCAGAATTTCAGCACTGTGGTCGGCTGGTTTTACCTTCTCAAATACCTTACGAATCATTCCATCCTTGCCAATCAGGTAAGTCGTACGGTTGACGCCAAAATATTCCCTGCCATACATGGATTTCTTCCCCCACACCTCATATAGTTCGCAAACCTTATGGTCTTCATCCGCCAGTAAAGGGAACGGGAGGTGGTATTTTTGTTTAAATTTTGCGTGCGATTGAGAAGAATCCGGGCTGACGCCAAGAATAACCACTCCTGCCTTTTCAAATGCACTGTAATCGTCTCTGAAGTTGCAGGCTTCAGTTGTGCAGCCTGGAGTGTCATCCTTGGGGTAAAAATACAAAACGACTTCTTTTCCGCGATATTGAGATAAAGTGTGAAGAACACCCGCTTCATCGGGTAGCTGAAAATCGGGAGCTAAAGTATTTTCTTTTAACATTTAATCCTCCTATTTATATCTTATTATACTTATTTTGAAGGAGGGAAGTATCGATTTCCAATAATTATTAATAAAAAATTTACAACCAGAGCGATATGATGAGTAGATAGACGACCATCAGGAAAAAACCAATCGCTCCCCACTTCAACAATTTCCAGATCGGCTTTGCGCCTTCCCCAATGCGCTGAACTTCCAGTATTTGCACTAAACCGATTGGCAATGCCAGAAACATTGGCCAGGTGATTGACCAAATGGAAGCTGTGACAGTAAAAATACCAGCCAGTACGAATGCACCCAACACGAACAGGTTATGCAACCGGATGCCTCGTTGCCAGCCGATCCCTGTGATCAAAGATTGCCGACCGTGCATCGTGTCAAACCCAAAATCCGCTAAATTCAACGCCAGGCACATCGCAAGGTAGAGGAAGGTAAGCGGAAGGGTAAGATCCACCAGCAAAGCGGACATTGAGCCATCCAGGATGCAAAAAGCCAACGCTGGAACAAGATTGGTGATGTAAATTGCCTCGATCAAGTGCCGATAAAGGTTTTGGTTCACCCGAAAAGCAGGCACAACCGGAATAAGATTCAGCAGCAATGATGATGTGATTAAAAGAATCCCCGCAGCAGTCAGGTTCTTATTCCAGACCAGCAGCAGGGTCAATAGCGCAACTGATGCAAGGATAACAAGGCTGAATTGCAGCAGCATCGGACGTTTTATTTTTAATAGCGCTTCCCAGTCAGGGTCACTTCTTTCCAGACGGGAGAACACCGATTCAGGATGGTCAAAATAGGCGCTTAGAAAAGTGTTCAGTTCATAAATAAGCAAAGAGAGTAATAGACCAATGAACAGGTTGGCTAGGTTAAGGCTTCCACCCAGATAGTGAACGAGACTGATCCCAAGCACATAGGTACCAACAATCAAGCCTAATTTGCCCGGGTTTGCGATCTTCCAAAAAGGACTCATCGAGGAATCATTCTTCATGGTTTACACCAACTGGTAGCCGCCGGCAAGGTGAATAGTCTCACCGGTTATATAGTTGTTCTCAAGCAAAAAATCGATGGAAGCCAGCAATTCCTCCATACGTGTGGGTCGACCCATTGGAACCTTGTCCACCAGATTCTGCCACCCCTGACTGGATTGACCATCTGCTTTCATGAGCAAACCCGGAGCGATACAACATACCCGTATTTGCGGCGCAAGCTGTCTTGCCATCACCCGGGTAATGGATTCTACAGCAGCTTTGCTGATGGTGTAAGCCCCATAGCTCGTCCAATTCTTTTGGGCGCCAATGTCTGAAATGTTTAGAATCAGCCCTCCTTCGGTCATTCTGCTGGCTGCTTCACGGCTGCACAACCAGACGGCGCGCGTATTGAGATCAAATATCTGATCCCACTCCTCAATGGTCATTTCAAGCAGGTTTTTCTGTTTCATTGTCGCTGCGGAATTGATGAGAAGACTTAGTATGAAATCTGAAGTCTCCACTTTTCGAAACAGGTTTTGCACTTCTTCCGGGCACGAAAGATCGGCTTTGAGCAAAATTACTTTAGCCCCAATCGCTTCAATCTCTCGGGCTGTTTCCGCCGCTTCTTCATCAGATTGATGGTAATGCAGACCGATGGCATATCCTTTCTGCGCCAGATGAACTGCAATCGATTTTCCTACCCGCCGTGCGGCACCCGTAACGACCGCCAGTTTGGATTCTCCAACGGGGAGAGGATCCATTGGTTTACCGGAATTAAGAGTATTTCCCATTTAGATCACCTGGTTCAATTATAATCGTCAGTATCAATGAGAAAGGTGAAAGAAATGAAACTTGATCTGCCCAAATCCTATCAGGCGCAACCGGAAGTGCTGGCTGCCCTCACACACAACTTGCCGGTTGTGGCGCTGGAATCAACCGTTATCACTCACGGGCTCCCTCGCCCGCACAATCTGGCTCTTGCCCGTGAAATGGAAAATATCGTCCGGGAGAATGGCGCCACACCTGCGACGATCGCACTATTAGATGGCTTCATTAGAATCGGGCTTCAAGACCATGAACTGGAAAAACTCGCTTTTGATGAGACTTCCATGAAGGTCAGCTTGCGGAATCTTGGCATTTGCGTTGCCCGGTCAATGAGCGGTGGTACTACAGTTGCGGCTACCTTACTCGCTGCCAGAAAAGCAGGCATTTATGTGTTCTCCACCGGTGGGATCGGAGGAGTTCATCGTGAAAATCCTGATGATGTTTCTGCAGATTTAGATGCACTTTCCGAGAACCCGGTCGTCGTCGTGTGCACAGGAGCAAAAGCCATCCTTGATTTACCCGCTACGCTGGAAGCACTCGAAACGAGGGGAGTGCCTCTGCTGGGGTATCAAACAGATACCTTCCCGGCATTTTATTCCCGTTCCAGTGGTTTGCCGGTGGATGCCCGGGTTGAAACTGCGCAGGAGATTTACCGGATTGCCAAAGCTCATTGGGAGACAGGAAACCGCAGTGCCATACTGGTGTGTAATCCTGTCCCGCAGGAATTTGCAATCGACCCGGCGGTCATTGAACCGGTCATCACCAAGGCGGTGGAGCAGGCTAAGCGCCAAGGAATTCATGGCGCCGATCTCACGCCATTCCTTCTTGAAGTTGTGAACCAGGCAACAAGCGAAAAAAGCTTGCAGGCGAACCTCGCCCTGTTAAGAAACAATGCCCGCTTGGGGGCTGAGGTTGCCCGCTGCTTCTCGTCGGGTGATCAGATCACTTTTTAGGTTTACCCGCCTGGAGGTGGGGGCGTTTGTGTGGGAACGTCTTGGGAAGGAACGGACTGCCCGCTGGCTGTGGGAATCTCATCCGGAATTTCATCCCCTTTAATCCTGAACGTTCCGGAAGTTTTCCAGGTCTGTCCAACAAAAATCCTCACTTCGTAAATTCCCGGCTTCCAATCCTCAGGCGGACGGGTACAATCCGTGTAACCATAGCCGCCGGGAGAATAATTCCAGGGCTTGGTCTCGGCACAGACAACCTCCTCTCCATACAACCAGATTGCCGTCCATTGAACGCCGGTCGTCATGCGGTCATAGGAAAAGCCGCCGAAGAGAGTTTTCACCGGAAGCGAAAATTCGGTAATATTTTCAGTGACAACCCCATTATCTGTTTTATCACTGAAAGAAATCGGGCTAAATATGGCGCTTGTGTCAGCACCCACAGGAGTTTGAATGGTCGCCTGAATAAATTCAGGCAGTGCAGGAGTATAGGTCTGGGAAAGTGTGAGGGTGATCGTCGGAGTAAAGGTCATCGATGGAGTAAGTGTAATCGTGGGGGTCTGGGTGACTGTTGGGGTAAGTGTAATGGTTGGTGACGGCGGAAAATACCGGTAAACCATAGGCTCACCAAACCGGGAGAGGACGAAACCCACACCCACCAGCAGAATGGAGAACAGGATCAACCGCCAACCTCGGTAGACAAGCATTTGGCGTTTTTGATAAAACATCAGTTTATGCCCGGCTTTGATTGACCTTACCGCCATCAATAAGCTGATCACGATGACAATGGCAATAATTGCCAGAATCACCTTCATTGTGGTTGAAACATCAATATTCACTGCGGTCCTTCCAAGAAAGCATTATAGCACCCGAAGGAAGGGGAATCATCTAACCCTGATTATTGCGGGATAAATTGTAACTGTGATAAGTAGGGCTCAGCAAATAACGCGGGGGTGCCACCCGTATGCCAGAAAAGAACTTTATCCTCTTTTTTGAAAAAACCCTTCCTCACCAAGTCAATCATTCCAGCTGCTGCCCTGCCAGTATAAACTGGATCCAGGAGCAGCCCTTCCTGGCTGGCAAAAAGGCGGATGGCTTGAATCTCATTAGCTCCCATCACCCCGTAACCAAGCTGATTGTAGCGATCGTCAACGAGAACCCTTTCTTCGGAAGAAGAAATAGACATTCCTTCCGCTTCCGCGCAATCCGTTACCAACCGGGTGACCGTTGCCTTTAATTCATCTGCCGAACCCTCAATGGCAATTCCCAGAATCTTCCCTTTAAATCCCCACACCTGAGCGCCAAGAACCATTCCAGCCTGTGTGCCACCGCTTGAAGAAGCAGTCACAATCCAATCAAAATTAATCCCAGTTTTGTCTTCCTCTAGGCGCAACTCACGCATCGCATCTACATAACCAAGCATTCCAACCCGGCTTGAACCACCATAAGGGATCTTGTAAGGTGCTTTCCCCTCCTGTTTGGCTTTTAGGATTACCTCCTCCAAAACCTGATCCCGGTTATCCCGATCCGCCCAGATTATTTGCGCTCCAAAGAGACGGTCAAGAAAAAGGTTGCCGGTGACTCTTTCGGGTTCAGTGCCTGAAAGGACCAGAATGCACTCCAGACCGAATCGGGCAGCCAGGGCAGCGGTTTGGCGGCAGTGGTTGGATTGGATTGACCCCACGCTGACCAATGTTTTCGCTTCCTGGTTTAAGGCTTCTGCCAGCAGGTATTCCAGTTTTCGGGTTTTATTTCCGCCAAATCCCAAGCCAGTCTGGTCATCCCGTTTACAGAAAATCTGAGGACCGCCAAGTGCTTTAGTCAGACGGGGTAGAGACTCAATTTTTGTTGGCAGATGAGCTAACGGGATCTTTTTTGGTGTCATACGACCTCCTGTTGAATTTGTTTCCTTCTGACCAATCGGGTGATGGAAAGCAGGCAGGGGATTACCTGATGATAGAGAAAATAAAGTCCGGGACGGATTGGAAAATCCCATGCGCCAATCGTGCTTACAAATTCAGCGCCCAGACCTTCTTTAAACCGATATACACCATACATTCGATCTGAGGGGTCTATTTGGTCGGGTGCTCCCCATAAATCATAGATCATACATCCCCGCTGTTGTGCAATACGCATCGCCTCCCATTGGAGCAGGTAGTTGGGCATTTTTTCACGTTGCTCGCCAGTTGACATTCCATAAACATACCAGCAACGGGATGCGAGGATAAACATCACCAACCCTGCCAGCGGTACCCCTTCCCACTCGGCAATAAGCGCTTCCGCCATATCGGCTTGCATGAATTTCGACCATACGTTGAGATAATAAGATTCCGGGCGGATGATGAATCCATCGCGATGAGCTGTTTCCGCATACATTTGGTAAAGCAAAGGCAAATCCTCCCGCGTGGCTTTGCGCACTGTAACCCCATTTTTCAGCGCCAGGCGCAGGTTGTAACGCGTTTTTGGTTTCATCCTTGCCAGCCATGAAGCTTCATCCCCGTTCAGATTCAATACCATGGTGTTTTTAAACTGCACCTGTTCGGGAGAGTATTTCCATTTCCGTTGTGTCAACAGATTGATCATAGCCTCAGCCGTGGAGGCTTGATTTTGATCCTGCGGAGAGGATGTTGCTAAATTTACTCGAATCTCAGGGTCAATTTTGACAAAAACCAGCTTGTTCTTCCGGGCAACTTTTTCCACTTCAGTGAGCATGCGAACCCGAATTTCAGGGTCATGCCAATCCGCCAGCGGTCCACGGGGAACATAGCCAATCTGAATAGAGGGACCAAGCGGTAAGGGACGCCAGGAACGTATCAACAACTGGGCGGCTGCCGTAACTGTCCCGTCCGAGTTAAGAATCGTGATCTCCTCACGCCTCCAACCAACTTCCGCTTTGACTTCAGCCCATTCCTTAGTCTGGAGAAAATGAGCTCCGGGTAATTGCCTGATTTGGACATTCCAATCAAAGTGAGATGGGGCGGTCATACATCCCCCATCTGTGTGTTGCACCAATCTTTGATTTCATCCTCGGCGCTCTTTCCCGCCAGGGGTAGATTTTGCGCCTCTACGGGGGAGAAAAATCCAAGGGAAAGTGTTTCCGGACTGGTGCGAGGTGAGCCGGAAAGGATGGAAGCCTCATAAAGCAGGACAAGCACATTTCCCCGTGGATCCTGGAAATCAGCATAGCAATCCAAGAGCCGTTCCGTTTGAACGGTTAATCCGGTTTCTTCCAAAGCCTCCCGTTCAGCAGCAC
>JAGPFF010000071.1 GCA_018056725.1 Anaerolineaceae bacterium
TTCTCCAGAATGGGGACCAGATCCTGGGCGGCGGAAATTTTCTTGTCGTAGATCAGGATATAAGGTTCGGGGATCACGGATTCCATGTGTTCTGAATCCGTGATGAAATATGGAGAGATATAACCGCGGTCAAACTGCATCCCTTCCACATATTCCTGTTCAAACTCAAGACCTTTAGATTCTTCAACAGTGATGACGCCATCCTTGCCTACTTTGTCCATCACTTCAGCAATCAGTTGACCGATGGAAGCATCCTGGGCGGAAGTGGTGGCAACAGCGGCAATATCATCGCGGGTGGAGATGGAAATCGCATCCTTTTTGATTTCCTCCGAGACCTTTTTTGCGGCAATTTCAATTCCGCGTTTGAGCAGCATCGGGTTGCCCCCGGCTGCAAGGGTCTTCAACCCTTCATTCACAATGGTGTGGGCTAATAATGTGGAGGTTGTGGTGCCATCACCGGCGATATCATTGGTTTTGGTCGCAGCTTCTTTGATCAGCTGGGCGCCCATATTTTCGTAAGGGTCTTCCAGTTCAATTTCCTTGGCGACGGTTACACCATCATGAGTAATGGTCGGAGCCCCAAATTTGCGATCAATCGCAACATTGCGTCCCTTGGGACCGAGAGTGGTAACAACCGCATTGGCTACGGTATCAATACCATTTTTAAGGCTTCGGCGTGCTTCTTCAGCAAAAATAAGTTGTTTCGCTGCCATATGTGATTTCTCCTTATAAAAGATGATGAATTATTTACTGGAAACAATTGCGAGCAGGTCGCTCTCACGAAGGATCAAGAGTTTCTTTCCTTCGACTTTGACCTCGGTTCCACCATACTTCTGGAACAAGACAGTATCGCCCACTTTCACATCCATGGGGATGTGATCTCCATCTTCATCGCGGTCTCCGGGACCAACCGAAAGGACGACGCCCTTCTGAGGTTTTTCCTTGGCGGTGTCAGGTAAAACGATGCCGCCCGCGGTGACTTCATTTTCTTCTACAGGCTCAACAAGAACACGACTTCCCAAAGGTTTTAGATCTAGTGACATGCTTGCCTCCTATTTAGGATTGGAATTTTTCAACTATTTAGCACTCTATAATTCCGAGTGCTAAAGCATCCGAATAATAACCTCCTTTGATTTTCAAGTCAAGAGTTGCTAAATATTTCTTATAAAATTCTGATAACTGAAAAAAATCAGCGATAGCCGTAGTAATTACAAATGGCAACGCCTTCTCTAACAATGGACATGATCGTCTCATCCGCGCTGAATACAGCGGTGATCTCATCGAAAACAGCCATCGCCTCTTCACAATAGCCATTGCTCGGTTGATGCAGACCAGCGAGCACAGAGCCGTAGATATAGTAGAAAATTACCGTATTATTCGTCAACTCCAACCCTTCGATTGGAATATTCGGAATCTCGTCCTGAGCGCACTCTGCACCGCCATTGCGAACCATGCAGGATTCTGCAGCGGAGCAGCCTCGGATGGAACATCGGAGCGGAAGAATTGATCCTTCGTAATTTCGGGATTTGTAATAGACGACGCCAAGCTGCCCATATACCGTTGGATCATCTGGAGTGAATTGAATCGCCTTAAGCACATTTCTCGCTGCTGCAAAAAATTCACCCATTTGCACATAGGTATTGGCGATTGAGATCAAAGGAATGGGGTCATTTACCCCCAAGCGCTCGTTAATCGCAGCGGCTTTGGCAAAAGATTCCAACGCCAGTTCATAATAATATTTCCACTCTGTACTGTTTTCAATGGACATGGACGCTAATTTGCGGTAATTGGCGCCTAAGGACATGTAAAGGAAATTCAAGTTGGGAGTGATAGCGATGGCTTTTTGATATTCTTCAATCGCCTGGGTGTAATTGGCAGTGGATTCTTGAACATAGCCATTGACCCGGTGAACATCCATCAAGGTGGTATCCCGTTCAAGCGCCTGAGCAATATATTGCTCAGCCTGCGTCCATTTTTGTTGGTCTACCAGCAGTTCAGCGTAATAAGCCAGCGCCAGAGCATTCGTATTGTCATACTGTAAAGCTTCAACCGCTGCCTGTTCCCCTTTGATTAAATACTCCTGCGATTGTTCGCCGGCAATCCCTGAGGAGCCATACCAATCCAGCGCGAAGGCTCTGACGGCGAACAGGTTGCTGCTTTGGGGGTTAATCGCCAGCCCTTCATCAATTGTCGCGAGGGCTTCATCAAGGCGGGCTCGTTTTTCAGCATCCACCGTGATTTGTGAGGTGGAGTACACTTGAATCCTTGCCAGCTCGGCGCGCAGATTCGTATCCTCAGGGTTGATACGGATGGCGTTCTGATAAGCTTCAATCGCTTTTTCAAGATTCCCGGCTTGAAAATGAGTCTGTCCCTCAAGTGCATAGGAATTTAAACTTCGGGTTGGGGTCGCGGCAATTTGCATTAAAGGATGGATTGCGCCAGTATTTAATCCTTTAAGGACAAACAAACCTGCAAGGATCAGCACCAGCAGCAAGAAGATCCTGACCGGATTTGATTTCTTGCGAGGGGAGCTGAAAATCGTACGCTTGCCGTTGAAATCTAGCATTCTGAGAGTATTATGGTGTTACTTCAACGGTGGGTGAACCTTCCACCGCGGGTTCCGTGGGGGTGATATCGGCATTACCCTCCCGCACAAGCCTTTCACAGATATTCACAATTTCTTCAGCATTGTAGATAGCCACTTCATCATTACGTAGACCGGTGATGATCGCCTGCGAAATCTGCAATGCCTCACTGCACTGTCCTTCCCGTGCCAAAGCTAATCCGTACGTGTAATAATACTGCGCTACCCGCCCATATGCCATTGGCAGCCCTTCCACTGTGGCTCCATCAGCAGAAACCCCTCCTTTTACGGCTATGCGCAGCATATCAATGGCGTCAAGGTATTGGGTAGCGCTGCTGTAAACAAGCCCCAAATTACCATAAAGATACGGATCCTGGGGATCATCCGCAAGCGCAGCTTCAGCATATTGGATTGCTTTCTGATAATCTCCATTGATCGCGTATGCTCGGGAAATCAAGGATTCAGGAGTGGGATCTTTTGGGTTTAATGCATTGGCTTTGCTGTATTCTGTGATGGCATCATTGTAGGCTTGCAAGTAGAAGTAATTTCGCCCCAGACTGAGGTGAAGGTCGGCAATATTGGGGTTTATGGCAATGGCAGCTTCAAATTCTGCGGCTGCCTCTTCATAATTGGACGTATATTCCAGGACAACCCCACGAGCCCGGTGCGTCTCCAGTGTGCCGGGTGCGAGAGTTTCGGCAATGCGGGATTCACTGATGGCTTTATCCATGGTGGTGAGGTCACCCTGACCTTCCTGAACCATCAGGATATAAATCTCAGCCAGATAGGCATGTGCCTCGGCATTGTTTGAGTTGATTTTGATTGCATCTTCCAGCGCTCCGACTGCGCGCACATAATCTCCGCTTAACCCAATCGCATAGCCGCGCAAAGCCATAGCTTGATCATTATTCGGGTTGAGAAGCAGAGCGTTTTCAGCCTGAGTCACTGCTTCTTCATAATTACCCGTATAAATATTCAAGCGCGCCAGTGCCATGAAGTTTTCAGGATTGCGAGGATCTGCCGCAACGGCTTGTTTATAAGACGTGATCGCCAGTGAATATTTCCCCTCCGCCTCCAAACTTTTCGCATCGGAAATAATTGACTCAGGCACCCGCGTAGGAGTGGGAGTAGGTTGGAAGAACTGCGGGATTGTTGGCACAACCATGCGGTCGAAATAGATTAACGCACCAATCAACAAAAGCAGCAAGATCACCTTAAACGGATTTGCCCGCCGACGCTTACGCTGCATGCTAAACTTACTGCCTTTAATATACATATTTTTGATCTTACCAAGTGTAATCGACAGCGTCAAGATAATGAAAAGCAATCCACCGGACTGGATGGGCGAAACTGCCTTCGCCTTTGGCTTGCTATCCTGGTGGTATTTTTGCTAGAATGGGAACATGAAGTTTGACGTTTTCACCCTCTTCCCTGAAGTGATCCAACCTTACCTTGAATCAAGCATCTTGCTGCGTGCCCGCGAAAACAACCTTCTGATAGTACACCTGCATAATATCCGTGATTGGACCTGCGATCGCCATCACGTCACTGATGATGCCCCTTACGGTGGGGGTGGTGGAATGGTGATGAAGGTTGAGCCAATTTTTACCGCTGTTGAGTCTGTGCTGGGTTCCCCGCCGGTTTGTCCGGTCATTTATCTCTCTCCCCAGGGTCGTCCATTTACCACCGCCATTGCCCGTGAACTGGCTACACAGCCCCATCTCGCCTTAATCTGTGGACGATACGAGGGAGTGGATGAACGGGTGATTGAGCACCTGGTGAGCGATCAGATCTCTATCGGAGATTATGTGCTTACTGGTGGCGAACTTCCCGCCATGGTAGTGATTGATGCTGTTTCACGGTTCATACCCGGGGTTTTGGGGGACCCGGATGGCGCCGAGGATGATAGTTTTGGCA
This sequence comes from Anaerolineaceae bacterium, assembly GCA_018056725.1. Lineage (GTDB taxonomy): Bacteria > Chloroflexota > Anaerolineae > Anaerolineales > Anaerolineaceae > UBA6107. The sequence goes on from JAGPFF010000071.1 coordinate 4,502, forward strand.
ATGGTCTGCTCGAATATCCTCACTATACCCGACCGGAAGAATTTCGCGGCTGGCGCGTGCCACAGGAATTATTAACCGGCAACCATGCCTTAATTGCCCGTTGGCGGAGGATTCAATCCCTTTATCGGACGTGGAAATACCGTCCAGACCTGCTTAGAGGCAAAGAACTTACTGCAGAAGATCGGGATCTGCTCAATAAAATCATAGAACAAGAAGAGGAGAAATGAAAAAATTCAATTACGGCAAGATCTTTCTGCTCGGTTTCGGTTTCTTTGGCATCAGCGTCATCTGGACCATTTACAACGCCTTTGTCCCGCTATTTCTCGCCAACAAGTTTGGTCTAACTGCCGCCTGGATTGGTTTTTTTATGACCCTGGACAACATTGCCGCATTGTTTATCCAGCCGCCTGTTGGTGCCTGGTCGGATAAGCTACGTACACCAATTGGACGTCGCCTGCCCTTTATACTGATCGGCGCTCCGGTTGGAGCGCTTGCTTTTGGACTCATTCCGATAGTCGCAGTGCTGCCGCTATTTGTTGCCTGCACCAGCACCTTGCTTCTTTCCATGGCATTCTGGCGCACACCGGTGGTGGCATTGATGCCCGATATCACGCCCTCCAAATTTCGATCACAGGCGAATGGCATTATCAACTTGATGGGCGGTCTGGGTACCATCATTGCCTCCCTCGTCGGTAGCACCCTCTATGAGATCAATGTTAACTTCCCCTTCTGGATGGGGTCTGGTTTGGTGGTTGTAGCAGCTTTGCTGGTTTTTGTTTTCATCAAAGAACCCAAAACGTATGAAGAGACCGAAAAACAGCCCAATATGTTTGAAAGTCTGATGGAATTAATCCGGGAAAAAGATAAAAGCGGCTTACGAATTCTGCTGGCAATTTTCTTCTGGTTTCTCACCTACCAGGGAGTGGAATCCTTTTTGACCCTGTATGCCACAAAACATCTCGGCATTCCCGATGGAGATGCCGGCAGAATGTCAGGGCATATGGGAATCTTCTTTGTTCTATTCGCCTTAGTAGCAGGAATCATGGGAAGCAGGTTCGGTCGGAAAA
>JAGPFF010000072.1 GCA_018056725.1 Anaerolineaceae bacterium
ACGGGGAAGCCCAATGCTTCCCCGTGATTATCTACCTTCCATCGATATGCATGGGCATTAAAACGTATAAATTCTCCTCATCTCCTGTTGAATGGAGTACCGCCGGTGTGTTGTGGGCATTCGCCTCTATGGTCACTTTTTTGGTAGTGATGGCTTCCAACCCATCTTGCAAGAATTTCACATTGAATGCGATCTCCAATTCCTGTCCTTCAACCGTGGCATCAAGTTCTATCTCACTCGCGCCGGTCTCATCGGATTCAGCCAACAGTTTGACCCTCCCTGTTTGATCAGCTCCGGGTTGAAAGTGAAACCGCACTACATTGCTACCTTCGCGAGCAATGATGCTGGCCTGTTTGCAGGCTTTGAGCAGTTCACCCGTGTCAAGGACTGCTCTGGTCTTGTGACCTTTGGGGAGAATCGCCTGATAATCTGGGAATTTCCCATCGATCAATTTTGAGACAATCTACACGTTTTCACAACGGAACACCACCTGGCTACCATTCGGGGTAAAACCAAAGTGATCCTGGCTGAGATAAATCGGAATGAGGATCAAGACAGCCGCCTGCTTCGGTATATCCTTCCAACAGTTGAGCTAGATTGGCCAGGGACACCGAAGACCTGCGCGATGCCAGACTTCGCAACGCTTCCACCCTGTCTTTGATTCGTATTTCTAAAGCAGTCAGAATTAACTCTGGGGTGAGTGGATTGGTTTTCTTCATCTCCAGGGACTCACCGACCTGTTGTAAAACATCGGGCACGGATCCACCAGCGAGCAGGCCAGCAGCAGTCCGACCCATAGCAATTGGGAGCAGTTGGTCAATATCCCGACCACGACTTTTCATCCGATCATCCAACCATGCTCCAGGAATGTAATTTAGGATTCCCCCAATGACTATTGCCGGAAGACGGGGGAGGTACAACCAGGCAATGACCATGCCACAAACACCAACAGCGATACGCAGTAGGCGGAAGGTAACGGGTTTGATATTCTGACCGGAGGCTAATGAGTATATACCCCAGTGATTTATAATCGAGGCTGGATAGAGTTCGGGCTGAATCAACGGTATATAAAGCGGATAATCCACCCGTTTTGATTTGCTTTGGATACCACAGGAAGAGCACCAAAGTAGTGGACAAAAGCCCAACCACCGGAATTAATATCGTCATCGATCCTCCAGGTAAGTTTTAAAAACAAAAGCCAGACTTCGTGCTTACGCGCCTTTGATGTGCGCATCCAGCAGGTAGAGTCCGGCTAACGATTGAAAGAATAAACAATTAAGTCGTCAGATTAGATTGAGTATAGCAAGCGAAAAGGGCTTATCCCAGGGGGACAGCCTCCTAAATTTACATTTTCAAGAAACAAAAGCTAAGAAATTCTTGATTCTCGTGAATATGATTTTCTGATAATTTGGAATAGGTTTTGTTGGCTTCATCAAAAGAGAGAACTAATCTCCACTCGGATCTAGTGAAATTTTGTGCAATCAATGGACAAAGCGATTAAAACCGTAAAACCAGCACAATAAAAAGAACAAAATCATTAATCTCACGGATGGTAGATGGGATCAAATCTTCTTTGTACTCAGTTTTTCCAATTTCTCCCGAACATGGAAACGGGCCATCTCTTTCTCGCTGAACGGGTAGGGTGAGTTTGGATCATTGAACCAACGGGAGACAGGCATATTCACGCCAAAAAAGGCTAAGAGAGCTACCAGTGTGATCGCGACCGGCCACGTCCATGCCTGAACCAACCCCTGAGCATAGATATACCAGATGTAATAAATGCCAATAGGCCAGTGCAGGAAGACCACGGCGAACAAGCCGGGGTTGTATATGGACCGCATTTTTCGATTAATCAAGATCCCATGCACTCCAAACTGTCCCATGCCAAACAAGATTGGTGCCAGTCCAAGCCAGATCAGGTTAGGGAATAGGATTGGCAGGATGTAAAACGGGTAGGCGACGAACACATTCACGAATAACGCGCTTTGCTGGTTCAACGGGCACCTGTCAGACTTTCCCCCGTCCTTGGGTTGCCAGGCAATATTCATGATCGCCGGAAAACCGCCCGGCCAGGCGTACTCTTCGAACTGATGCACCAATAGCGCTATGAAGCTGATCCACATCAACTTCCGCAGCACGCTCATGTCGTTCCAGAGGATGGCCAATGCGATCGCCAAAACGACGAAGAGCCCGCCGCCGACATAGTACCAGTTCCTACGATAAAATTTCATTTGTGTGCTTCCTTTCCATGCTCAAAATTGATCATTATTAACAAATTTTGCATAGTGCTTCGGAGAGATGAATGCGAACGCATCATTTTCCTGCTTCAGCACCCATTTTTTTAATGGGATTTCCGCAAGAGGAACACAGCATATACACATGATGGCAAAGGCGATCAGAGCGCCTATCCAGTTCCTGACAGTCAACTGAGGCATTGCCCAGATGAGATAGATTGCGGCCGGCAGGAACAGCGTATAGGAGGTACCAATTCCGGGGCAATAAATTGAGCGTTTTCCCGCCTTGCGATACCTGATGAAAGAATATATGCCGACAATCGTGTGCGCCATAACTTCCAGTAAACTGAAAAGCGTGATGCAAATCGCCATTTCGTTGGACAGACCTGCTACCAGGGACATCACAAGAAATGCCAGGGGAAACAGCTCCAGGCCGATATTGGTAATCATATCCGTCAGACGGCTCATCGGATATCTATCCAGATATTTCGAGCCCATCTCTTTCGAGCCGAATATCACATTATAAATATAATGAAGTCCGCCGGGAAGCTTCCATTCTTCGATTACATGAAAGGGTATAATGATTGCGGCAAAAGCTCCCGCTTTTGCGCCAAGAGGCAGCATGCTCCAGTTTAGGACTAGATATATGAGTGTTGCGCTTCCGAGTATGCACATGAAATAGATCCATAAATTGTCGCTCCAGGTATCCAGTCTTTTGATCATTGTATAAAATCTCCTTATCCCAATCCTTGCGCGTAAAATTCGTCGGACTGTTCATCCAGGGTCGTTCCAAATTCAAATTATGATCTCTGTTTTTGAAACAGCCGGAAACCCTTAAAGTCACCCAGTTGCTTTGCCTTTTCCAGCATGCCGAATCGTTCCATTTCCTCTTTTGAAAATGGGTACTTGGCATTCCTGCTTGAAAATGTCCTGACTGGAAGGACCACGATCACAACTGCCGCCAAAATCATACCAATCAAGCCGCCGACATAATTCCATGTACTGGCAAGGCCGTGAGTTGCAACGTACCAAATGTAGTAAATACCGATCGGTCCATGTAAAAAGATACACGCGGCCAGACCCGGATTATAAAAACTTTTTATGCTTTTGTTGATCACAATGCCATGGAAGATAATCTGAGACAATCCAAAGAACATGGTGGCTAATCCAAGCCAAATCACATTCGGAAAAAGGATCGCGGAAATGTAGAAAGGATAGGCCAGCACTACATTCACAACCATGGCGAGATTGCTGTTTTGCGGGAACCTGTCCGGTGTTTTTGTCTCCCCATTCATTATGATATTAAACAAAGCGGGAAAGCCTCCTGGCAGCCCATATTCTTCGAATTGATGGATCAGCAAAGCCATGAAGCTGTAAATCAGGATTAATTGGATGGGACTGATTTTGGATCCCCAAAAGCCCATTAGAAATGAGAGCGCCACAAAAAGAATTCCTCCCATGTAATACCAGTTCCGGCGATAAAATTTCATAAGACTGTTCCTCATTGGTTTTTGCAGGTTTATGAGTTCCTGATATTTCTAACTTTCTCTTTGGCAAATCCGTACATTTCCGCTTCTGCAAACGGATACTTTGATTCTCTGTTTGTTGCCAATACCCTGATCGGTAATGCAAACAATACCACCGCCGCGAGAATGGCACCAATCAATCCGAAAATATATGTACCTGTGCTGGCAAGGTTGTTTGTTGCAACATACCAGATGTAATATATTCCAAGGGGCAACTGCAGGAGCAAGGTGGCGCCGAGGCCTGGATTGTAGAGACTTTTCAGCTTCATGTTCTCGACGATGCCGTGGGCAAAAATCTGCAACATACCCAGCATCACCTGGGCGAGACCCAGCCAGATCAGTTTCGGAAAAAATACAGGGATGATGTAGAAGGGATAGGTCAAAAGGACGTTACTGATCCAACATTGATTGGCATTTAATGGGTACCGGTCGGGAGCTTTTTTCTCCCCGAACATCACAATGTTTGTTATCGATGGGAACCCGCCGGGGAGAGCGTACTCTTCAAATTGGTGGACCAGCATGGCCATAAAACTGAAGATCAGGATGACCTGTATGCGGCTGAAAAGGCTGCCCCAAAAGCCCATAAAAAATGAGAGGGCTACAAACAGGACCCCGCCAATATAGTACCAGTTCCGACGCCAGAATTTCATATGACTGCTCCCTGTACCTCTTTTTCCGACACGATGTCGGATAATTACAGTATAATTCTTCGATCTACACTGTCAACCGTCAACCCAAGCTTGAATGTCGGATAATCGCTTTCTGGAAGGACAAAGATCAATGAAAAAGAATCCCGAAGCAACAGCTCTAACGAGGGAAAACCTCATGCAGGCATTTTGGGGTCTGTATTGCCAAAAGAAGATTGAAGCCATCACCGTAAAAGAAATAACAGATGCAGCCGGATATCATCGCAGCACGTTTTACGAGTATTTTGTGGATATTTATGATGTGTTGAACCAGTTGGAAGAGTCGCTCCTGGAGTCCATCAAGGAAGAAGTGGTGAAAAGACTTGATGATTTCCAGAATGAGGAATTCATCAAGGGGTTGGCCGATCTATATGAATCCAAAGGAAAATATCTCAGTGTGCTCCTGGGGGAAAACGGGGATCCGTTTTATGCCAATAAGTTGAAAGCCGTTATGCGTCCGGTGCTTCTTGAAATGTTCGGCTTGTCTGAAGGCGAAATTCATACCGCCTATATTTTTGAGTTTGGGTTTTCTGCGATTTTATCCACGATCACGTATTGGTATCAGAACAATAAGAATCTTCCATCGAAAGAGCTCTTAATTCTTATGCGCTCGATGTTGATGAATGGTATATACTCGGAAATTCAAAGAATAAATCCCCATTAACTCTTGCTGACGTAAATGGAAAATGAGTTGATTATTTCTTGCGTGATCTACACCTTCAATATTGATTACTAGTGCATATTCGGAACAGTACTGTGGTAATTGTATGAAAAAGAAATCTTCAACTACAAATCAATCCCCCCATTATGAATTGACGAATCATGAAAAAACCGAATTGAATATCAATTATCTTTTGCAATTTATTAGGCAAGTAGGGACGCTTTTCAGGGTGTTACGTGTAATAGAGCTCGTCAGGTCGGCTAAACTGCAGAGCCCGCCGCACAGATCCCTGCCCTTCGGGTGGGATGTGCCGACGGCACGGATTCAGGATTTTGACCCATACCACACCGAATGTGGTATGGTGTACTCTTCCGA
>JAGPFF010000073.1 GCA_018056725.1 Anaerolineaceae bacterium
GAATTCATCGTCCGCTTTCTCGGGAAGGAATTGACCGATAACAATCGGCAACGCGCTGGCGCAGTGGTAAAAGTTGCCATGCTCATCGAAGGCAGCACTTCTCTGATTGCCTTTCTTTGTCTGCTGCTGTTGGCACCTCTCGGGGCGCGTTACATTGCCAAGGATATGCAGACACTCCCTTTGATCCAGTTTTTTGGCATCTCCATTCTTGCAAACCTCCTTACTGAAACTTCAACTGGCGTTTTGCAAATCACCAATCATTTTCGCTCCCAGGCATTCCTGAACCTGGCACAGAGTGTGGTTACAGCGGTTTTGATTCTGATTGCCTTCTTTACAAATGGGAGTATCGTTTTTGTGTTAATCGCTTACCTCGCCGGCAAAATCATCCTCGGAGTTGGTCCAGTCATTCTGGCTTTTCATTATCTTCCCCGGCACCTCGACCGTGGCTGGTGGAAAGCTCCACTTTCAGCTCTTCCTCCTTTCAAAGAGGTTGCCCAATTTGCGCTTAGTACGAACCTGAGCGGTACGATTAAGATGGTCGCCAGTGAAAGTGAACCGCTCCTGTTAGGGTATTTCCTGGATTCACAATCGGTGGGTTATTACAAACTGGCGTTGTCCATTGTCAACCCGTTGATGATGCCGATTACACCCTTTATTGCCACGACCTTTCCGGAACTTACCCGCAGTGTGGTTTCGGGGTTATGGCAGTCACTACGCCGCTTGCTTCGCCGGGTAACATTGATCTCTGCTGCGTGGACTGGGATGGTACTACTGGTGATGATCGTCCTTGGACGCTGGTTGATTCGTCTTTTCTACACTTCCGCTTTTCTACCGGCTTACCCGGTAACGATGCTTTTGCTCATCGGATTCGGTTTTGCGAACATCTTTTTCTGGAACCGCTCGCTTCTGCTCTCGTTTGGTAAGGCGAATATACCTTTGTATGTGCTGCTGATTACCGCGGTGTTGAAAACAGGTCTGGCATTTTGGGTTGTACCGCGAACAGGCATGATGGGGGAGGGAGTTTTACTCACTGGTTATCTGGTGATCTCGACCGGGATCATGGTTTTCATCGGTTTGAAAATGATTCGCAAACAGGAGCTTACCGAAGGAAGGGCTTTATCATGAAAATCGCATATATTTCCACTGCTGAAGTTCCTTCCAGTCGTGCCAATAGCTTCCAGGTCATGAAGGTCTGTCAGGCGATGGTTAAATTAGGTCATTCTGTAGAGCTTTATCTACCAGCCGGCAGAGAGGTTGAGTGGACTGAGATTGCCGCGCTTTATGGTCTGCAAGAATCCTTCCCGATTGTCCGCCTTCCATCACGCCAGGGATTCAATCGTTTTGATTTTATCGCCGCCAGTCTCAGGAAGGCACGGCGCGGGCAAGTGGATTTGATCTACAGCCGCATGATTTGGGCTGCCCTTTTCGCCCGGCAGCGCGGGTTTGCGGCTGTGTTGGAAATGCATGACCTTCCCCATGGAAGATTTGCACCAGCAGGGTATCGTGCCTTTTTGCGCCGTAAACCACCCAAACTGACCGTTTACATTACCGAGGCATTGCGATTATTATCCAATGCTCAAACAGGGGTTTCCGCTCGTGAAGGCGAATATCTCATCGCGCCGGATGGGGTTGACCTGGAGCGCTACCAGCACCTCCCTTCACCGTCTCAGGCACGACAAATGCTGGGTTTACCTGAAAGATTTACCGCGGTATATTCAGGCAGCTTTTACCCCGGGCGCGGGCTTGAAATTTTGTTCCCGCTTGCACAGGCTTTTCCACAGGTGCACTTTTTATGGATCGGTGGTGACTCAAAACAAACAGCCGACTGGATTGAAAAACTAAACACTGCAGGCATCACCAATGTAACACTCACTGGTTTTATCCCCAATCAGCAGATCCCCCTCTACCAGGCAACAGCCGATGTCCTCCTGATGCCTTTCAGTCGTAGTTTTGGCGGCAGCAGTGGAGGGGATACTTCACGCATCTGCAGCCCGCTAAAAACATTTGAATACATGGCAACTGGACGGGCAATTCTGGCGAGCGATCTGCCAGTGATGCGCGAAGTCCTTAATGAAAGCAATGTTTGTTTCTATACTCCTGAAGACTTCGACAGTCTGAGTAATCAATTCTCAAAATTAATCAGCGATGCGCAGTGGCGGGCAAAATTGGCAGCCACGGCGCTGGAAAATGCTGCTGCTTACGATTGGCGCCGCCGAATGGCAACGATTCTAGAAGTGATTTCCGCCCAGATGGATGCAAAAAAATAACCGGGTTCAATGTCGAACCCGGTTTTGTCTGCCTTAAGGCTGCCAGTTACCAATGTCATTCCATGCGAATTCAAGGTGCGAAGCTGGTATTTTTCCCGCTTTTTTTCGTACCCGCCCGTATGCCCAGGACATCATCTTAGACCCACCAAGTTCATGAAAACGTTTGCCGATCTCCCGTGCGCGGATATGTCTACATTGTGAATTGAACCCTCTCCCGGGAATTTCTGAAAGGTAATCTTCCTGGATTCCGATGCGGATTAGTTCCTCCATCAGACGGGAGACTTCTTCGGCGTTTGCCCGAGGATAAGGTTTTTTAAACAAGTCCAGGATGCCCATGGTTGTTCTCCTGAGTATAATTGAGTGCTTCATTTCGTCATCTAATTTTACAACGAAAACCGGGTCTTTAAAGATCAACCATTAAACACTGAATCTTATCGGGGGGCTTGTGCTATACTTTTAGCAATTCAATTTTCACTCAGGATGGTTTTGGATGGGGAAATACAGGCAGGATAACCTTATAGGGATCGTTCAGGATCTATTCGAAGGGTTCGGACCGCTCAAATGGCTCCTGTCTCAAGGCATGTGGGCATTCTCACCTTTTTTGGCGGGAAGCGCACGATCCACCTGGGATACTATCGCCCGGGATTTGGAAAAGATTTCAACCCCAAAATCAATTCATGAGGAAGAAAATATCAAACCATGAATCTGGAATCCTGGCTAGGGTTATTAATTGTTGTCTTCACCGCCCTTGGAATCGGTTTATTTTCTGGACGGAAGGTGAGAGCTTCTCATCCTGCTGTCTTGCGCAAAATACCCGCCATCAATCGGTTACGGCGAGCGATAGGGGTTTCGGTGGAGGATGGCAGCCGGGTTCATCTTTCGCTGGGTAGTGCCGATTTGAATGATGCCACTAATCCTTCCGCATTGGTGGGATTAAGCGTTCTACACCGCATCGGTCAATTGAGTTCTTCCGGAGACCAACCACCTGTTGCCACCAGCGGGGATGGCGGGTTTGCGTTGTTGAGCAAGGATGTTTTGAGCGCTGTGGCTTCTGAAACGAACACACGCGAATCCTATGATCCAAATCAGGCATTTCTAACCGGAGTAACTCCCTTCAGCTATGCACTTGGAGCAATGGATGTGATCGCTGAATCCGATGTGCGGACGAATGTATTGGTAGGGCAGTTTGGCGCAGAAAGTGGTTTCCTCGCGGCTGCAACGACCGAACATGCTGATTACACCCTTGCCGCCAGTGATTCGATCGTCGCGCAATCTGTCTTCCTCGCCAGCGGGCAGGATACTTTAATTGGTGAGGAACTCTTCGCTCTCCCGGCTTATCTGGGTTATAAACCCGCTCACATTGCCAGTTTGCGCGTGCAGGATCTCCTGCGGTTGTTGGTTGGTTTTGGACTCATCCTTGGGGCAATCCTGAGTGTAACAGGTGTGGGATGAAGTTTATTAATATCGTCATTGCCATTCTTTCCGGTGTGATCGTCCTTTTGGGTTACTTTCTGCCTCTTCCCGGGATTCAGTCGATGCGTTCCTCTCTGCTGGATTGGGGTGTCATTCTCAGTGGGGTGGCGGGTCTGGTGGCGATTCTAAATCTTGTGTTTGGTGTTCATTGGAAACGTGCCCGTCAGGACCATCCGGGTAAATCCTACAGTATTCTCCTGATTGTGGCGTTTCTGCTCACGCTAGTTTCCGGTATTTTCCTGGGTCCCTCAAACCCGGGGTTTCAAAAACTGGTAACCCATGTTCAAGTGCCTGTCGAGTCCAGTTTGATGGCTTTGCTGGCGTTTACGCTGGTTTTTTCCGCCCTCAAAGTTCTCCAGCGTCATCGAAACTGGGAGGGAGGGATATTTTTCCTAAGTATCATCGTGTTCCTGGTGCTCAATAGTGGTGTCCTTGCTTTTACCAGTGATATTCCTGTTCTTCGCGGGTTGCTTTCGTTTTTTCACCAGGTACCAGTGGCAGGCGCGCGTGGCATTTTGCTGGGGATAGCTCTGGGCAGTCTGGTTACCGGGGTTCGCGTCCTAATTGGCACAGACCGCCCCTATAACGGATAGTTATGGCAGATATTCGTTGTCTTGTTTGCGACCGATTGAATGATGAAAGCGCAGAACGCTGCTGGTTCTGCCATTCCATGCTGCCTAAAGCCACCGGTCCATTAACCAGGCATGAAAGGGAGAAACTGGCGAATTTTTACAAGAAACAACCGCTGGTTAAAAACCCGTCACCTGCCGCAGAACCCGAAAAAACTGATGAGAACACCGCCCCTCAAACGCCATCGAATGAAGACATACCGGATTGGCTGGCAAGGATCCGTAAACTAAAAGAAGAAGATCAAAAGTCCTCCAAACCAGAGGAACCGTTGCCCCCCGAGCCGCAGACAGACAAACCAACTTCCGTCACAGAGGAACCTGAAAAACCTCCCTCCGTTGAGACGGGAATTCCGGACTGGCTTTACAACTTAAGAGAAACTGCCGCAAATACTCCTGCGGAACCGTCTGAACCCACTCATTCGAAAAAACCGGCGATCGATGAATCTCTCGCCTTTCGTGGCTCATTGAGGGATGATGAATACCAGCCTCTTGGCGAGGAAGAAGTCGCGGCATTATTAAACCCATTGATCCTTCAACCATCCGAAGCCCCTCCGGTTGAAAATGTGTCGGCGGACCAAACGGAAGATCAAAGTCAACCTGAACCACCTGAACACATAACTGTTTCCAATCCTCCTCATGAAGAAGATTTGATTCCATCCATCCCGCAGCTGGAAGAAATACCACCATTCGAGCTGGAAGAGCCACTCACCATTGAAAGGGGCGAATCCCCCGTATCTGCCTCCTCTCCCGCTGTGAAAGAAGACCTCCCGCCATTTCCTTCGTTTCTGGAGGAGCTTCCCGACTGGCTTTCAAAGGAATCACCACTTATTGAAGAAGCGGAAAAATCTACCGAATCCGAAGCGAGTCAAGCCGAAAAAGAACTGGAAAAAGCAGCATTACCTTCCTGGCTCTCTCCACACCCTAAAGAGGAAGGCACAACCCCGGTACCGCCGGCTGCTGGCGGGGAGGAATTCACGGAAGAGGGTGTTCTTGCTGGAATTTCCGGCACCCTGCCCGGAATTGAGATTAAAGACCGGGCGCTCAAGATCCATCCGTTTATGCCTGACGCC
>JAGPFF010000074.1 GCA_018056725.1 Anaerolineaceae bacterium
GCTTGGGCATGGCGTTATTTTACCTTAGTTAGTCAAAATGCTGAGTGTATTATAATAATCCTATGATTTCCTGCCTCATCCCTGGTCGCGCCGGACTTGAAATTCAACACCTGGTGTGTGATGTCAATGGCACTCTTGCCTGCGATGGCAGTCTTTTGCCTGGTGTGGAGAGGGCGTTAAGCCAGTTGAAAGATCTGGTGAAAATTCATCTGGTCAGCGCGGACACTTACGGCACCCTGAACAGTTTGGAAGATCAGCTCGGATCCATTGTGATCCGTTACATGCGATTAATGCCATGGAGTGAGGCGGAACAAAAGCTGGAATATGTCGAAAACCTTGATGCCCCTGCAGTGGTGGCGATTGGACAGGGAACCAACGATCGCTTGATGCTGAAAGCCGCCGGACTGGGAATCTGTGTGCTCTCACCTGAAGGTACTGCCGTTGAGACCATGCTCAATGCGGATATCCTTGCGCCTGATATTCTTACTGCTTTAGATTTGCTGCTTCATCCAGACCGAATGAAAGCGACCCTTCGGCAATGACAGATTTCTCACCAGACCCAAACCCTGAAATTGGCTCGAGCAGAATTGATGAATCCCGCCGCAGGCGACGCAAGTTGCTTATCCCAAGCGGCAGGAGTGAACGCGTCCTGTATCTGAACGAAATCGCCAAACGGCTGGTTCCGGGGATTGAATTCTTCGCGTTTTCACTGGTTGCCGGGTTGGTAATTTCAGCCGGCATCCTCCTCGATAGCCCCGCCTTGCTGGTCTTGGGTGCGTTGTTGGCTCCCTTTATGGCGCCCATAATTGGACTGGGTTTTTCGACGGTGATCGGATCCATCAGCTTTTTTCTGCGCTCGATTGCTGCACTGCTCATTGGAGCGGCGCTGGTTTTTGCCAGCGGGGCACTGGGCGGCTGGATTTCACACCTTTTCAGCGCACGTCCATGGCTCCAGGCGGAGGGATTCACTGCTTACACGGTGCCCGATTTTCTACTCCTTACTATTGGTGTCGTACTGGCAGTCTACCTGACGATCCGGATGCCAAAACAGCCATCCCTGGTAGCCAGTGTACCGCTGGCGTATGAGATCTACATTCCGGTGGCAGTAGCTGGTTTTGGACTCACGGCTGGAGCCTCTTCGCTTTTCCTGCCTGCGTTACAGGTTGCGCTGGTCCATGTCGTTTGGGTCATCCTTGTGGGCACAATTACTCTGGTAGTCATGAAATTGCGTCCTTTTACTGCTTTTGGTTATTTGCTCTCCGCCGTAATTTTTGCTGTCGCCTTGTATGGATTGGTGCAATCCAGTGCGATCGGCTCCGCGGTACGCCAGCAAATGGTATCTTTTGCCACACTGACGCCAAAAGCACCGCCTGTGTTGGAGACACCACAACCAACCAAAAAAGCAAAAACACCCACGCCAGAATTCACTGCTGTGAGTAACGAGACCCCTCTCCCCACCAACACACTCGCCCCCAGCCGTACCCCTACTGTTACCATAACCCCAAAGCCCACCCCGGTTTGGGCAAAGGTATTCAGTCCGACGTACAGCGGGGTGCTGGTGCGCAAAACCCCGGGGTTTGATGGTGAATACCTTACCAGTCTGGATAATGAATCGCTGATTCAAGTGCTGCCCGAAGTGGAACTGGTCGATGGTGTTTATTGGTCCCACGTATTGCTGGAAGATGGCACGGATGGTTGGATGGTGCGCAGCCTGCTTCTTACCGCCACTCCCGCCCCTGGTTGGTAAATCCTTATCTATTTTATTTTTTGGAGCTTTGAATGACGATCCATTTTGGAACAGATGGTTGGCGCGCGGTAATGTCAGACACGTTCACCTTTACTAATTTACGATTGGTCGCTCAGGCTATCGCAGACGCGGTGGCATCGCCCGAATGGACGAACGGGGCGTCAAAAGAAAATTCTCCGGATCCGCACAAAATGGTGGTGGGGTTTGATACACGATTCCTCTCAGACCGCTATGCCACCGAGGTAGCAAGGGTCCTTGCTGCCAACGGGTTTACCGTGCTGCTTGCTCAGGCGGATGCCCCGACGCCGGTAATTTCCCATGCGGTCCGTCAGCAAAACGCCATCGGTGGCGTGATGATCACGGCTTCACACAATGCGCCGCGCTACAATGGGGTTAAATTAAAATCCGCTTCCGGGGGTTCCGCCCTGCCCGAACAATGCCGGCGCGTAGAAGTCTATTTGAATGACAATGAAGAGCGGGCACGCGGTCCTAACCTGATGGATCTGGAACAGGCTCGGGAGTTGAAATTGATTCAGCGTTTCAATCCCATCCCAGCCTATTATGAGCATTTACGAAAATTGATTGATTGCGACATCATTGCTGAAAACCCTCAACGCTTCGTCATTGATTCCATGTATGGCTCCGGTCGCGGCGTCATCCGGGGTTTTCTGCAAGGTACCGGATGCGAAATCAGCGAGATCCGCGGCGAAATGAACCCGGGGTTCGGTGGAGTCCATCCGGAACCGATCCGGCAGAACCTCGGCGCACTGGCGGGGGCAATTGGTGCCGGGATGGGCAGTTTCGGTATTGCCACCGATGGTGATGCAGACCGCATCGGTGCGATGGACGAACGGAGTAATTTCGTGGATCCGCATAAAATCATGTCCCTCGCCTTGCGTTACCTGGTTGAAAAACGCGGGCTGACTGGATCGGTTGTCAGAACCGTTTCCACTACACGCATGATTGATCGCCTGGCAAAAAAATATGGACTCGCCGTACATGAAACGCCGGTAGGGTTTAACCACATCGCGGATTATATGATGAAGGAAAATGTCCTCATCGGCGGCGAAGAATCCGGGGGGATCGGTTTTGCCGGTCACATCCCTGAAGGAGATGGCATTCTGATGGGTTTGTTAATCATCGAAATGGTCTCGGAAGCTCATTCCACGCTCTATGAGATGGTGGAAGACCTTCAAAAGGAAGTAGGACCCGTTTTTTATGACCGACTCGACCTCCGGTTGAAATATCCAATCGCCAAGGAAAAAATGGTATCTCTGCTCGTTAACCAACCGCCTCAAATGCTGGGCGGGGAAAACCTGTCTGAAGTCAGCACTCTGGATGGGGTAAAGTATCTCTTCGCAGATGATTCCTGGCTGCTCATCCGTCCCTCTGGTACCGAACCCGTACTCCGGGTTTACGCGGAAGGTCGCTCCGAGCAAATGGTTAAGGAACTGTTAAATTACGGAAAGTCGATAGCTGATCGCGTTTCATAGTTCGTCGCTAAATGGTTAAAATTAAAATCCGGAGTGGTGGATCCACCACTCCGGATTGTTTATTTTTCAAGCTAGTGTGAAGCGAGACGCAGGTTGCGAATGAAAATAATGATGATGATCAGGAAGGCAGCGATCCCAGCCATGGTAGGAAGCCCTACATCCTCCGCAAATCCTGTTTCCGGCAATTCCGTTGGAGTAACCACAGCCGTCCCTTGTGCTGCCATCTTAGTTTGGAGCGCTGAAACGGTTGCCATCTCTTCCACCGAGAGACCCGTCCCAGCCACAACGGGTGTCTGGGTGGGGACAACTACAGTTGGAGTACGGGTTGGTGCTGCCGTTGGCACCAGCGCCGTGGCGGTTAATGCCGCTTCAGTTAGCTGCTGGTTTTGTTGAGCTACCCCTGCCATGGCAGTGGCTGTATTGGCGGCATTGATCAGAGCCGCTTGTTCCATTTGCGCCGAGCGTTGGCTGGCAATATACTTAGGCGCGAAGAGGATCAACGCCAGGAGCGCCAGCAGGAAAACCACTCCGAGAACGATGAGGATGATCATAAAATTTCGATTGCCAGGTTTCTTCTGAGGCTCTGGTTTGAGCTCCTCCTGGAAATCCTCCTGATCAAAGGGATCGTAATCGTAATTATTTAGTGCCATGATCAACCTCCTTCATTGGTTAAGCCAATGTTTCAATCCTTGATTTGAATTACATCCAGGTTCACCAACGGCAATACTGCCCCTGAACGCTGGTCAAACTTTACCCTTGCGGCGCTGGCACGCAATCCGTTGGGAAGTTGGGTCATACCGGGTATGAGTTCGTCAATTCTGCCAATGCGACCTGCATAAGCGCCGGAATGAACACGCACTTTTTGACCCACGGAAAAAGAATTTTCCCACTGGTAAGGTTCCCCTTCTGAAGGCAGGGGAATATAGATCTCCGGTCGATCACCAGCGAGCCGGTTCCACCTGACTGCATTTATCGAAATATCACGCCCGGCATTGGTCACCAGGATTCGGCGGGAATATTCATCCAGTCCTGTTTTCCCAAAACCGGTGAGCAGGATTACGGGATAAGATAATTCAAGCGCGGTTGGAATCAACAAAGAAGGCATGGAGCCCAAAATCAACCCGCTGATTTGAGCGGATCTGGCAGCGGTAAACATTTCCTCAGAGCTGCAATATCCTGCAATGAGAATGTTGCCGCGCGCCGTGAGGGATAGCGCGCTAGAGGTTAATTCTCCATCCAGGCTGGCATCATCGACGAGTAGTTGACCAAACCCAATACGTGAGTTCCCCCAAACACCCTGAATGAGAGCGCCGTAGGCTTCGATAGAAACCCCGCGGTCATCGATTACCTGATGGATCTTTCCAGCCAGACCTGCCTGTAAAGAAAGGGTTTCATTTTCCGTCTCGATCAATACTCGAGCTTTGGAAATTGAAATCACCCTTCCCGGACCCGGAGTGCGGATCACCTTGGAAAACAATCCTCCGGTCTCCGCCAGGATGTCATTCTTCTCCAGAAGGTCACCCGGCTTGCGCGTGATCAACTTTTCTGCGGCAGCCACGGTTGAAACTCCTAAAGCAGAACGTACATCCACCAGATAATGGCGGGTAGGGATGGAAGCCTGCGCGACGACATCGGTGGCGTTGACCTTTTGCCCCGGTCTAACGGTCACCTCACCCGGGAACGGGAGCAATCGATTCCTGCGGATGAGGGTTAACGGTTGAATTTGAGTCATCTGAGGATACATGTGAACTCCTGATGACTATGTTGCAATAAATGTACCACTTATTGATGATTCAGAAGGGATTCCCACTCTTTCAAAAGCGCTATTCTATGTTGCTCATCTGCCGGCATCTTCAAGGGGCGCCCCCGGGCATCCAAAACCACGCCACAAACTCCCCCATTTACCAGCACTGGTTCTGCAATGCTGTCCACCTCTTCGATCTCAGTGCGTCTCACCGGTTTGAGGTAAAGTTGCGCCTTGCTACCTGAAGGCAGTGGCAGCACAGCAATGGAGCCTTGTTTAACTTCCACTTCCGCCGTGTGACCATCCGAATAGTCCAGCCGAGCCACAGATACGGTTACCCCCCGCCGCGCCCGGCTGGTAATATTGACAACCGTGGCAAGATTGGTGAAAGCAGAGGATTCAAGC
>JAGPFF010000033.1 GCA_018056725.1 Anaerolineaceae bacterium
GGATTGCTGACTGATACAGTCGGTTTTATTCAAAAACTCCCAACCCAATTAATCGCCGCTTTCCATGCCACACTTGAGGAAATCAGTGAAGCTGATCTCTTGATTCATGTCGTGGACGTCACTCATCCCAATGCCCTCGAACAAGCCCGATCCGTGATGGACACTTTAAAACAAATTCAAGCAGACCATATCCCGGTGATCACCGCGTTGAATAAGATTGACCGGCTGCCCCAGCCTGAACTAACTCAGCAGTTTTTATCTGATTTCCCAAACGCTGTGGGTATTTCTGCCTTGAAGGGTCTTGCCATGGATGATCTGCTGCGCGCTATTGAGGTGGAGTTATATGAGAACTTTACTCCCATTACCGTACAAATCCCTTACGCTGAAGGACAATTAATTTCCCTCTTCCATGAACAGGGGCAGGTATCAGTTATTGAGCATCAGCACAAAGGAGTATACATTCAAGGATTCGTTCCCGGCAGGCTGGTTGCTACTTTCACGCCCTACAGGAATATTAAACCAGATGAGCCTGAAGATGAAATTGAATCGGAGGATGAGATTTAAACAAAAAACGGGCAGAGCCCGTTTTTGGTAGGTTCGCCTTTATTTCTTTTTGGCTTCTTTTTCAATATGCAAAACTTCCCTGCCCTGGTAATGACCACAATTTGGGCAAACCGTATGGGGAAGGCGCATTTCACCGCAATTGCTGCACTGAACAAGATTTACGCTCTCGAGCGCATCCTGGGCGCGGCGGCGGTCTCTTCTACCTTTAGAGAGTTTTCGTTTTGGAAGTGGAACCATTCTATACTCCTGTCAAAAATTCCTACCCGTCATCATTTGACAGGCGGACAGATTATACATAAAACCCGATTTGTCGTCAACCTTATTCCGTCTATTTAAGCAATAATGGTTGTTTTCGAACGGTTTGTTACAAAATTTGTTTTCTTAATAAACCAATTTATTGTAAAATCAAACCATGGAAATTAGCATCGCAGTTGCAAAAACAAACAAATATGCTGTCTCTGAAAGCGGCGATACGATTGAAATGGTTGAACGCCCGAACGGCGGAGTATCGGTTGTCTTATCTGACGGTCAAACTTCTGGACCGGGCGCAAAGGCGATTTCTTCCATGGTTGTGCGAAAAGTCATCAGCCTGCTGGCAGAAGGCGTTCGAGATGGTGCTGCCGCAAGGGCAGCCTCTGATTATCTTTACAGCGAACGGAATGGTAAAGTCACTGCCTGCTTAAACATTCTTTCGGTTGATCTCCAAACCAACACTATTGTCATTACCCGCAACAATCCGACGCCTGTCTTTGTTGCTCATGGGGAACATGTAGAATGCATCACCAGTGAAAGTGCATCTATCGGCACCAATCGTAATATTCGCCCCTCGATCACTGAATTTCCGCTTGAAAGCGGGATCACTATAGTGATTTATACGGATGGCATCAAATTTGCCGGTGAACGAACCGGGCAACCCCTGGATATTTGCCTTCTGCTTGAGTCAATGCTTGAAGAAGAAGACCCTTCCCCGCAGGAGATCGCTGACAATATCCTGGCGCAAGCAATTCGGGCGGATAACAATCGACCCAATGACGATATGAGTGTGGTGGTGCTGAGGTCAATGTCCGCAGCCTCCGATCAAATCAGGCGGATGACGATTCGATTGCCCGTTGGAGAAGGCATTTCCTGGTAACTATTTTTACCCGCAATAAATATCTTTTCATCCGTTAACTATTAATATGTCCACAAAAAATGAATCCCCGCTGATCGGTATCGTGGGTGTGTGTGCCTCGGGGAAATCGACACTGGTCAAAGCACTCAGCGCCAACGGCTACCGATGCCGGCACATTGCCCAAGAGCATTCCTATGTCAAGGACATGTGGCAGAGGCTGACCAAACCCGATATTCTCATCTTTCTCGAAGTTTCTTACCCCAAAACACTACAACGGAAAAATTTAAACTGGACGCTTGAGGAATACCTCATTCAATGTGCCCGTCTGGAACACGCTTATGAACATGCTGATCTTCGTATTCTCACCGATTTTTTAACGCCGCAGGAACTTTACGAGGCTGCGGTTCAAGGAATTGAACAACTCACTGGATTTCATCCCTCCTCAAATTCCTTTTCTGAAACAGTTTGAGGTATAATCCCTGAGTTCCCGCCTGCACTGGCAGGATTTTCGATTGCATCGGAGGTTGAACATCATATGGATCGTCGCTATGTAAACCTGATTCTTATCCTCATTCTAGTCGCTGGCATCATTTGGGTGGATTTACCACGCAAAGAAGGCGAAACTGGAATAAAAATCGGCAATTTTGAAAGAACATTAAATCCTGTGCTTGGTTTGGACCTGCGGGGTGGTATGCAAGTTTTGCTCAGTCCGCAAGCCGGAATTAATGCCACCCGACAGGACCTTGAAGACACGGCAAAGATTCTCGAGAATCGCTCGAATGCTCTTGGCGTCGGTGAGGTAGTATTCCAGGTCGCTGGAGATAAATACATCCTCGGCGAATTTCCTGGTCTCACGAACACCGAAGAAGTCATTGCTTCCGTCAAACAGACCGGGTTGCTCGAATTTATTGACACAAAAAGCACTCAACTCGAACCAGGAACCGAGGTTTTGACGGATTATGGTGGTGCCTTAACAGCAACGGATTCCACTGATGGTACCACACCCACCGTTTGGCACACCGTAATGACGGGGGTGGATATCAAAGAGGTTTCAGTCACTGCAGGTTCAACCGGTACGGGTGGTTTTGTAGTCAATTTTGTGCTCACTGACAATGGCACCCAGATATTCAAGGACCACACCACTGCAAACGTGGGCAATTACCTGACCATCGTCCTGGATAAGAAAGTAATCTCCAGTCCCCGCATCAGCACAGCCATCCCGGATGGACAGGGTCAGATCTCGGGCAATTTCACCTCGGAATCAGCCAATAATCTGGCAGTAACGCTCCGTTACGGTCGTCTATCTGTACCGGTGGAAGTGGTTGAAAGCCGGATCATCGGACCTTCCCTGGGCGAAGACTCGCTATCGAAAAGCCTCATTGCCGGTATGATTGGCTTTATTATCGTCGCTCTATTCATGTTGCTTTATTATCGGGTCCCGGGTGCAGTTGCCGTCATCGCCGTTGCCATCTACGCCGGGCTTACTTTTGCCCTTTTCAAACTCATCCCGGTAACGCTGACCCTGCCAAGCATCGCGGGTTTCCTTCTTTCGACAGGAAGTGCCTTGGATGCCAATATTCTTATTTTTGAGCGCCTTAAGGAAGAATTGCGCAATGGTCGAACGCTGAAACAGGCACTCGAACTGGGTTGGAAACGCGCCTGGCCATCGATTCGTGACTCCAATATTGCCACCATCATCACCAGTGTTATTCTCTTCTGGTTTGGCTCCACTTTTGGCGCAACATTGGTCAAAGGGTTTGCCTTAACCCTTGCTCTGGGTGTGTTGGTCTCCCTGTTTACGGCTGTATTCGTCACCCGTTCCATTCTCAGTGTGGTGATCGACTACATCAAGCAGGAAAACATCCAAAAAACCTTCGGATTGTAGAAGGAGCTCGCAATGAACATACTTGGAAAAAGATATTTCTTCTTCGCTTTATCCCTGATCATCATCGTACCTGGGTTGATTCTTTTGGCAGTGAATGGTTTGCCGTTATCAATTGATTTCAAAGGTGGTTCCTTGCTTGAGATCAAAATCGATAATGGCACGCTCCCCTCAATGGAAGCCATCAAGAAAATCTATGATCAAAATGCGATCACTGATGTTCAGGTTCAAACCACAAGCGAGGGGACCCTGGTTCTCCGCTCATCCGCTTTGCCGGATGAAACTCGCACAGCGATTCTAAAATCCATCGAAGAAACCTCCGGAAGCTCGATCACAATCTTGAAATCAGATACGGTAGGACCTTCGATTGGACAGGGCGTAACGCAGCGTGCCATTCAAGCTGTCGCTCTTGCCGCCCTGGCGGTAGTGATTTACATCACTTTCGCTTTTCGTGGGGTGGCACACGCTTTCCGTTATGGGATTTGTGCCATTATCGCCATGATTCATGACGTCCTCATTGTATTGGCGCTTACCGGTTATGGCGCACTCTTCTTTGGCTGGAGCGTAGATTCTCTTTATCTTACCGCTTTATTGACCGTCATTGGTTTTTCAGTACAGGATAAGATCGTAGTATTTGACCGGATTCGAGAAAACAGCCGGGTTTACCGCAAACTTGAGTTTGAAAAACTAGCCAATCATTCCATCATTCAAACTTTACAGCGTTCCATCAACACCCAGTTGATGACCGTCGAATTCCTCCTCCTTTCTCTGGCGCTGTTTGGCGGCGTAACCTTGAGGGAATTTGCTGTCATCCTGTTGGTTGGCTTGCTCAGTGGTACTTATTCCTCCATTTTTATCGCTGCTCCCCTCCTGGTTGTTTGGGAAAACAAAGAGTGGAAGAATTGGTTCCATAAGAAACAAACTTCTGCTGCATGATCTAAAAAAGTTCTGGAGTTTATCCAGAACTTTTTTATTAGGATGAAAGAGTAAAAATTCACCCTCCTCAAGGAGTAATCTATGCGCAAAGAAGTTATTCTAATCACAGGGGCAAATGGAGAGATTGGTCATGGTTTAATCGAGTACCTGGGAAAATCAGGTGAAGCCAATATTATCGCCATTGACGTCCAGCCCATAGATGAAGCCCTTCTTCCCTATTGCGAACGCTTCATCCAGGGAGATATTCTTGACAATATGCTTCTTGGTCGAATTGTAGCGGAATTTGATATTCGCACCATTTTCCATCTGGCATCGATTCTTTCAACAAAAGCTGAATACAATCCCGAGGCTGCCCATAAAGTTAATGTAGAAGGAACTCTCAATCTGCTTCGCCTGGCGGTGGATCAATCCTCCTGGCAGGGTCGGGCGGTGAAATTCCTTTATCCGAGCTCGATTGCAGCTTATGGACTTCCTTCCCTGGAAAAAAAGAATGAAGCCGGCAAAGTAAAAGAGTGGGAATGGAATACACCCATCACGATGTATGGCTGTAATAAGCTGTACTGCGAACATCTTGGTCGTTATTACAGCTTTCATTACCGGCAACTTGCCGCAGATCAGGTTAAGAACACCGTCGATTTTCGGTGTTTGCGGTTCCCCGGCTTGATTTCTTCCGTAACCATACCCACAGGCGGGACGAGCGACTATGGACCTGAGATGCTGCATGCCGCCGCTCAGGGAAAGCCTTATAAATGTTTCGTCCGACCAGACGCCAGACTCCCCTTCATGGTTATGCCAGACGCCATCAAATCTCTCTTATTACTCGAAAATGCCCCCAAGGAAAATTTAAAGCACCTGGTCTATAATGTCACCAGTTTCAGCCCAACCGCTGAAGAATTCTATCAACAGGTCAAGAAAGCTTTTCCGCAGGCGGAAATCAGTTTCGAACCTCATCTGGCAAGACAAAGAATTGTAGATACCTGGCCGGCGGATGTGGACGACAGCGCCGCTTGCCGCGATTGGGGTTGGAAACCTGACTATGATGAAGAGCGGGCTTTTAACGAATATTTGATCCCTTCCATCCGCGCGAGATATTCAAAAAGAGCCGGTTCATAATAAAAGGAAGATCTGAAAAGAAATCGGAACAGCCGTTTATGCCGATAGGATAATTCAGGCAAAGGGGTTGTGAGGATAAATCCCTCGATTCCCTCAAGGAATCGCGACAGTCACTGTTGCGATTCTCCAACGATTACCGCAAGGCATCTGAGCGGATCTTTGTCATTCATGATTAAATGTCAGTCATTTGAGGACTTTTGTTTTTGGAAAAATGGGTAAAATGGAGAATGTGTTTTTATATCCTTTCTTGTCCGAATTTAATGCAAACAAGAACAACAGGAGGAATGAGCAGTGGATAAAGTGGTAATCAACAAGATGTTAAGACCCAAATCAGTGGCGGTGGTAGGTGCTTCTGCTACTCCAGGAAAAATCGGATATTCCGTTGTCAACAATCTTATCAAAGATGGTTATAAAGGCGCCATCTATCCGATCAATCACAAGGAAAAAGAAATCCTTGGCTTGAAGTGTTACGCAGAGATCGCAGATGTTCCGGGAGAAATTGATTCAGCGATCATGTGTGTTCCCGCCAGCGCAATGGTGGAAGTCACTGAAGAATGCGGGAAAAAAGGTGTAAAAGGCTTGATCGTGATCACTTCCGGTTTCAGCGAAGTAGGGCGAAAAGATCTCGAAGAAGAAATCGTGAGGATCGCGCACCAGTACGGAATGCGGGTATTGGGTCCGAATATTGTAGGCAGCCTTTCCAACTCAGACAAATTCAACGGCTCCTTTGCCCCCTGTCTCCCTCTTCCCGGTAAAGCTTCCCTCATCACCCAATCCGGCGCCCTGCTCATCGCCCTCGATATGGCTACTTACACCCGGCATGTCGGCTTTGACAAATTAATTTCCATCGGGAATATGGCGGATGTTGATTTTGCCGACCTGATTGAATGGTTTGACGAAGATGCCGATACAAGCTGTGTTTCTCTGTATGTTGAAGGTCTCCGCGATGGGCGAAAATTCATTGATACCGCCAGAAAATCCTCCAAACCAATTATCGCTCTGAAGTCTGGGGTTTCAGCGCATGGAGCCGCGGCAGCAGCTTCCCATACGGGTTCTCTGGCAGGCGCAGCGAAAATTTACGGTTCCGCCTTCAAACAGGCAGGGGTCATCCAGGCAAGCGATCTGGATAACCTTTTCGACCGGACACTTGCCTTATCCTCACAGCCACCGATGAAGGGCGATAACATGCTCATTCTCACCAATGGCGGCGGTGTGGGGGTGCTCGCCACGGACGCGGCTGAACGCTTCGGGTTACCTCTCAAGTTCGCTCCCCCCGAGGTTCAGGAAGAAATGAAGAAGCACATGCCGGATTACGGCTCAGCCAAAAACCCCGTGGACATGACTGGAATGGCTGGAGTTGACTGGTATTACGAGACGGTTCGTTATGCTCTGACCAATAAGTGGGTGGACGGTTTGGTAGTGCTATACTGCGAGACCGCCATTACCAATCCACCTGAAATCGCCCAAAGCATTAAACGTGCCGTGGACGATAGCGGGGTAAAAGATATTCCTATCACGGTTTCATTCGTCGGTGGTGAAAAATCCGAGAAAGCCATGGGCTGGTTGGTCGAACAGGGCATTCCGGCTTATTTCGCCCCTGATGTGGCAGTGAATACGATGGCTGCGCTGCGGGAATATGCCGTTTTACAGGAAAACAAAAAGAATAACGGTGTGGAATCGAATGATAAAGCCCGCCAGATTGCCCTCGAAATAATTAAATCCGCGCGCAAAGAGGATCGCACCTCTCTGACTGAAATCGAAGCCAAGAAAGTATTTGAAGCTTACGGCATGCCCACTACAAAGATCGGTCTTGCCAAAACCGAAGAGGAAGCCGTCAAACTGGCTAAAGAAATCGGATTTCCGATTGTGATGAAAATCGTCTCCCCTGACATCCTCCACAAATCCGATGCTGGTGGTGTAAAAGTGAATTTAAAGGACGAGGCAGGCATACGGGATGCCTACAACACGATTTTGAAGAATGCCAGGAATTACAAAGCCGACGCTGACATTCACGGCATTGCCGTTCAAGAGATGGCACCGTGGGGTACGGAAGTCATCCTGGGCTCAGTGAATGATCCGACCTTTGGTCCAACTGTGATGTTTGGTCTGGGCGGTATTTTTGTTGAGGTTCTCAAGGATGTTACCTTCCGTGTGACACCTGTTTCTCTGTCTGAAGCGGAGCAGATGATCAACGAGATCAAGAGTTCCGCCATCCTTGCGGGTGCCCGCGGAGAAGCCCCTCGTGACCGAAAAGCCATGGCGGATACCGTTGTCAAATATTCCACCATGATCCATGATCTTAAGGATGAAATTGCTGAATCTGATGCCAATCCAGTTCTCCTTTACGCCGAAGGCGAAGGTCTTCGTGTCGCGGATGCCCGGATCATCCTCAAGAAAAAATAGAAGGTAATCTCAATCATAAAAAACTTCCGCCGCGTGGCGGAAGTTTTTTATTCGAGTCGTTTTGCTGCTCCTACCCAGGGTGTGCCGAGGCGATGATTCTGCGCCACAGTGACCTTGCCAAGCTTTTGAGCCACCATAGCCGCAGTATAGGCAACTGCCCCCCAATCCTCTTTATTAAGTGCCTCACGCAGTCGGGCTGCGCTGCTGCCTGCCCACTCCCATTCCAGACGAAACCGATCTGCCTTCACCCAGTATCCCCGCTTCTCCCAGGCTTCCACTGAGCCATCAATATTTTTAGCGATCTCCTCCAGCGCCAGCACCACGTAGGCTGCCAGATCCTCGGTGGTTGAATCGGGTTCAGTCTGCTTCATTAATTCGCGTAATGCAAGCACAATGGTTTTTGTCAGCCGAGTGCGTTCTTTGCCAGCGCTATCTGGTGAATAAATCTTACTCAAGGTAATCTCCTCTGAAGTATGGATGGGACCAAACAACGGCAGTGATTATATCCGATTTTATTGACTCCCCTCTTCCTCTCGCTTATAATTCCACACACCCGGGGAAATGCTGGAATTGGCAGACAGGCATGACTTAGGATCATGTGCCGCAAGGCGTGAGGGTTCAAGTCCCTCTTTCCCCACTGGACACTTTACTTCCATTTTTGTTGTATGATCATAAATAATTTAATAAGTTTGCATTCATAAGGGGTGAGAGGGAGCAGATGAGCAAGAATAGAGAAGGTTCCGATACCACGCTGACGATCTTCGTCGTCATCATCCTCGTTATTTTCCTTTTTGAATTGATGCCTTCCAGTTGGCTTAGCGGTCAGATTGGCAGTGTTCGTTCAGGCTTCCATTTCTATCTTCTCAGAGGGGTCAATGCACTGATTTCCCCTCTCCGCTCCGTCGGAATCAGCATTGCCGGTTTCTTTGAGGGGTTATAACTCTGTGTTCTCTCCCGGATTTGTGGGCAGGTTTGATCCTCCATTAGAACTTTATTAGAAAACCGTTCAGGTTACTGCTTTCAGCGCCAAAAAGGAAGTTTTTGAGTATAATTGGTGCGCGTTTGGAACGCGGGCATCAACCATTCGGGGATAGGAATTAGAAAGTGCGCTTCCCCGCTAAACACTTTGTAATAAAGGATATGAAAATTGAAAATCACAGTAGAACCTCGCGATGACCACCAGGTTAAAATTATTGCCGAATTTGAACCCACAATGCTGGATAAATATAAGGCAAAAGCTGCCCGGCAGATCGCCGCAAAAGCGAAAATTCCTGGCTTCCGACCTGGAAAAGCCCCCTATGATGTAATTGCCCGGTTGTATGGCGAATCAGAAATCGAAGATAATGCCATCGAATTGATGATGCAGGAGAAGTACTCCGAGGTGCTGAAAGAAGCGAATGTTGAACCAGCGGCGCCTGGCAATCTCGAAGACATCGATAAAGGAGAGACCCTTCGCCTTACATTTGTCGTACCTCTCGAGCCAACGATTGACCTGGGGAATTATCGCGAGATTCGTAAAGCCTATACCCCCACCCCTCTAACCGAAAAACAGGTGGAGGATTTTATTCAACGCCTGCGTCGTACCTATGCCACGGCTGAACCGGTGGAACGTCCGGCGGAACAGGGTGATCTGATTTATATAAAAGTGGATGCAAAAATCATCCAGCCTGCGGACGCGGATCATCCGGAACTGCTCAAGGATTCTCCCTTGCAGCTTGTAATTGGGGAGAACGATCCAGAGGAAAATGATTACCCCTACCCCGGGTTTGGTGATGAATTCATTGGTCTTGCACCTAACGCTGAGAAGTCTTTCCATTACACCTATCCCCAAGATTCCAAGTTTGAGCAGTTACGAGGGAAAGAAGTTGAATTCCATGCCTTGTTGCAGAACGTCAAGAAATTGACTTTGCCTGAGGTGGATGAGGAATTCATAAAAATGTTCGGCGATTACGAGAATATTGATAAATTCAAGGAATCGGTGAAAGCGCAGTTGGAAGCCACGCAAAACCAACAGTATGATCAGGATTACTTAGAAGAACTTCTCGATGAAATTTCCAGCAAAGCCACCGTGAAATTCCCGCCGCAGATTCTCGAACAGGAGATGGAACACGTCGTGGATTCAGTCACCCACGATCTTTCCCATCAACATATGGACCTGGAGACCTACCTCAAAACGCTCAAAAAAGAAAAAGATGCCTGGATGGAAGAGGAAGTAAAACCCGCGGCAGCTCGTAACCTCACCAAAACCCTCATCATGCAGGAACTTGCGCGTGCTGAAGACATCAATATGAGTAATGAAGAGCTACAATCAGAGGCTGGCGGTATTCTGACTGAAATGCAGCAAACCATGGATCCCAAGTCACTGGAAAAACAGCTCAAGAACAAGGAATTTATCGATTCCCTAACGGTGCAGGCAGCAACCCGCGTGATGAACCGCAAGATTTTTGAAAGAGTCAAAGCAATCGCCACCGGAAAACAGGCTGAGATAGAAGCAGCTAAAGAACAGGTCGAAAATATCGCAGTTGAAGCTGAAGCGCCAACCACTGAAACCGAAGCTGAAAACGTGGCACCTAAAGCAAAAAAAACCACCGCAAAAAAGCGGGCAGCTAAACCGGAAGGCGAAGCGAATCAGAGTTAGTTAAAACAATACAGGAGAAAGAATGACAATTCCGGACTTTAAAGATGTAATTCCCATGGTAATCGAATCATCCGGCCGTGGGGAACGCGCGTACGATATCTATTCCCTTCTCTTTCGAGAGAGGATCATTTTTCTCGGCACCGCAATTGATGACCAGGTTGCCAATGCTGTGGTTGCCCAGTTGTTAGTGCTCAGCCGTGAAGATCCTGATGCCGATATCCAGATGTATATCAACTCACCCGGCGGGCAAATCTATTCCGGGTTGGCGATCTATGATACGATGAAGATGGTGCCTAACAAAATCAGCACTGTCGCAGTGGGTGTCACGGCTTCGTTTGGCACGGTTTTACTCGCCGCCGGTACAAAAGGGAAGCGTTACGCTTTGCCGCATGCCACAATTCACATGCACCAACCGCTTGGTGGCGCGGAAGGACAGGCTTCGGATATCGAGATCCAGGCGCGTGAGATTCTCCGCCTCAAAGCCCGCCTGATGAACATCCTCTCCGAATCCACCGGTCAGAAGATGGAAGTCATTGAACATGACACCGACCGAAACTTTTACCTCGATGCGCAGCAAGCGGTGGATTACGGTCTGGTTGACCAGGTGCTCACCCCGCCCCAACATTAATCCTAAATGGAACCATCGAGCCGGGTGGCAAATGCTATCCGGCTCGTTTTATAAGGATTCAAGAGAACATGCAGCCTGATAACCTCATCAAAGCCCTGATTTTAGATATGGATGGCGTCCTGTGGCGGGAATCGGAACCGATTGGTAACCTTGCCAGAGTTTTTTCATGGATAAATTCGCATCATCTGGATTACATTCTGGCTACGAACAATGCCACTAAAACGCCTCAAAAATACCAGGAAAAGCTGGCTGGTTTTGGAGTTGAAATCCCACTGGAAAAGATCATCAATTCTGCCATGGCGGTAGCCTATTTGCTCAAACAGCGCTTCCCGGATGGTGGTGGTGTCTATATTATCGGTGAGAACGGATTGACCGAAGCTTTGGAACAGGCAGGATTTTTCTCTTCAGAAGATGACTGTATTGCCGTGGTAGCCAGTATGGATCGCGGAATCAACTTTGAAAAACTCAAAAAAGCTACCCTGCTCATTCGCAACGGGGTTCCTTTTTACGCCACCAACCCCGACCGCACCTTCCCTACTCCGGAAGGTTTAATTCCGGGAGCTGGAGCAATCATTGGCTCACTGGAAATCTCGACCGATGTCACGCCAATCATTGCCGGGAAACCCAATCCCACATTGTACGAATTTGCACTGAAACGTCTTGGAACTTCACCCGTAGAAACGCTGGTCATCGGTGACCGCCTCGAGACGGATATCCAGGGCGCACAAGGTCTGGGCTGCCGGACAGGACTTGTGCTATCCGGGATCAGTACTCAAGAAGAAGCAGAAAAACACCGACCACCGATTGACTTTATCGCAGCCAATCTGGAAAGTCTGTTACAGGAATTAAATGGAAAATAAACCCTCAATTTACGATTTGGATCGTGAGCAGTTGACGGAGTTAATCCTCTCGTTAGGTGAAAAACCTTTCCGCGTGGATCAAATCTTTACTGCTGTTTATCATAATTATTGTGCCAGTGCCAACGAAATCACTCCCCTTTCAAAGGTCTTGCGCAGCAAACTTTCAGAGGTGGTCGATTTTCAACGCCTGCTCCCGGTTAAGAGGTTGACCTCTGCGGATGGCGAAACCGTTAAAACCCTCTTCCAGCTTCCAGATGGCTTGACAATCGAGTCTGTACTGATGCACTACGAGGCGCGTGAGACGTTATGCATTTCTTCCCAGGCAGGTTGCGCCATGGGATGTGCCTTTTGTGCCACCGGGCAAATGGGTTTTAAAAGAAATCTCTCTTCCGGAGAAATCATTGAACAGGTATTGTATTATGCGCGGGAACTAGCCAGCCAGAATCTTAAAGTAACAAATATTGTGGTCATGGGTATGGGGAAACCTTTTCTTAATTATGATGCGGTGATGAAGGCAATCAACCGTTTGAACGACCCGGAGGCAATGAACCTCGGCGCACGGCGATTTACCATCTCGACAGTGGGAATCGTGCCGATGATTGAAAAATTCGCCAGTGAAAAAAGTCAAATCAACCTGGCGGTTAGCCTGCACGCTGCCAATGATGAATTGCGTGATTCACTGATTCCAGCCAACCGCAAATATCCCCTTGAAGACATTTTTACCGCCTGTCGCACCTATGTGGAATCAACGGGCAGACGGATCACCTTCGAATGGGCTTTGATCCAGGGCATCAATGACCGCCCGGAGGATGCCCGCCAGCTTGTCCAACGTGTAAAAGGTCTCAATTGCCATGTGAATATCATCCCCCTGAACCCAACGGGTCAATTCCACGGAAAGCCGACAACGAATGAAAGCGCTCAGGAATTTAAACGAATTCTTGAAACGGGCGGAGTAAATTGCACCATTCGCCTACGACGAGGGATTGATATCCAGGCTGGCTGCGGTCAACTGGCAGCCAGGCATCAGTTTTCCTAAAGAGAAGTACCGCTGGAACGCATGTTATAATCTCACCGCTATGAGTGAATTCATCAATAAATGGCGTAACAGCCTGGACCGAACCCGTAAAGCCACCTTTGGCAAAATAGCCACCGTCTTCGGCGCCACCGATGTAACCGAAGAAACCTGGGAAAACCTGGAGAGCCTGCTTATTCAATCAGACGTTGGTGTCGATACCAGCCAGCTGATTATCGAAAAGCTTCGTAAGTCTGTTTCCGATCAGGGAATCACGAAACAGGAAGATTTTCAACAAGCTCTAAAAAGCATTTTAGTGGACTTATTGCTCCCCCCCATCCAGTTGGATCTGGAGACCAACCACCCGGCAGTAATCCTTTTTGTGGGTGTAAATGGTTCCGGAAAAACCACCACCGCGGCAAAACTAGGCGCGCTTTATGCAAAAGAAGGAAAAAAAGTTCTCCTCGCTGCAGCCGATACCTACCGTGCGGCTGCCATTGATCAGCTGCAAGTCTGGGCTGACCGTTTGCAACTACCAGTAATCGCCGGTCAGCCAGACAGCGATCCTGGAGCGGTCGCGTATGATGCCGTACAGGCAGCCATCAGCCGCAAGTTCGATATCGTTCTGATTGATACTGCCGGGAGATTACATACCCGCTACAATCTGATGGAAGAACTAAAAAAGGTAAACCGCGTGGTTGGCAAGGCACTACCCGGGGCGCCTCACGCAGTTCTATTGGTTCTGGATGCCACCACCGGACAAAATGCTTTGCTTCAGGCACGCGCGTTTCAACAGGCGGTGCATGCCAATGGAGTCATTCTGACAAAGCTTGATTCCTCCGCTCGTGGCGGGATGGCTTTTGCCATTCAAAAAGAGCTCGGTTTACCCATTTATTATGCTGGTTTGGGTGAAAAACCGGAGGATTTGCAACCTTTTGATCGCGAAGAGTTTGTTGCCAATATTCTGGCATAATTTTTTGAGGTTTTCATGGACGATCTAGTCACAACCCTTCAAAGCAATCTTGCTTCAGTTCATTCCTTATTGGAGCGTCTTTGACCTTTCTGCAAAAGAAAATCAATTAAGTGCGCTGATCCAAAAAAGCGAAGATCCATCCCTGTGGAATGATCCAAAACAGGCTCAGCTGGTCATGAAAGATATCTCTGACCTGCGGGATGAAATTACCAAATGGAAAAGCCTTGAAAAACGAATTACGGATACAGTAGAGCTCGCCCAGTTGGGAGATTCCTCCTTACAGCCTGAACTTGAAGCTGAAATTGCAGCAATCACCAGCGAAGTCTCCAGCCTTGAACTGGCTATCCTTCTGGGGGGTAAATATGATCGGGGTAACGCATTGCTCACCATCAACACCGGTGAAGGCGGAACCGATGCCCAGGATTGGGCAGCTATGCTGGAGAGAATGTATCTGCGTTGGTGCGAACGGAGAGGATATACCACCGAGATTCTCGATCAAACCGAAGGCGAAGAAGCCGGTATTAAGACAGTCAGTATTGCAGTAAATGGTCTTTATGCCTATGGGTATTTACGCGCCGAAAAAGGCGTCCATCGGCTCGTCCGGCTCTCACCTTTTGATTCCGCCCACCGCAGGCATACCTCATTCGCCCAGGTAGAGGTGCTGCCCGAAGCCGCCCAGGAAGACCCAATGGTGGTCATCAACCCGGATGATCTGAAAATCGACATCTTCAAATCATCAGGAGCTGGCGGTCAGAATGTGCAAAAGAATGCCACCGCTGTCCGTATCACTC
The DNA here is from genome assembly GCA_018056725.1 of Anaerolineaceae bacterium. Classification (GTDB taxonomy): domain Bacteria; phylum Chloroflexota; class Anaerolineae; order Anaerolineales; family Anaerolineaceae; genus UBA6107. The sequence continues at coordinate 14,912 of JAGPFF010000033.1, forward strand.
ACCTGCCTACAGGCATCGTCGTCTCCTGCCAGAACGAGCGCTCTCAAATGCAAAACCGCGAGAATGCCATGCGTGTGTTGCGGGCACGGTTACTGGATCTGGCACAGATTGCTGCGGAGAGGAATCTTTCTGATTTGCGTGGTGCCTATCAAAAAGCAGAATGGGGAAGCCAAATTCGTTCCTATGTGCTGCACCCCTATCAGATGGTAAAAGACCACCGCACGGATTATGAAGTTGGCAACGCAACGGCTGTATTGGATGGTGATCTCGACGGTTTTATCGAATCTTTTTTGAGGATGAAAAAGGATTAATACATTGCTACACGAAATTAGCTAAAAGACATGCTGGATAATTTAATGCCTTTTACGCATTTTGGTAAAATTATCTACACCCGTTACAATATATCGATCGACCACAAACCTTTTTTGCTTTTTATTAATGGAAGTTGAGGCTAAACGATGAGTGAACATCGCATCACGGAGCATCCGATCCTGCCAATTCCAGAATTTGAAGAGATTGAGTTTTACTGGCAAGATAAACCATTGAAGGCACATAAAGGGGAGACAATCGCTGCTGCTTTATTCGCAAATGGAATCCATGTGTTTGGACATCATCCCAAAGACGGTTCGCCGCTTGGGATTTTTTGCGCTAATGGGCAGTGTTCACAATGCATGGTGATTGCAAATGGCAAGCCGTTAAAATCCTGCATGGAAGAAGTCACCGCAGGGATGCGCGTTCATCCTAATGATGGTTACCCCGAATTACCTGAAGTCAAAGATTCACCACAACTGAATTCCATTCCTGAGGTGACTGTTCCAGTTCTCATCATCGGAGCGGGACCCGCTGGTCTTTCCGCTGCCATAGAGCTCGGAAAGCTTGGTGTCGAAACGCTATTGATTGACGATAAGCATCGTCTCGGCGGGAAGCTTGTGCTGCAGACCCATCGATTTTTTGGCTCTGCTGAAGCCGTTTTTGCCGGAACGCGGGGGATTGATATCGCCTCCAAGCTCGAAGCGGAAGTAAAGAATTACCCGAGTGTCCAGATCTGGACGAAATCCACCTGTCTGGCAGTCTTCAGTGATAAAAAGGTAGGCGTTTTGCGTGACGGAAAGAAATATATCCTGATCCAGCCTCAGGTGGTGCTCGTAGCCTCAGGCGCCAGAGAAAAATTCATCGGCTTTAGAGGGAATACGCTTCCCGGTGTGTATGGCGCAGGTGCCTTCCAAACCCTTGTAAACCGGGATCTCGTCAGACCAGCAGAAAAATTATTCATCGTAGGGGGTGGAAATGTGGGACTCATCGCCGGTTACCATGCCCTTCAGGCAGGGATCGGCGTGGTTGGGCTGGTAGAGGCTTTGCCGATATGCGGCGGATACAAAGTTCACAAGGACAAACTTGTCCGCATGGGTGTGCCCATCTATACCTCCCATACGATCCTTTCAGCAAATGGCACCGATCGGGTGGAATCCGTCACCATTGCGGCGGTGGACGATCAGTTCAAGCCAATAGCTGGAACGGAACAATCCTTCGAATGTGATTCGGTGCTGATTGCCGTCGGGCTCGATCCAGTAAATGAATTCTATAAAAAAGCCGTGGATTTCAATATTCCAGCATTCATTGCTGGTGATGCAGAAGAAATTGCTGAGGCTTCTGCCGCGATCTTTAGTGGGAAAATCCGGGGCTTAGAAATCGCCAAATCGCTCGGTTTACCTGTGGGTGAAATCCCGGCGGAGTGGTACGAAACGGGTCAAATTCTCAAGTCAAAACCCGGGCAGGTATTTACCGAAGAATTACCTGAAATTCCAGCCGGCGTCATTCCTATTCTCCACTGCAATCAGGAAATTCCCTGCGATCCCTGCTCGGCACTTTGCCCTCAAGGACTCATTGTTGTGGATAAGAAGGATATCCGATCCATCCCAACCTTCATCGGGAATAATTACTGCTGCAAAGCCTGCGAAAAATGCGTGGCTGGATGTCCTGGCTTGGCAATTACCCTGGTGGATTATCGCGGCAATCCTGATCGACCCATTATTTCCATCCCCTATGAGTTTTCGCGAGAAACTCTGAATCTTTCAGACCGGGTCACAATATTGGATACGGAAGGAAATGAATTGGGTGAAGCTGAAATTTTTAATCTTCACGCCATAAAGGGGAATGACCGCACAATCGTCGTCCAGATCGAATCGACAAAGGAGATTGCTCCCCGAATCGCTGGCATTAAGGTGCAGAAGGACGAGATCACTCATCCAATGTTTCATTATGTGGATCACGTCGCTGATGACACGATCATTTGCCGGTGCGAGCATGTCACCGCAGGTGAGATCCGGAATCTCATCCGTAAAGGATATCACGATATAAACGAAATCAAGACGGTCACCCGGGCAGCAATGGGAGCTTGTGGAGCTAAAACCTGCGCCAGTCTGATCCGTCGACTGTTTGCTGAAGAAGGGGTGCCGAACAATCAAATCATTGATCCCACTAAACGACCAATTTTCATCGAGGTTCCACTTGGCGTTTTTGCCGGAGAGAATGGAGAAAAAGCCGAATGACAAACGAAAATCATTATGATGTCATCATCATCGGCGCAGGTTCCCTGGGTACCCCAACCGCCTTCTACCTGGCGCAATCCGGGCTTAAAGTTCTCGTCCTGGAATCTGTTCCAAGTGTAGGACAGGGTTCCAACAAGCGAGCCATTGGAGGAATTCGTGCAACGCACTCCGATCCGGCTAAAATACGCCTTTGCCTGCGCAGTATCGAGATATTTTCCACATTCAAAGAAACCTATGGCGATGAAATCGAATGGGATCAGTGTGGATATGCCTTCGTTGCTTACACTCCACGAGAAGAAAAGACCTTAAAGGATTTACTCGTCATACAAAAATCCTTCGGTCTGGTTAATGATTGGTACGATCAAAAGGACTTCTTAAAGCTTGTTCCAGATCTCTCACCAGACGGGCTCATTGGCGGAACCTTCTCCCCCTACGATGGCAGTGCTTCCCCCCTCCTGACCAATCACGCATATTACTCCCATGCGGTTGAGCTGGGTGCCACCTTCCGGTTTTCTGAACCGGTAACCAATCTGGAGATTTCTGGCGGGCGCATCACTGCCGTTGAAACCTGTTCGGATCGGTATTCAGCCGCAGTGGTAATAAACACTGCCGGTGCAAGGGCGGCTTCCATCGGGCGTCTCGCCGGGGTTGATCTCCCGGTCCGACCAGATAGCCATGAGGCGGCTATTACGGAACCTGTTGCTCGCTTTCTTGGTCCAATGATCGTGGACATTCGACCCACCCCGGGTTCCACGAATTATTATTTCTACCAACACCTCACCGGTCAGATCATTTTTTGCATCACTCCGAACCCCAATATTTGGGGGGAAGATGTAAACGAAACGAGCAGCTTCCTGCCTATGGTTTCGAGGAGAATGATTGAAGTAATGCCGCGCTTAAAGAATATTCGCGTCCGAAGGACCTGGCGTGGCTTATATCCAATGACCCCGGATGGCTTCCCGATCGTTGGTTGGGATTCAAGCATCTCGAATTTTCTACTGGGTGTAGGGCTTTGTGGACAGGGCTTCATGCTTGGACCTTCGTTGGGTGAATTACTCACACGCCTGGTTACCGGGAACCTCAGTAATGAAGATAAAGATACTCTGGGTTACTTATCTCCGACCCGCAAGTTTGAAGGACAGGAACTTCTAAAATAACTGCGTCTCGGATTCCAGTTTAGACGGTATTGTTGACATTCCTCTAATGGAGGAATGTTATACTTACCCCTTAAGTAGGGAAAAGAATGATAAGTACAGAGAATTTGAGTCCATTACTGGAAAACTTGCTGGAGATCCTTCCAGAGACATATTCACGAGTTGACCGTGAATTTATCATTCAAGCCTATAACTTTGCTGAAAATGCTCACGCTACCCAAAAAAGAGCTTCAGGTGAACCTTATATTTCCCATTGTGTGGCTGTAGCCATCATATTAGCCGAGATGCACGTTCAACCGGTGGTGGTCGCCGCTGGCTTACTGCATGATACAGTAGAAGACACTCCTGTCACCTTGCAGGATATTCAACAAATTTTTGGGGAAGAAGTTGCAAGATTGGTGGATGGGGTCACAAAGTTGACGCATCTGCCGCGCGTATCCAGGGCAGACCAGCATGACGCAGAGATTTTTGGCAGTGTTACCGATAAAGATGCTGAAGAACAACAGAATTTGCTCGATTCTCAATTGGCGCGTGACCGTCGCCGGGAATTAGCCAACGAAACTCTACGGAAAACGTTCCTGGCGATGGGAGAGGATATCCGCGTTATTCTCATCAAGCTGGCTGATCGTTTGCACAATATGCGCACCCTCGGGTATATGCCCGAAGCTAAACGACGCCGCATTGCCCAGGAGACCCTGGATATCTTTGCCCCGCTCGCCAACCGCTTGGGAATCTGGCAGTTGAAATGGGAACTTGAAGACCTCGCCTTCCGGTATACCAACCCCGAAAAATATAAAGAGATTGCCCAAAACCTGGCTGAGACACGTGGTGAACGGGAACGCCAGATGCAAGAGATCACCAGCCGTCTTGAAAAATTGGCGGCTGATGCGGGCATTAAGATTGAAATCTCCGGTCGAAGCAAACATATCTATTCAATTTACCGAAAAATGGTGGACAAAGACAAACCCTTTGAAATGGTGCGCGATTTAAGAGGTGTCCGCCTGATTGTACCGGATGTACCCACCTGTTACGCCATGCTGGGGATTATCCATACCCACTGGCGCCCCATCCCCAATGAATTTGATGATTACATCGCCGCCCCCAAGGATAATTTCTACCAGTCCTTACATACCGCTGTTCTTTACGATGACGGCAAGCCGCTCGAAGTACAAATCCGAACCCCGGAAATGGATCAAAATGCGGAATATGGTATTGCAGCGCACTGGAGATATAAAGAAAAGGGTCCAATAGATGAACAGTATGAACAGCGCATCAACTGGCTGAAAAAATTGATGGAATGGCGCCAGGAAGTGGAAGACGCCAATGAATTCGTCGATGGAATGCGCACCGATGTCTTCCAAGATCGGGTGTATGTCTTCACACCACGAGGCGATATTATCGACTTGCCCGCCGGAGCCACACCAATTGATTTTGCTTACACCGTTCACACGGAGATCGGGCATCGCTGCCGCGGCGCAAAGGTGAACGGTAAATTGGTTACTCTCGACTATACGCTTAAGACAGGCGACCAGGTAGAAATTCTTGCCGCCAAACAAGGCGGTCCTTCACGTGATTGGTTGAACCCCACACTGGGACTGGTAAAAACACAACGTGCCCGATCAAAGATTCGTGCCTGGTTTAAACATCTCAACCGCGAACAAAATTTGGCTCAAGGGAAAGAAATCCTTGACCGGGAACTTAAGCGCCTGGGCTTGCAGCATTACGACCTTGACAAACTGGCGAGAGGGTTTGATTACAAATCCACCGAAGATCTTTATGTTGCCGTGGGGTGCGGAGACGTCTCCCTGGGACATATCATCAACACCCTTTCAGAGGGGGAAGCTCAAGAAGAAAACCTCTTTGAAATCAAGCCTTCGCAACCCAAAGACATCACCGAAAACGCCGTAACCGTATTGGGTTTGAGGAATATCCTCACCACCTTCGCACGTTGCTGCAAACCCGTTCCGGGAGATGCGATTGTTGGTTACATCACGCGTGGGCGCGGAGCCACGATTCACCGTCAAGATTGTCCTAACATTCTCCGCATGAAGGATCGAGACCGGATCGTTAAAGTCAGTTGGGGTGAACCACAGCATACATTTCCAGTAGAGATTGAAATTAAAGCCTATGATCGCCAGGGATTAATGGTCGATATTTCATCCGTATTAAGCAATGAAAACATCAACCTTAAAGACATCAAAATCAACGTGACACATAATCTGGCTTCCATCACGATGATTGTCGAAATTGCGGATATTGCCCAACTTTCACGCGTGCTCACACGGATTGAGAACCTCCCCAATGTAATGGAAGCTCACCGCGTGAATCCTGGGTAGACCGTGTTATAATACCGCCGCCCGAAATGGGATAAAACGATCATTTCTTATCCGTAGACGACAATCATGAGATTGAATGCCTGAAAAAAAACACCCTCAAAATCTACAAACGAATACCAGCATCATCCGAATTGCCTCGGTAATTGGTATGCTGGTTTTAGGTTATCTGGCTTACGTAAAACTTTTCCATATCGCTATTTATTGCACTCCCGGGTTGGGAAATTGTGAAACTGTAAATTCAAGCACTTATTCCATCCTTTTCGGAGTCCCGTTGGGTGTATGGGGATTAATTGGATACACTGCTTTGTTTTTGTTGATCACCTTCGGCAGGAAGATTCATTTTTTCTCAGAATATTTGGACCTAACTATTTTCGCAATTAGTCTGGGAGGATTTTTATTTTCAATCTACTTAACTTCCCTTGAATTATTTGTCATTAAAGCCATTTGTCAGTGGTGTATTCTCTCTGCGGTGATGATGACCTTCATTTTCATCGCATCAGTTTTCAGACTTGTAGTAAAATCTGCAAAGTTATCTCAATCAGGAGGAAAATCATATGCCAAGAATTAGATGCCATTATCTTGATTGCGCTTTTCTGGATGAAGGAATTTGTACAGCCGGAATGGTGGAACTTGATCCTGATACTGGTTGTAAGACCTATACTGCCAATTCAGAATCCCTCACTACAGAGGATTGGGACAATGAAGAGGAAGAACCAGAAGAATGGGAAGATATGGAAGAAGAAGGTGAGGAAGATTGGGACGAATTGGATTACGATGAGGAAAGCTGATCAAGATCTCAGTTAACAGGTGTTTGGACCCCGGTTAACTCCGGGGTTTTTCCTTATATGGCAATGACAAACGAAATTGTTGAAACAAAAGAATTGAAGCACAACTTCCTGGTGAACATGCTGGATGGAGCATTTTTCGGCTGGGGAGTTGGTTTTTCATCTTATACAACAGTCATTCCTCTTTTTGTTTCCACGATGACTTCATCAGCCACCCTGATCGGGTTAATTCCTGCCATCCATAACATGGGTTGGCAATTGCCCCAATTATTGCTCGCCAAAAGAATCTCCAAAATGGAGCGGGTAAAACCCTTCGTGGTCAAAGCCACAATTCACGAACGCCTGCCTATTTTTGGTCTGGGCATTGTCAGCCTGTTATTGCCTCTAATCGGTGCAAAAACAGCTTTGATTCTCACTTTCTTGCTGCTCGTCTGGCAGGGTCTTGGGTCGGGCTTCACCGCTAATGCCTGGCAAATCATGATCAGCAAAGTAATTCCAGGCAATATTCTGGCAACATTTTTTGGCGCCCAATCTGCCGGATCAAACCTGCTGGCGAGTGTAGGGGCTTATCTGGCTGGTCTCCTGTTGGTAACACTGAAACCTCCTTTTGATTTTGCCTCGTGCTTTTTTATCACAACCGGTCTTTACATCTTTTCCTGGTTTTTCCTAAATTGGACACACGAATCACCCAGAGTGATTAAACCTGAAGCTGTCTCTCCGCACCCGCTATGGCACGACATCAAGGTGATCCTCCGACAAGACAAATCGTTCAGAAACTTCCTCGTCAGCCGGTTCTTCTCACAGTTTGGAATGATGGCGACCGCCTTTTATGCGGTTTACGCCGTCAGACAGGTGGGTATGACTTCCGTTCAAGTCGGCTTGATGACCAGCATTTTGCTCATCACCCAGGTGGTCATGAACCCCTTGTTGGGAAGGCTTTCGGATCGTTGGTCACGAAAATGGGTGCTGGTGCTGGGAAGCATTAGCGCTGCAATAAGTGCCCTTCTGGCATTGTTTATTACTGACACCTACCTCTTTTCACTTGTGTTCATTTTGAATGGGATTGCAAGTACAGCCTTCTGGACAATAGGAATTACGATTTCGTTGGAATTCGGCGAGGAATCTCAACGCCCCACTTATGTTGGCATGTCAAACACCTTGATATCACCGGCTACCATTCTGGCGCCCCTGCTCGGCGGGGTTCTGGCAGACGCCTTTGGTTATTCCATCACATTTATCACTTCGGCGGCTTTTGCGATGGTTGCGAGTCTCACTCTCGCCATACTGGTAAACGATCCGCCCAAAGCCAGTTATTCCTCCAGGAAATAAGCGTTAATAAACCCGTGAAAACGGGTTTTTCGTTTGGCTGGGGGCAAAGGACGCCGTACCCCGCAGGGGTATGAGAACCTCTCTCAATCTAAAAAACCCGTTTTCACGGGCTTTTCGTTTGGCTGGGGGCAAAGGACGTTGTACCCCGCAATGGGTATGAGAACCTCTCTCAATCTAAAAAACCCGTTTTCACGGGTTT
>JAGPFF010000034.1 GCA_018056725.1 Anaerolineaceae bacterium
GCTGCGTTTGATTTACCATTACTGGCATCACAATGGCGAGGTCATGGCAATTCGACAGCTCATCGGGCATCATAACTTGCCAGAATTCGTGGGTGATCTGGAAAAAGCTGCGCCTTTTCGAAGCGTCTATTCCTCATGATGTTGGTTTCTCATCGAGTGGGCTGGATTGATCTGGGTCCATCGAGAAGCTTAATTGCCAGTAACCAACATCAAGCCAACGATTAAATTTAAATCCAACCTCTGGAAAATGTGCGGTTTTAATAAAACCTAATTTCTCATGTAGGGCGATACTGGCAGGATTGGGGAGTGTGATGACGGCGATGACGTTGCGCTTGCCTGCCGCCTGGATTCTTTCCAATAAAACGGAGTACAAATTTTCCCCCAGCCCTTTTCCGGCATATTCTGGTGAGAGATAAATTGTGCTTTCTACTGTAAACCGATAGGCGGAGCGTTCACGCCATTGGGTGGCGTAGGCGTAACCGGCAAGCTTGTGATTCACTTCGGCGCAAAACCAGGGGAGGGTCTCCTCGCGCACCCGGGCGATACGCCTTTTCATTTCAAGGGTATCTACGGGCGTTTCTTCAAAAGTGATATTTGTACCCGTAATGAATGGATTGTAGATGGCGCAAAGATCCTGGGCATCTTCCATTTCCACGGAACGGATCTGCAAATTCTGCATCACCCTGTTCAATCCGCTAGCTTTCCTGATGCCAAATTACGCTGGCGAAATTTCTTTTTTCATCACCAAAGCGACCCAATCTTCGATTTGACGCATTTCGACGAACTCCAAACCATAGGTTTCTGCGGCAGCGCGCACGCTTTCAGCCTGTTCGGCGAGGATTCCAGCCAGAATGATCACCCCTTCTGTGGAGACCAGGTCAGCCAGTCCATCCCGGAAAAGACGGATGAGAACAGGGGCGAGGATATTTGCCAACACGAGGGGTGCCTGTCTGACGGTGAATTGACCGGTTTTTATTTCCTCAATGGATCCTTGCCCGGCTTCAATCCATTGGTCAACCTCATTTCTCTGTCCATTTTCGTGGGTAGCTTTGATGGCGGCGGCATCAATATCAACACAAATCGCCTTGCTGGCACCAAGTTTAAGCGCCGCAATGGAGAGGATACCAGAACCGCAACCCACATCGATTACCGGCTTTCCGGCAAGGGTATAGGTTTCAATCAATTCCAGGCATAATTGGGTGGAAGGATGAGTTCCAGTGCCAAAAGCCATACTTGGGTCAATCTTTACCGGCACCCGCACGTCATCTTCCGGTTCAATCCAGGCGGGAAGAACGAGCAGCTTTTTTCCGATGGGGATGGGATGGTAATGATCCTTCCACGCCGCCATCCAATTTTCATCCGCTATGCGCGTGTATTCAGGCGCCGGAAGTTCACGGATGGTGTTAAGATGCCATAATGCTTCTTCGAGCTTGCCGCGGTTTTCTTCGATTTTCTCATCCAGGATCAGATACCCGTAAACCTTAACTGGTCCGTACGGGGTTCCTTCATCTTCCGCGTCGTTGTATTTTACGTTGCTTTCTACCACCACGCCGCCGCTGGTAAACCGATCCAACACTTCCGCCACAGCTTCCGCCAGTTCGCCATCCACTGTCAGCGATATTTGCAACCATTTTGCATCATCCACCGAAAACCTCTTTTAGGGTATCAAAAAAACCTTTTTCCTGCGGGCGCACTTCCGTACCCATGGATTCCGCAAGGGCTTCAAAATGCTTGCGTTGCTCCTCAGTGAGATGGGTCGGGATTTCCACATTGACGATCACCTGCTGATCTCCGCGTTGGCTGCTGCGCAGAATGGGGCTGCCTTTACCGCGTAAGACAAACACCTTGCCAGGCTGCGTACCGGCAGGAATTTTCAGTTTGGTGGAGCCATCCACGGTTGGGATGTCGATCTCCGCTCCAAGTGAAGCTTGAGCAATATTGATATTCAAATCGAGATAAATATCATTTCCTTTGCGGTGGAAGAATTTATGTGGTTTTACTTTCACCTCAATATACAGGTTACCTGTGGGTCCACCATTGATGCCGGGCTGACCTTCTCCAGCGAGGCGAATCTGGGTGCCGTTATCCACTCCCGCTGGAACGGCTACATTACGCTTCACGGTCTTGCGTTCCAATCCGCGTCCTCGGCAGGTATGGCAGGGGGTGGTGATGATTTCACCCCGTCCACCGCATGTTGGGCAGGTGACTACCTGCACCATGGATCCCAGGAAGGTCTGGCGCACCTGGCGAATTTCACCGCGCCCACCGCAATTGGTGCACTTTACCGGAGTGGTGCCGGGTTCATATCCTTTCCCATTACAGGTACTGCAGACTTCATCCCGGGTGATCTCAATTTCCTTCTCGGTCCCGAAAATGGCTTCTTCAAATTCCAACGTGAGGGTGTAAGCCAGATCCTGCCCACGACGGGGAGCGTTTTGACGCTGCCGTGAGGCTCCGGTGGCAAATCCAAAAAACTCACCAAAAATATCGGCAAAATCCATCGAAGACCAATCCGGCACACCGCCGGCATTATTTACCCCAGCGAAACCAAACTGGTCATAGGCGCGTCTTTTATCCGCATCCGAGAGCACGGCATAAGCTTCATTAACTTCTTTGAACTTTTCCTCGGCGTCCGATTCCTTGTTTACATCGGGGTGATACTGCCTCGCCATTGAGCGAAAGGCGGATTTTAGTTCTTCTGGAGAAGCATTCCGGTTGACGCCCAGAACTTCATAATAATCGCGTTTTGTTGTCATACACTCATACCTTCTTATCCTCAATCGATAAACATCAAATTATCTCATAAACTGGATGGATAAGAATAATCAGTTTGACATTTTCGCAATTGTGCCGAAAATGCCAAACTGATTCCATATTAATCGAATTAAAGATTCTTGAATTCGCCATCCACCACGTCACCGGATTCACCCGTGGGTGGATTACCACCGGATGTTCCGGATTGATCCGCACCGGATGCCCCGCCACTCTCCTGCGCTCCACTCTCAGGCTGCTGGTACATACTTGCACCGATCTTCTGAATCACCTGATTCAGGTTTTCCGTGGCGGTACGAATCTGATCGGCATTCTCCTCGCCTGTCGTTCCACGCAGTTTGCTTACACTCTCCTCGACTTCCTTTTTAAGGTTTTCGGGGATTTTGTCACCATTCTCGCGCAGCAATTTTTCAGCGGCGTAAATTGTGTTATCCGCATTGTTGCGAACTTCCACCAGTTCCTTCCGCCGCCGGTCTTCTTCAGCATGAGCTTCGGCATCCGATTTCATCTTCTGAATTTCTGATTCCGTAAGACCACTGGAGGCGGTGATGGTGATGTGCTGGGAGCGATTGGTCGCTTTATCAAGTGCTGTCACGTTAAGAATCCCGTTGGCGTCAATATCGAAAGTTACTTCGATCTGAGGAACTCCGCGAGGAGCGGAGGGGATCCCATCCAGGTAAAACTTGCCCAGCGATTTATTATCTGCTGCCATCGGGCGTTCGCCCTGCAGGACGTGAATTTCCACCTGCGTCTGACCATCTGAGGCGGTCGAAAAAACCTGGCTCTTGCGGGTAGGGATGGTGGTATTGCGCTCAATAAGAGGTGTTGAGACGCCACCAAGGGTTTCCACTGAGAGGGTGAGGGGGGTTACATCCAGCAGCAGAATGTCTTTCACATCTCCACCCAGCACGCCTGCCTGGATGGCAGCGCCAATGGCAACTACTTCGTCGGGGTTGACGCCTTTGTGCGGCTCGCGACCAAATTCACGTCTTACAGCTTCCTGAACTGCCGGCATCCGAATCATGCCACCTACCAGCACCACTTCGTTAATCTCCGAGGACTTTAAGCCAGCATCGGAGAGTGCACGCCGGATTGGATCCAACGTTTTTTGCACCAAATCCGCCGTTAATTGCTCAAGTTTGGCGCGTGTGAGGGTAAGGACAAGGTGCTTTGGACCGGTAGCGTCCGCTGTCAGATAAGGCAGGTTGATCTCGGTTTGCTGCACGGTTGAAAGTTCAATTTTTGCCTTCTCGGCTGCTTCCTTTAGACGCTGTAAAGCCTGGCGGTCGCTTCGAATATCAATTCCGTTGACTTTTTTGAATTCGTCAATCAGGTAATCCATAATGCGCTGGTCAAAGTCATCACCACCCAGGAAGGTATCACCATTGGTTGAGCGAACCTGGAAAACACCCTCGCCAACATCCAGCACGGAGATATCAAAGGTACCCCCGCCAAGGTCGTAAACGGCAATGATCTCATTCTTCTTCTTGTCCAGCCCATAAGCCAGTGAAGAAGCAGTGGGCTCGTTGATGATGCGCAGAACTTCCAACCCGGCGATGCGACCGGCATCTTTGGTAGCGTTGCGTTGTGAGTCGTTAAAATAAGCCGGAACTGTTATTACGGCTTGATTTACCGCTTCACCCAGGTAGGCTTCGGCATCTGCTTTGAGCTTCCCTAAAATCATGGCGCTGATTTCCGGAGGGCTGTACTCTTTCCCGTCCAGCGTCACCCGCACATCTCCATTACTCGCCGCGCTGATCTTATAGGGAACGCGGCTGATCGTACGCTGGACCTCGGGGTCATTATATTTCCGCCCCATCAACCGTTTGATTGAGAAAATGGTATTTTCAGGATTGACAATTGCCTGGTTGCGGGCAGCCCGCCCGACAATCCTTTCATGATTTTTGTTCACCGCTACGACGGATGGAATGAGGCGTTCCCCTTCGGCAGAAGGAATAACAACCGGTTCACCGCCGCTCATTACTGCCACGACTGAGTTTGTGGTACCGAGATCAATGCCAATTATTTTTGCCATAATTTCAAAATCCTCTTCTTTTTTTAGTTTTCTATTTAGCCACCCGCACCATTGCAGGGCGCAAGGTGCGATCGCCGAGTTTGTATCCCTGACGTACCACTTCGATCACTTCGCCGCTGGCAAAATCCGGATTTTCCTCATGGGAAATTGCCTCATGGATATTTGGATCGAAAGGAACCTTATTTTCGCAAATTTTTTGAACCCCTTCGCTTTCAAGGATTGAATACAATTTTCTGGCAATTAATTCGATCCCTTCCGCCCAGGCGCATCCGGGGGGATCTTTGGGTTTGTCTTTAAGGGCGAGTTCCAGATCATCCAGGATGACAAGGTATTTCTTGATGATTTGTCCGGTAATATCCTGCCTCGTTTGGGCATGATCGCGGTCAATCCTTTTTCTGTAATTGGAAAATTCAGCTCTTTCGCGCTGCCAGCCGTCCAAATTGGTGGCAGCTTCCTTTTGCGCATCCTCCAATCGGGAATTAAGAGCTTCAATTTCCTGCTGCAATTTTTCACAGGAGGTTTCTTCAGCCGCGGTTGGCTTTTCTGCTGGGTGAGCATGTCGGGTTCTTTCGCCGGGTTTTTTGGTTTCTTCCATAATTTCTTCCTTGAGTGATGATGTAATATTTATTCGACGATCGTATCGTTCACCAGATCAGAGAGCAGACTGGATAGGAAACGAACGATCGAAATAGTCCTGCCATAAGGCATGCGCATCGGTCCAAGAACACCAAGCGTTCCGGTAGCCAGCCCAGGGGTTCCATAACGGGCAAGCACAATGGAAACCTGAGACAGCGCATCGTAAATTCCTTCGCCGCCAATCAGCACCTGCACGCCTCCTTGGGAATTTCCCTGCAAAACCGTTTTAGAAAGGATTTCGTTTAAGAGCGGTTTCTCTTCCAGCACACGCAACGCCCGCCGGGCTTCATCGGAGGCAGCGAATTCGGGTTCGGCAAGCACGTTTGTCAATCCGTCAAGGACTACTTCGCCTGAAACCATGGCGTTCGCCTGCTCCATCTCTTCAATAATCGAGTGCAGAAAGTCCTGTTCAAGCGGGTTGAGTGGTGTGGTGTCTGATGTGATTTCCAGGATCTTCTTGCCAGTGTAGAGACTATTAAGCCGGTCGGCTGTTGAGGATAGAAGTTCCTGTGGAACAGGCTCAGCAAGACTGATGAAGCGCTGTAGAATCTCTCCCCCCATCAATACCAATACCATCAACACTTGATGTCCCCGGGCTGCAATGAGCTCCAGGTGCTTGAATCGCGATTCTTCGGGGTGAGGAGCGGTAACGAGTGAGGCGGCACGAGATTGATGCGCAAGGACGGAGGCTGCCAGACGCGTCCAGCCTTCTACATCCTGTCGCATCTGATAGAACTGGTGGGTAATCATGCGTCGGGTTGAATCCGGTAATTCGGTTTCTTGCACCATATGGCTAACAAACAACCGGTAACCATCCTCGGTAGGTACGCGCCCGGCGGAAAGGTGCGGTTGGCGAAGATAGCCCATCTCAGTGAGTACAGCCATCTCGTTACGCACAGTCGCCGAACTCATATCCAGGTGATATTCATCAACGACATGCTTCGAGCCAACCGGAGATGCTGAACGGACATACTCGTGGATGACAAGTGAAAGTAAGAATTGTTGACGGTCTGTTATTTCAGTCATGTTTAAATATTAGCACTCTAAAGGTTTGAGTGCTAAATTCCCGGCAATAATGATAACATGGCGTAATTTTCAAGTCAAGGAAGGCTGTATAGTTCTAATAAAATATTAATGGTGGTAAGAAAGGAGAGATTTTTCACTCTGTCCTCCTACTGTAGACTATAATACACGTCATTGATTAGGAGAAATTATCAATGGTTGATAACGACAATTCAGAAAACATCTTTCAAGAACCCACCAGCCACGTTCCTAAAACTTCGCTGCAAACCTGGTTGATCGGACGACCTCTGGCAACGGCGGACGCGCCTCACCAAACGATTGGAAAACTAATTGGGCTGGCGGTGTTCAGTTCCGACGCAATGTCATCAGTGGCGTACGGACCACAAGAAATGATGTTGATTTTAGCCACTGCGGGCACGCAGTATTTGCACTTGGCGCTGCCCCTGGCGTTTGGCATTGTTGTCCTTTTAACAATCTTAACCTTTTCATACGAACAGACCATTCATGCTTATCCTGGTGGTGGCGGTGCATACATTGTCGCGCGGGATAACCTGGGTGAAATCCCTGCCCAGGTCGCCGGGGCGGCGCTGCTAACCGATTACATTCTAACTGTCGCGGTCTCAATTTCCTCCGGTGTGGCGCAGTTGGTTTCAGCTTTTCCAGCTCTGGACTCGTACCGGGTTGTACTGGCGGTGGGTTTGATTATGATGGTGATGCTGATTAATTTAAGAGGGGTTAAAGAGTCCGGGATTACATTTGCCATTCCAACTTATTTCTTTCTGGTGATGATGTTTGCAACGGTTATCATGGGGTTTATCCGATACTTCACCGGTGGGTTGGGTATGGTCATGAATCCTCCCGCGCTTGAAGTTGAAGCCCTGCAACCGCTCACATTATTCTTGATTCTGAGGGCGTTTGCCAATGGTACGGCATCCATTACCGGTGTTGAAGCCATTTCTAATGGTGTTACAGCATTTAAAGAGCCACACAGCAAGAATGCCGGGATCACTTTGATCTGGATGTCGGTGATTCTGGGGAGTCTGTTGTTAGGAATCACCTTCCTGAGCACGCATATTGGCGCAATCCCTGCCGAAAGTGAAACAATTATTTCTCAATTGGTGCGCACGATTTATCAGGGGAGGGGATTGCTCTACATCCTTACTGTAAGCGCCACGACCGTCATCCTGATTATGGCGGCGAATACGGCTTTTGCTGACTTTCCCCGCTTGAGTGCTTTGCAGGCAGCTGACGGGTTCCTTCCACGCCAGCTTACTTTTCGCGGCAGCCGTCTGGTCTATTCCGGTGGGATTGTCCTGCTGGCATTGATTGCTTCGCTGCTCGTGATCGGCTTTCGTGCCAGTGTTACCAACCTGATTCCGCTTTACGCTATTGGTGTGTTTCTCTCCTTTACCCTGTCTCAAACAGGTATGTCACGCCGCTGGTGGAAATCCGGTCATTTGAAAGAGGGTGAAGAAATTGTGGAACGTGGCTCAACCATCAGGTTTGACAAGGGTTGGGTCCATAAATTGATTATTAATGGGATTGGCGCATTTAGTACTGCCATTGTGGCAGTCATCTTTGCGGTAACCAAATTTAAAGATGGTGCCTGGGTGATCATTATCCTGATTCCGTTATTGGTCGCCATTTTTACCCAGATTCACCATCATTACACCCACCTCGCCCGCAGCCTATCGTTGGAGCACAATCCGGTGAAACGGAAGATCGGACGCAACCGGGTGATCATGCCCATTAGTGGAGTGCACAACGGAACGCTTGCCGGGCTGCAATTTGCCAGTTCCATCTCGGATGACATTACAGTCGTCCATGTTTCCATTGATCCCGTTGAAACCGAGAAAGTAAAGACCAAATGGGAAACCTGGGGGGATGGATATCGTCTTGTGGTATTGGATTCTCCCTACCGGTTGTTTTTGGAACCGCTGCTGGAATACATCGATAAAATCTCGGCTGTCATGGCTCCAAATGAGATTATCACCCTGGTTGTGCCTCAATTTGTCCCACACCATTGGTGGACGAACTTCCTGCACATGCGCACGGCGGAAACGTTGCGCAAAGCTTTACTGCATCGTAAGAATATCGTCATCACAGAAGTACCCTACCAGGTCGATTGAAATGAATTCCGTACCTTAACACACAAAGACGGGCGAAGCAGGAATGCCCGTCTTTGTTGCTTATAGTTGACCCTTGTCTGATTAACCTTTAAAATGATTAATGAAAATCAATTCACAATCACAGGAGAGTCCATGTCCCCGACACCTTTTGTGTCAAAGCGCGCCCCGGTCTTTGCTGATGTTCCAGATGAAAAATGGAACGACTGGCGCTGGCAGCTCAGCAACCGGTTGAATTCGGTGGAAGATTTTGAACAGGTCTTTAAGCTCACGGAGAGCGAGCGCAAAGCGCTTAATTCGCCAGGCTTGTTCCGTGTGGATGTCACTCCTTACTATGTTTCACTGATTAATCCGGAGGATCCGCAAGACCCCATCCGCCGCCAGATTATCCCCACTGCCGGGGAGATTGATGCCTTCACTGGCATGATGGAGGATTCGCTTTCCGAAGATCGTCACTCTCCGGTTCCAGGGCTGGTGCACCGTTATCCTGACCGGGTATTAATGCTTGTCACGACTCAATGCGCTTCTTATTGCCGTTATTGCACCCGCGCCCGCATTGTAGGAGACCCGAACCAGACCTTTTCCCGCAGTGAGTTTGAAGCCCAGATTGATTATCTTAAACGTACCCCCCAGGTGCGTGACGTGCTCCTTTCAGGTGGTGACCCGTTGACCCTGGCGCCAAAACTGTTGGAGGAATTGCTCACCCGTCTGCGGGAAATCCCCCACATTGAGGTGCTGCGCATCGGTTCACGAGTGCCTGTCTTTATGCCGATGCGTGTGACGGATGAACTGACTGACATGCTGCAGCGCTTTCATCCGTTATGGATGAATATCCATGTCAATCATCCCAATGAAATTTCACTCGAACTGGCTCAGGCAGCGGATAAATTGACACGCGCGGGCATTCCGTTGGGCAACCAATCCGTATTACTGGCAGGCGTTAATGATTGTGTCCATATCCAGCGCGACCTGGTGCAGAAACTGGTACGCATACGCGTGCGCCCGTATTATCTCTATCAGTGTGATTTGGTGGCTGGGGCAGGTCACTTCCGTACGCCGGTAGCCAAAGGAATTGAAATCATTGAAGGCTTGCGGGGTCATACCTCCGGGTTTGCTGTGCCAACCTATGTGATTGACGCCCCCGGAGGGGGAGGGAAGATTCCGGTCATGCCCAATTATCACATCAGCTCCTCCGACCACAAAATTGTGCTGCGCAATTATGAGGGTTACATTACAACCTATGAAGAACCACAGGATTATCAAGCGCACGATCCTAATACCTGTACGTATTGCCAGAATAAACGGGCGGAACCGGGGCAATCAGGTGTGAGCGGGCTATTGGATGGAGAAGGAATGACCATCAAACCTGAGCATTTTGATCTGCTTCACCAGCGTGGCGGTGGTATGCACCGGCTGCGGGCGGATGAATCTAAATGGAAACCGCTGAATATTGGGGATGGAACGAAGGAGGAGGAATAAAAATGCATTATCGACGACTTGGACAATCGGGGATCAAAGTAAGCGAAATCTCGCTTGGCGCCTGGGTAACTTTTGGCAACCAGATTGATGAAATGACCGCTATCAGCCTGATCAAAGAGGCTTTTGACCAGGGAATCAATTTCTTCGATAACGCTGACATGTACGCCAACGGTCAGGCGGAGATTGTAATGGGCAAGGCGATTGCCAGCATGCAGCGAGAAGAATTGGTCATCTCAAGCAAAGTTTTCTGGCCGACGATGCGCGGACCTAACGGGCGCGGGCTTTCGCGCAAGCATATTACCGAATCCATTCATGCCAGCCTCAAGCGTCTGGGAACCGATTATGTGGATCTCTATTTCTGCCATCGCTTTGATCCGGATACTCCGGTGGAGGAAGTGGTACGGACGATGACCGATCTGATCCATCAGGGCAAGGTGCTTTACTGGGGCACTTCTGAATGGGAAGCCAGTCAGATCATGCAGGCGCACGGCATTGCCAGGCAATTTGGGTTAATCCCGCCCACTATGGATCAACCCCAATACAATATCTTTCATCGCAAACGTGTTGAAGACACGATCATGCCTGTTGTACGTGAACTGGGCATGGGGTTGACCACCTTCTCACCACTGTATTATGGTATTCTCTCCGGCAAATACAATAATGGCGTTCCTAAGGGCAGCCGTGCCTCGCTTGACGATTATAGCTGGATTCGTGATCGCATCACTCCGGAACGCATTGAAATTGTCAAATGCCTGACGGAGATTGCCACCGACCTGGATATTACCCCGGCACAGCTGGCAATTGCCTGGATTTTGCGCCGCAAAGAAGTCTCTTCCGTGATCACCGGCGCCACCCGGCTGGAACAACTGGACGAGAATCTTGGGGCATCTGAAGCTTATGAGAAACTTACTGAAATCGATATTGATCGCATATTTGCCTGCCTGGGAGCTTATCAGGAATAGGAGAGAATCATGAAGACAAAAAAATACTCCAAAGGGAAAATCATTATTCGTCCAAACGGATCTTATCGAGTCGAAGGAGACATACCACTGGTTAAGAAATCACAAATTGTATCGGAATACGGGGAACCCTTGAACTGGAAAGTGGATGAAGAAATCCCCGTTCAAAGTCCATACTCCCTATGCCGTTGCGGTCATTCGAACAATAAGCCATTCTGTGATGGAACCCATAAAGTCATTGGTTTTGATGGTACGGAGACCGCACCCACCAATACCTATGTTGAACGGCAATATGCGGAAAGCGGTAAGGGTATTGTAGTAAAAGATGACCACAGCCTGTGCATGGATGCGGGCTTTTGTGGGAATCGTAAAACGAACATTATGCGCATGCTTGCCCATACCGATGAGCCGGCGGTCCGTGCCGAAATCATGGCAATGATCGACCGCTGTCCAAGTGGCACTTACGCCTACTCTTTGACCCCTGAGGGAGAGGACATTGAAGCTGACCTGCCTGCCCAAATTGCCGTCACCACGGAGATCACCGCCGAAGGTCCAATTCAGGGACCTTTATGGGTTACCGGTTACATTGAAGTGGAACGTTCCGATCAGCAACCCTTTGAAACGCGAAACCGGGTCACTCTGTGCAGCTGCGGGCAATCGGGCATTAAGCCTTTGTGTGATGGCACCCATCGCCAGATTCAGGAAGAAAAACTGAGGGCAGAAAAGCATCACCATTAAGGATGCCATTCGCCTGCAGCCAATGAGACCTGCCTGATTAAGGCAGGTCATTTTTATTATTTACTCTATCTGAATTCTGGAGATCACCACTCGCTGGCTTAAAAAACCAGCCATCCCAATGCGAAACTGACGGCATTGGTGATGAAACTCAACCCAAGAAACTTATTAAAACTCAGGAGGTCTTTATTCCATTTTGAGAGCAGGAATGCCTCGAAGAGGATGGCAAAAAGTTCCGCCAGCAGAATGATTGACACCCATGGCAGACCATCGACGTGAATTTCGTAATTGCTATAGGTGACAAAAAAGAACCCAATCAAGAATAACACTGCTACCACCGGAATTGCAATCCACAGCAGGATTTTGACAATTTTCTTGACAGTATGGCGGCGCTGATGGAGGAATAGCGCAACGATGGTTAAAAGGACGATCAGCACAATCACCATCAGGCTGATCTTACGGTTCGCATCCGTCTGAAATTGACCAAAAGTGGGAATGACCAGCCATGAAATGGGGTAAGCCAGCAGGTTGGCGACGAACACAGCAGGTAAAACGTTTTTCACTGCAAGCGGGGAGTAGGTTTTGATCAACCGCACCACCAGGTAGGCAGTCCCAACTTCCACCAGGATCGTGAATAAGTACGTGCTCCAAAAATTATGGAAAGCATCTCTTGGGTCAGTAAACGTTTCATCGATTGAGATTGCTGCTCCGGGTGTGCTGAGATTGACCTTCCAGGCGGTGGTGCAGTAATCACAGTCCGGCGGGGGGATTGCTTCGGTGATGAACATGTCCGCGTCGGTCATGACGCGAATTTGAATCATCGCGGGAAGGTTGTTATGCCTGCGAAACGAAGATTCCAACAGGCAGCGTGTGTCTGTGCATCGCAGTGACCAATCCTCAGTGAGAAGTGGATTACTGGATAGAAAACCAGCAGCCGAACAGTCTCCAACCTGTGTCAGGTTTTGAGGTTCTGAGCAATTCTTATCTGCGCAGCCGACGAGTTGCACCCCCGTCACTTTTGGATTGGTTTGGGTATCGGAGTAAAAACGCAAGTATAGCTGAAATGGGAGTGGGAGGGCGTTGGCGAGAACTGTCAGAGTGGGAATTGCCAGGATCAAAACCAGCAGGAAAAACTTGATCCCTAAAGGAAGGCGTTTCATATTATCCTGGGTGAAAATGCTCCTTTCTTCAACTTATATTTTCATTTAATTAATTATATATTTGTTCTCTAGTAAATACAACCAGGATCATTCTCCTTAAGGGAAACAATTGCGGGGTCTGATGTCAGACCCCGCGAAAGTTAACTACGCAATTTTGCAGTGAGTTCCTGTTCCAACCGTTTGAGAATACGATTACGCACCTGAGCGACTTCCTGATCGGTGAGTGTACGATCAGCAGCCTGAAAGGTCAGCCGGTATGCCAGGCTTTTCTTGCCACTGCCAATCTGATCGCCGCGGAAAATGTCAAAGAGCTCCACCTCCGTCACCAGTCTGCCTCCCACCTGACGGATCAGAGTCTCAACCTGAGCGGCGGAGATAGTTTCATCCAGCACGATTGCCAGGTCTTCCACCACTGCAGGGAAGGATGGCACGTCACGAGTGCTAAACTGATCGGGGATCAGTGCCATCAATCTGTCAGCATCAAGATCAGCAGCGAGGATGGGATATTTGAACGTGTCTCCCCAGTCGTAATGCGCACGCACCGCCGGGTGTATTTCACCAAATACGCCAAGTTGTTGTTCACCCACGCGCACCACGGCGCATTTACCGGGGTGGAAGCTTGGATGACTGCCAGGCTCGAAACGAACCGTCTGAATGTGCAAACCTGCCAGCATGGCTTCCAGGATTCCCTTAAGATCAAAGAAATCCATCGGTGTGGTATCGGCATTTTGCCAGCCTTTCAGGCTACGTTGACCAGCGAGCAGGAGGCAGAGGCGATTGGATTCGTCAGGTAAGCCGCTTGGATCTTCGGAGTGGAGAAAGACAGGACCGAGTTCGAACAGTGCCAGGCGGAAAGTACGGCGTGAATTTCGTTCCGCGGTATCCAGCACACTGGCTAGCACGCTGTGGCGCAGGAACGCCTTTTCATACGCCAGCGGGTTGGCGATTTTCAAGTAAGGTTGATCGTCCTGTGAGGCAAACCCTGGAAGGCGGCGGCTTTCTCTTTCCGGGGTCGTCCAACGATAATTGATGATTTCCTGCATCCCCAGCCCTACCAGCAAATCGCGGAGAGTCTCCGTGTGTTTGAGTTCGGGATTTCCCTGTTGAAGCGGCAATCGGTCTTTGATGCGTGTTTCAGGAATGTTGTCATATCCATGAATCCGGGCAATCTCTTCCACCAGATCTGCCTTGCCGGTGATCCCCTCACCGATATCCATTCGATGCTTCGGGCAGGTGGCACGCACTGACTCTCCACTGATTTCAACCGCGAATTCAAGGCGTGAGAGCAATTCAGCCATACGCACCGG
Source organism: Anaerolineaceae bacterium (assembly GCA_018056725.1). GTDB lineage: Bacteria > Chloroflexota > Anaerolineae > Anaerolineales > Anaerolineaceae > UBA6107. Next base: position 14,233 of record JAGPFF010000034.1, read on the forward strand.
AGGGAGGTCAAGTCCCAACCAGCGTTTCACATCTCTGGGGGTAATTTCAATTGTAGGCGAGATGGGCGGTTGCGGGTAAGCATCCACCAGGTGTGAATTCACCTTTCCGCCAGACCAGTGGCTCATCAGATCCAAACCACGGCATACACCGCTTTCCGCCATTGCGGGATGCACACCGCGTGTGAAACGGTATGACGCCTCGGAAGGAAGATTTTGCGCTTTGGCGGTTCGCCGGATATGGATCATATTCCACGACGCCCCTTCCAGTAGAATATTGCGTGTAGCTTCAGACACCTCTGATTCCAGTCCTCCCATCACGCCTGCCAGTGAAAGAATGCCCGCTGAATCACAGACAAGAATCGTACCTTCATCAAGAGTTCTTTCAATGCCATCCAGGGTGGTAAGTTTTTCTCCCTTCCGGGCGGGGCGGGTAAGGATATGAACTTTTTTCCCTCCGGCACGTCTTTGTAACACATCGTAGTCGAAAGCATGCAGCGGTTCGCCAAGTTCAAGCATAGCGTAATTGGTTGCGTCTACGATGTTATTGATCGGGCGCATGCCTGCCAGTTTGAGCCGGTGTTGAACCCCCACCGGGCTGGATTCAATTCTAACATCCCGGATTAATCCGAGTACAAAGCGTGGGTTCAGGTCAGGGGCGGTAATTTCCAGTTCAGCGAATTCCGCATCATCAGTACAGGGAATCGTGGGGAAATCGGGGGAACGAAGTTTCTGACCGATGATGGCAGCTATTTCCCGTGCTAGCCCGAGCATACTGGCGCAGCGCGCGAAACTGGGCAGAAGGTTGACATCCAAAACCGCATCGCCTAATATCTCCACCAGTGGCGTGCCGGGTATAACGGCTGGGTCAAGGAACAGGATTCCTTCATGTTCGTCAGAAATTCCCAGTTCTTTTTCGGAGCAAATCATCGAATAAGATTCCACGCCGCGAATTTTTGCCCGCTTGAGGGTGGTAAGCACGTTTCCATCCTGGTGTCCATCGTATAACTGGGCGCCTTCCCTGGCATAAGCCACTTTCAGCGGAGTGGAAAGTCTTCCTTTGCCTTTGTAATCGAACAGGTTGGGAGCGCCGGTAAGGACGATATGTTCCTGTAAACCGTCATGCAAACGGCAGAGTACCAACCGGTCTGCATTGGGGTGGGGCATTACTTCGGTCACTTCCGCGGCAACGATCTTCTCGCGATCCCACGGCAGACCAGTAACATGGGCGGTTGTGCTGCCAGGTTCGGGCAGGGGCAGCCCAATGATGCGGATTTCTTCCACTTCCATCCCAGCCATGGTTAACAAATGCGCCAGCTGGGCTATGGGGAGGTTAATTTCGACAAAGTCTTTAAGCCAGGATATTGGTGCTTTCATCTATTTGCTCCATTAGCGGTGTGAATTGAGGATTGAGCCTTCAATCTCAATTGACCCAATAATTATTAAAATTGCTCCAGGAAGCGGAGGTCATTATCCCAAAAGTAGCAGATGTCATTAATGCCATAGCGCAGCATGGCAATACGTTGTACACCAAAACCAAAAGCAAAACCGGTGAACCGTTCGGGGTCATAACCGCCATTTTTTAATACCACCGGGTGCACCATTCCACTGCCACCGATCTCCAACCATCCACCCCCACAGACACTGCAACCTTTCCCTTTGCACTGGAAGCACTGGATATCGAACTCAGCCGAAGGTTCTGTAAAGGGGAAATAGGAGGCGCGGAAGCGCGTGCGCGCATCCGAGCCAAACAGGCGGCGCGCCATATCCGTAAGCGTCCCCTTGAGGTCGGAGAATGTGATGCCCTCTCCAACTGCCAGCCCTTCAAGCTGGTCAAACTGCGTCTCATGGCGCACATCCACTTGCTCATAGCGATACACCATCCCTGGAACAATTACGCGCACCGGAGGAGGATCAAGCGGGTTCAGCGCGGAGATCGCCCGCATGGCGCGGATCTGCCCGGGAGAGGTGTGCGTGCGCAGGACGAGCGGATTCTCGCCGCGGTCAGGCATATCCAGGAAGTAAGTATCCTGCATGTCACGGGCGGGATGACCAATTGGGAAGTTTAGCAGCTGGAAATTGTATTCGTCCGTTTCCACTTCGCGCGACTGGAAGACCTGAAAACCCATGTCGCTGAAAATATCCAGCAACTCGCGCAGAATCTGGGTGTCAGGGTGGAGGCGTCCCCGCAATTTAGGGCGACCAGGCAGGGTCACATCGAGCGCCTCGCTAGCGAGTGAGCGCGCGAGCGAAGTCTCCTTAAGGAATTGAGCGCGCTGGTTGTAAGCGGTTTCCAATTCAGTTTTTACCCGGTTGGCAGCCTGACCCACTTGCGGGCGATCTACCGCAGGGAGCGTGGCAAGTCTGGAAAAGGCTTGCATCACCACGGAGTTTTTGCCAAGGTACTGATTGCGCCAGGCAAGCAGGGCATCTTCGCTTTGAATGGTATCAAGATCCATCAGCGCCATCCGGCTGACTTGTTCCAACTCTTCCAGGATCTGAGGTGTTGTCATAACAATCTCCTGCAATAAAAAAAAAGTAACCCGTCCTTTAGAAAGGGACGGGGAAAATTCCCGCGGTACCACCCTGATTGATCACAATTGTGACCCGCTTGATCCGACTCCGTTTCAAAGTGTCGGCAGCCCTGTTAACGCCGGGTCAGGCGGCTCAGACTATAACACTCTTCAGTATGGACGTCGGAGGTTACCCGGAAAAAATTCCAGGCACGCCCAATGGGCGCTTCACCTGAGCGGCTCGGGAGGGAACTTCCTCCGGTTTCTGCCGGGCGGGAATCTCAATCCAAGTTCCCGCGTCCCTGTCGGGTTTCCCCGGTCTACTTTCCTCCGTCACTGCCTTATGGGCAAAATTATAGCGGAGGCGAGTGAAAAGGGCAAGAGGATGGATCAAATGTTGCTTTCTTGCTTTAATTGCATCTCCATTTGATCTGCCATGAAAAGAGTTGAAAAACCGGCAACCCGTGGGTTGCCGGTGGGGATTGTAACATCTGCTTCCTGTTTAATGGACGATAGTACCAACTTTTTTGCCATAGAGCGCTTTCTTGAGGGCATCGATATCCCACAGGTTGAGCACATGGATGGGTAATTTGTGCTCCATGCACATCGTCACCGCGGTTGAATCCATTACTCCCAGGCGAAGATTAATGGAATCAATATAGGATAATTCATCAAACTTCACCGCGTTCGGATTCTCTTTAGGATCGCTGTCATAAACGCCATCGACTTTTGTCGCCTTGATCAATACGTCCGCGCCAATTTCCATTGCCCGCAGGGCGGCAGCCGTATCGGTGGAGAAGTAGGGGTTTCCCGTACCTCCGCCGAAAATAACCACGCGTCCTTTTTCCAGATGGCGTATAGCACGCCGCCGAATATAGGGTTCAGCGACCGTTTTCATTTCGATGGAGGTCATCACCCGGGTAATCACCTCCTGATGTTCAAGCGCGTCCATTAATGCGAGGGCGTTCATCACCGTACCCAGCATGCCCATGTAATCAGCGGTTGCCTGATCCATCCCCATCTCCAACCCAACTTTGCCACGCCACAGGTTGCCGGCGCCGATGACGATGGCGATATCGACACCAAGCTCGCGGACTTCCTTCAAGCGGCGGGCAATATCCTTCGCTTGTGCAGCGTCAATGCCAATTCCGCTCGGTCCGGCAAGTGATTCACCCCCCAGTTTCAACAGGATGCGGTGGTATTTGAGTTCCTCCATGGCTCCTCCTTCGGGTTAAGAAAAGACCAACCGGAAGGTTGGTCTTTGATGGAAATTATTCGGCTTCCTCCGCCGTGGTTTCACCGAGTGCCCAGCGGGCAAAGCGGCGGATGATGATGTTTTCACCCAGGGCGGCGATATTTTGATTCACCAGTTCTTGTACGGTGATGGCTTCATCACGGATGTAAGCCTGATTCATCAGGACAAATTCCGTCTTGTACTTTTTCAATGCGCCTTCGACGATTCTGGGCAGAATCGCTTCTGGTTTGCCCTCTTCCTTGGCTTTAGCGGTGGCGATGCGTGTCTCGCGGTCAATAACTTCTTGCGGAATATCGGATTCCAGAATGAATTCCGGTGAAGAAGCAGCGATTTGCAGGGCGAGTTCGTGCGCCAGCGTGCGAAAGGCTTCAGATCGACCGACAAAATCGGTTTCGCAGTTCACTTCCACCATCACACCCACGCGCCCGTTTCCATGGGAATACAACTCAACAATTCCTTCTGAAGCAGCGCGGCTGGAACGTTTGGTAGCGGTGGCCAACCCTTTTTCACGCAAAAAATCCATCGCAGCGTTGATATCGCCATTGGATTGCTCCAGAGCTTTACGGCAATCCAGAATGCCAGCGCCGGTGGTTTCGCGCAAAGATTTGATCATTTCGGTGGTAATTTCCATTTTCTTTTCCTTATTATATCGTTGGTCACCGGTCAGGGACCGGGGAATTGCTTTTACTCAGCGTCAACAGTTTCAGGTTCGTCAGTGGTTTTCTGAGCCTTAGGAGCTTTGGCAGCGGTTTCGTCCGCTTCCTCTTCGATCCCTTCGACAGTTTCCTCAACAACCTCATCAGCTTTTGGACCAAGTTTTGCCAGCGTGGAAGCCCCAAGTAATACTTCGTCTTCGAGTTCTACTTCTTCCTCGAAGTGCGGATGTACACCGGCAGCAGCACGGGAGGCAGGAGTCTCAGCGGTTACTGAAACTTCGTGATCTTCTTCTTTATACATGGATTTGCCTTCAATGACGGCATCCGCCATTTTGGCTACCAGCAGCTTAATCGCCCGGATGGCATCATCATTGGAGGGAATGACATAATCCACGTTGCGAGGATCGCAGTTGGTGTCAACCAGCGCGATCACGGGGATACCTTTGATGTTGGCTTCATGAACGGCGGTGTGCTCTCGCATCACGTCCACTATGAAGATCAAATCTGGAATGCGTTTCATGTTGCGCACACCTGCCAGACGGGTTTGCAGGCGGTTAATTTCACGCTCAATCAGCAATCCTTCCTTTTTGGTCAGGCGGTTGATCTCACCGGAATCGCGCATATGCTCGAGTTTCTCAAGTTCCTGAATGCGGTTGAACATGGTGGACCAGTTCGTCACCATGCCACCCAACCAGCGCTCGGTAACATACGGCATTCCACAGCGGATGGCTTCTTCGGTAATGGTTTCCTGTGCCTGGCGTTTGGTGCCTACAAAGAGGATAATTCCTCCCTGGGCTGCGGTATCGCGAACCAGGTTATAGGCAGTGGTGAGCAATTTGACGGTTTGCTGCAAATCGATGATGTGGATGCCATTGCGCTCGGTAAAGATATACGGGCGCATCAAGGGATTCCACTTATTCGTGCGGTGACCAAAATGGACGCCGCTTTCCAACAGTGACTTCATGGAAATAATAGAACTCATGGGGTGTTACACTCCTTTGCGTTAGGTCTAGCGCATTCTTCAGCCTCGCCATCACTGCCTCTGGCAGCACGCAGGTGAGATCGGAATACGCATGAAATAGTCTGTGGCTCATCACCACAGCCGACAGATTATATCATAATTCTTGATCAGCTTGTAAAATTGTTCCTGGCTGTATAATTCATTCAAAATTAATGATTAGGAAAAACGTGCATATTCTGGTAACCAATGATGATGGCGTTTATGCACCAGGCTTACTGGCTCTGGCGCAGGAATTACGCAAGCTGGGTGAAGTCTCTATCCTGGCGCCGGATCATAACTGGTCGGCTTCGGGGCATGTAAAGACACTCAACCGTCCGCTGCGGGTTAAGCCAGCTCTGCTGGCGGATGGCAGTCAGGCACTGGCATGCGATGGTGCACCGTCTGATTGCGTAGCGCTGGCGTTGATGGGTGTGGTTGAAAAACCAGTGGATGTTGTGGTCTCGGGGATTAATCCCAACGCCAATATCGGGCATGATGTTACTTATTCCGGTACAGTAACCGCGGCAATGGAAGCGGCTATCGCCGGAGTGCAAGGTTTAGCTATTTCACTGGACGCTCCGGAGTATGGCACCAACAGCCTGGATTTTTCAACAGCAGCGCTAACTGCCCGCGAAATCATAGCGAAATTACAGCAGCAGTCTCTTCCTAAAAATGTTCTCCTCAACGTCAATGTGCCATATTTGCCGGTGAACCAGGTCAAAGGGATTCGTGTTTCACGGCAGGGGTTGCGCATTTACCGTGACGAGCTGGTGAAACGCGAGGATCCACGCGGACGCCCGTATTATTGGATTGGCGGGGAAGCCCCCACCGGTGTGCCGGACGAAGGCACCGATTTTGGCGACCTTCAGGCGGGATATGTCTCTATCACTCCCATTCAACTCGACCTGACCGCGCATGATCTGCTTGGTCGGATGCGCACATGGGATTGGTCACTTGATGAAATACCCTAATATGTCTGACAAAGGGCATTTGACTTTTTTTTGTGGATCGACTACAGTAATAGAAACAATCGAGCATCCTGACCAATAGATTCGAGGAGAGACGGAATGCTAAAAACAACTGTCAAGGACTGGATGAAGAACCTGGTCGTTTTTGTTGCTCCGGAAACCAGTGTTTCGGAGGGGCTCCACATTATGCGCCATCGCTACGCCACCAGCTTAATCGTCGAGAAAACAAAAGAAAACCCCGAATATGGCATTGTTACCTCCATCAATATCTGTGACAAAATCATTGCGCAGGGTAATGACCCCAACAAGATGACGGTAAAGGATATCATGGCGTCACCGGTGATCACCATTCAGGAAGATATGAAAATTACCGATTGCGCCGCCTTAATGAAAGAACGCCGCATTCATCACCTTCCGGTGGCGGATGATCAAGGCAATATCGTAGGCATGATCACTGCAATGGATTTATTGATCATGGCGGAGGCAATGGGCACCAACTTCAAAGATCGCAGCCTGACCTGATTTCCTTGACAAAACTGGAATTTCCGGCGCATCGGGTATAATTATCGCCTGATGCGTCGTTTATTTCTCCACCTCCCATCTTGTTTGCTGGTTCTCGCGCTGCTACTGGCAGCGCCCTTTTCTTCTGCTTCAGCGGACTCAATCTCCGCAGGCGACATTATCAGCCTGGTCAACGGTATTCGTACCGGGTACGGTTTGCCCGCGCTGATCGAGGATTCGATCCTCGATTCCACTGCCTATGCCACTGCCGCTCAGATGGCAGCAAATGGTGTTTGCGCTCATATCGGTGGAGCTCGCGAAAGGATAGCCGCCGCTGGTTTTGGCGGAGGAGCAACCATCTTTGCCACAGAAAATATGGCTTGTGCGCGCAGTGCAGATCTTGGCTGGCTGCAATCCGTTTGGTCGGATGAGGTGCATATGTGGCCAATGACCGAGGAAAAGTACACCCATGTCGGCGCAGGCGTCTACACCGGGTCTGATGGCACAACCTACTACGTCCTTCACGCTGCCTATATTGGTGAAGGCGGATCCGGCTCTGTCAGAACGCCCACTCCTTCCTCTGGTGAGAACCAGGTAACCTCGGAACCCTGGGTGGAACCGGTGTCTGTCGCCACACCGCAGGCAGATGGTTCAATTATTCACGTGGTTAAATACGGGCAGGCTCTATCCACCATCGCTGAGTGGTATGGGGTGACCGTGGAACAAATCAAACAATTGAATAATCTGTCTTCGGATAATATCTATGTTGGTCAAACCCTCATTATCCGTCTGGCACCGACTGCCACGATTACCCCCACCCGCACCACCACACCGCGCCAGCGCACACGCACGCCATCCCTCACCCCCACGCCTACGCATCAGATTACCCCGGGTACGGCTACCCCAACACAAACCTTATCGCTTGCCCAAACTTTGCCAAAGATCGACCGCCAGTGGTTGGGCTTTGGGTTAATGATCCTCAGTGCCATCGGGTTGATGGCAGTCCTTTTCTTTGAATTCATCAAACCCGGATTACGAAAATAAAATCAGCCGCCAGTGTAGTGCACCCCATTTATTGGACAAGAGTTAAGTAGAAATGAAGGATTGAGTTCGGAATTGGACAGGACTCAGTCCTTTTAGTTTAACCTTTATCCTGCGATTATTGTAGTAATCAATGTATTCAG